>NZ_BDBA01000195.1 GCF_001612745.1 Nocardia amamiensis NBRC 102102 | reverse complement strand
GCTACCGTACCGGCGGGTCCCATCGGTAGCGCGGTCTGCATGGCATCGGCATAACGGCGCAGCTCGGCGACCACACGCAGCTGCTGTTCGAGCTGTGCGCCACGCTCGGCGCGGTGCGTGGTGACCATGGTCGCCGCCTCCTGCGCGGCGCGCAGCGACTCATCGATCGAGCGCAGGCTGCGCTCGGCGACGCCCGCGTAATGATCACGCAGCGCGCGGTGGATGCGGTGCAGGCGATCCTTGGACTCCTTGCCCGACTGGAACGCCACGTCGTCGACGAAGCGGCGCACCGCCGCCTTCCCCTCGTTGCGCCGTTTGGCCAACCTGGCCTGCTTGTCGTCCCGGAAAGCCTTGCCGCCCACCACGAGTCCAGCACCGATCGAAATCGGGTTGAGCAGCGCGAGCCCGGCGAAGGTACTGGCCAGCCCCACCATCAGCACGCCGCCGTAGGAGCCGCGCATGCCGACGAGCAGCTTGCTGCCGAAACCGATGTCGGGCTCCAGATCGGCGAGCGTGCCCGAGATGGCGCGGCCGGTGTCGGCGCGCAGGCCGGGCCGCACGTCCGGCAGGTCGACCGCGCCGACCTCGGAGAAATGCTCGGCGACCCGTTCGGCGAGCTGGATCGCCCGTGCGTGGGTCCACAGCAGGTTGTCCCCGAGCGCGGTGTCGACCGTGCCGGTGAGGTGTTCGGCGATGCGATCCCAGTGCCTGCCGGGATCGTGCTCGTCGATCCATTCCTCGGTGCTGCGGGCGATGGTGCGCAACCGGTCGCGCAGATCGTGCTCGACATCCCCGGCCAAGTCGGTGATGCCGTCGGCGAGGGTCTGCTGCCACGCCGCGGTTCTGCGGTGCAGCTCCTCGGCGGCGGCACGGGCGGATTGCAGCTCCCGCACCGCCGCCGCGCCTCGGGCCGGATCGCGGACGGCGACCAGCTCGCTGCCCAGCGCGAGCGCGAGATGTTCTGCGGCGGAGCGGATATCACGCGCGACCGCGGCACGGGTGGCCAGTTGGTCACGTGCCACGACCTGGTCGCGCAGGAATTGGTAGAGCACGCCGAACCCGGATTCCACACCCAGCTGGCTGTCCTGCAACCGCATCGCGTGGCTGCGCAGCAGCGACGACACCGGGATCATCGGCACGTCGAGGCGAGCTCGCGCGAGGTGGCCCAGATCGGCTTCGTGCACTTGGCGCCAGTGCGGGTAGAGGTCGGTCTTGGTGAGCAGCAGCGCGACCGTCGGGCACAGCTCGCGCACTTGGCGCAGGAAGGCCAGTTCCGGCTCGGTGAGCTCGGTCGACGCGTCCGACAGCACCAGCACCGCGTCCGCGGCGGGCACCAGCCCGAGCACACCCGCGGCGTGGGCGTTGCCGTGCCCGCCCACACCGGGAGTGTCGATCAGGACGATGCCGTCGGCCAGCAGCGCATTGGGAATCTGGACTTCGAGGCGCACGATCCGCCGCCCCTGCGCATGGGGAGATCGCGGCTCGATCGCACCGATCTCCGCGATCGGCACGGCGACTCTGGTCTCCGCGCCGCTGGAGTCGCCGTGCGCCGCGAGCACCAGTTCGGCTCGCGGCTCGGGGCCGTGCGACAGCAGCATCGGCACCGTGGTGGTGGCGTCGTCGCCGACCGGGCAGATGTCCAGGTTCAGCAGCGCGTTGACGAAACTGCTCTTCCCCTGGTCCAGCTGCCCGGCGACGACGATGCGCCGGCGCGGGTCACGGACCCGGTCGGCAGCCACCTCGAGGCGGCCGACCAGATCGTTGCGGCCCGCGGCGCGCGCCGCCGCGATGGTTTCACCGAGTACCGACAGCAGCGGTACCGCCGGTGGTGTGGCGTTCGGCGCGGGCATCCCCATCGCGGTATGGACCTCTTTCCGACGAACCGGTCAACTGTCAGTGCAGGAAAGTGTCGCCCGTCAGGTCGGCACTGGTCGAACCGGAGAGGTCCGCGCCCGCGTGGCCGTCGCCGAACAGGCCCGCGTCGGTCTGCCCACCCGTGGTGCTGTCCAGACCCGAACCGAAGGCGCTCGACACGTCCAGCGAGGACCACGTGTGCGCGGTCGAGCCGACGCTGCCGCCGAGACCCGCCCCGGTGTCCACCGCACCGTGCGTGGCGCCGCTCACCGAGCCGGCGAGTCCGGCGCCCGCGTCCGCCGCGCCGCCGACGGTCGAGTTCAGTCCGCCACCGAGCCCGGACGTGGTGTCGAGGCCCGCGGACAGGCCGGAGGTCGCGTGCGTACCGGCATCGATACCGCCGCTGATTCCGCTGTCCAGGCTCGAGCTCCACTGCGCGCCT
>NZ_BDBA01000194.1 GCF_001612745.1 Nocardia amamiensis NBRC 102102 | reverse complement strand
CCGCGACCGGCGCGAAGATCGTCGACCTGCCGCAGTCCTCCAGCGCCGACATCGAGACCGCGTTCGCGACGGCGCGGGAAGCGCAGCGGCTGTGGGCGCGGCGGCCGGTCCGTGAGCGGGTCGCGGTGCTGCGCCGGTTCCACGACATCGTGCTGGCCGAGCAGGACACCATCCTCGACATAGTGCAGACCGAGACGGGCAAGTCGCGCGCACACGCGTTCGACGAGGTCGGCGACGTGGCCGTGAACGCCAGGTACTACGCCTCGGTGGCCGGCCGGCTGCTGGCCACGCGCAGGCCGCGCGGCGTACTTCCCGTACTCACCCGGGTCGACGTGCGGCACCGACCCAAGGGCGTGGTCGCGGTCATCTCGCCATGGAACTATCCGCTGGCCCTGGCCGTCTCGGATGCGCTGCCCGCCCTCGTCGCGGGCAACGCCGTGGTGGCGCGCCCGGACAACCAGACCGCGCTCACCGCATTGTGGGCCATCGACGCCGCCGTGCGCGCGGGGTTGCCGCGCGGACTCTGGCAGGCAGTGCTCGGCCGCGGATCGGTGATCGGCGGCGAGGTGATCGCCCGCGCCGACTATGTCGACTACACCGGTTCCAGCGCGACCGGCCGGACCATCGCGCAGCAGGCGGGCGAGCGGCTGATCGGATACTCGCTCGAACTCGGCGGCAAGAACCCGCTGCTCGTGCTCGCCGACGCGGATGTGTCACGCGCGGCCAAGATCGCCATCCGCGCCTGCTTCGCCTCGGCCGGGCAGCTGTGCGAGTCGATGGAGCGGATCTATGTCCACGACAGCGTGTACGACCGCTTCGTCACCGAATTCGTCGGGCACGTCGAGAAGCTCGAGCTCGGCGCCGGGCTGAACTACGACCACGACATGGGATCGCTGACCTTCCAGCGACAACTCGACACGGTCACCGCGCACGTCGGCGACGCGGTCGCGAAGGGCGCCACCGTGCTGGCGGGCGGTCGCGCGCGCCCGGACCTCGGCCCGTACTTCCACGAACCGACGGTGCTCACCGGGGTGCGGCCGGGTATGACGGTCCACCGCGAGGAGACCTTCGGTCCCGTGGTGTCGATCTACCGGGTGAGCAGTGACGATGAAGCCGTCGAACAGGCCAACGACACCGCCTATGGCCTGAACGCCAGCGTGTGGACCAAGGACACCGCCCGCGGCCGTGCGGTCGCTGCGCGGATCAACGCGGGTTCGGTGAACGTCAACGAAGGCTTCATCGCCGCGTGGGGCAGCGCCGACGCGCCCTCCGGCGGGCTCGGCATCTCCGGCACCGGGCGCAGGCACGGTCCCGAAGGCCTGCTGAAGTACATCGACACCCAGACCATCGCGGTGCAACGGGTGCTGCCGATCGCGCCGCTGCCCGGCATGTCCGAAGCGATGTGGGCAAAGACCATGACGCTGTACTTCGGCGTGATGAAGGCGCTGCGGCAGAAGTAACTCGCACGACTCACGGATCAGGAAATAGACGGATGAAAATGAACACGGTCGCGGGCAAGCGGGTCCTGGTCACAGGAGCCGCGATGGGGCTCGGCAAGCTGTTCGCCGAACTGGCGGTACGCGAAGGCGCCGCCGCGGTGGTGCTGTGGGACATCAACGAGACCGCGCTGAAGGAGACCGCCGCCGAACTGACCGGCCGCGGCGGCACTGTGCACCATCACGTGGTCGACGTCTCGGCGCCGGACGCGATCGCCGAGGCGGCCGCGACCGTGCGGGAGCAGGTCGGCGGCATCGATATCCTGGTCAACAACGCCGGCATCGTGCGCGGCAACAGCTACTTCTGGGAAACCGAGAATCGCGCCGACATCGACAAGACGATGGCGATCAACTCGCTCGCCCCGATGTACGTCACGCTCGAGTTCCTGCCCGCCATGGTCGCGGGCGCCAGCGAGGCGCGGGTGCTCACCATCGCCTCGTCGGCGGGTCTGGTGTCGAATCCCCGCATGAGCGTCTACGCCGCATCCAAGTGGGCGGCGCTGGGCTGGTCGGACTCGGTGCGCATCGAACTGGAGCAGGCGGGCCACGACCACGTGAAGGTCACCACCGTGTGCCCGACCTACATCAACACCGGAATGTTCGAGGGCGCCAAGGGTTTCTGGTTCACCCCGATCCTGGAACAGCAGGACGTGGTGGACACCTCGTGGCGTGAGATGAAGAACGGCACCCCGTTGGTCGTGCTGCCCTGGACTTCCCGCCTGAACAAGGCGCTCTCCGGCCTGCTCCCGATCAAGCTGCGCGACCTGTTCCTCGACACGGTCGGCGTCTACCACTCGATGGACAAATTCACCGGCCGCAAGAACAAGAAATAGCGCAGCACTGCATTATGGCCCGTCGTTTCGGATGGAAGATGTTGTGCTGGCTAGTATTCGAGCTGGAGCAAGTCGGACAGCTGCCGCATCTCGTCCGTGAGGGTTCTGCGCCTGTCGACGATCCGGCCGAGTAGATCCTTCGCCATCCGATGCTCGAGCAGCCATGGACGCGCCTCCCGCGACAGCTGGAGCAATACTTCGAACGCCGCATCGTAGTGCCGTAGTTCGGTATGAGCGGCGACTACGTCGAGCAGATGTCGGTTGCGGTTGTCGGAGGTCGATCGCAGTCCTGTCGGTACGTTGCGCGCGAGCCGGAGGGCAAGGTCCGGCCGATCGTCCACCACAGCGTTCTCGACGCGTTTCATCGCTACGGTGGCAGGCCCGAATGTTGTCCAATATTGGTGGTACCCGCCGGTCTCGCGTCCGATCGCGACCGCTGCGGCGTGCGCGAGGCGCATCATGTCTTCTGCCTCATCCGGCCGGTTGTCGCGGATCGCGGCGGCCGAGCCTCGCAGTAGCAACCATCCCCAGGTCGATATTTCCCGGGTCGTCGCCACCGAGAGTCGAGGCTCCACCCGGTCGGCCCACTGGGTAGCGAGTGCGCGGACCTGCTCGAACTGTCGTTCTACGAGCAGCAGCCAGCACAGAGTGATCACCGCGGAGGCTGCATCGAGGACGTTGCCGGTTGCCTCGGCGTCGGCGAGTGACCGTTCCAGGGCGACGCGTGCGGACTGCCGCTGTCGTGTCTGGACCATCACTGATCCGGCGAGTTGGAGTATGCGCGACCGCAGGAGCGGAGTCGCCGAGTTCCCATCGGTGATCAGGCGCGGCAGTACGCGCGCGAGCTGGTTGTACTCGTTATCGTGATAGAGCTTCACGGCCGCGGTCAGGGCCTCGTCCAAACTTCTCTCGCCAAGCAGTTCTACCGTGTTTTCAGCGGGGCCGGGTGAGGTGATCGCTTCGCGAGTCGGCAGCCAGAGGCGGTGACTGTTGCTGCTCTCGGGCGGCTGGGGGTTCGGGCCGAGAAGGGTTGTCAGTGGGCATCCGAGGGCGACCGCGAGGCGCCGGAGTGTGTCTATGCGGACATCCTCGCGTTCACCCTGCTCGACCTTCTTGATCAGCGACAGCGAGATGCCCGAGCTTTCCGCGAGTTCAGGTTGCGTGAGACCCCGCCGTTTGCGGACGGATCTAAGCCGTTCCCCGAGATCAGCGCTCATGGTTTCGAGGCTAGGCGGTGATCGGCCGTGATGTGCGTGGAAGCCCAGTAGCGGCCGTGCAATGGATTATGTGTCCCCTCGGTGGCCACGACCTCAAACGGCCACAGACGCGGCACGCCCCTTGATGTGACCCTGATCGCAGCCCCGCCGCCGGGTCGACCGTTCGTCCCCGTCGGCGGGTGCACACCAATGGCAAGCGATCAGCAGGGGAGAAGCGGTGGGATTCAACTGGTGGAGGGAAGCCGAGCCGGACGAAACATCGGCGCAAGCAATCATCGACCGAGTGCAGGACGAGTGGCGGGCTGCACGCCGCCGCGAGCGCATCCGTGCTGAGCAGACGAAGCCCGTTGACGCTCGGCCGTGGCCGAGCGGCTGGGTGCACGAGGAACCGGATCATCCGATGAGTGTGTCGGAAGCGCACGCCACTATGCAGCGACACAGGGGATGTCGTGCCGATCAGTGCCAGCGGAAGGCGGCGGCGCGTCAAACGCTGATCGACGCCGGACACATGGTGCCGGACACATCGCGAGAGTGCTGATGACCTTCGTGCACGAGAGCGCCCGGATGGCGGCCGTGAATTGCACTATGCGGCCACGGCGTGTGCTGAATCGTAGTAGCGAGTGGAAGTTGGCTGGAGCCAGAGGACGCTGTGGTGCGTCCGAACAAGTGCGCGGATTCGGAAGTTGTTCCACCGCAAACTAATCGAGGGGATGTAATGAACACACGCAAGGTCACCATCAGCGCAGGGCTCGTCGCTGCGACTCTGGCCGCGCCGGGACTGGTACCGGCCATCGCCGAGGCCGCACCTGGAAACGGGAACGCGACGTGCCACGTGGAGGCGAACAACCCGCACCACTCGAAGGGGTCGCCCGGATGGATCGTCGGCAAAGGCCGTATCTCCTGCACCGCCGACATCGACTTCTTGGAAGTATTCGTGCAGCTCGAGAAGAAGACACTGTTACCAATCCCTGCGGCTGAACGAGGAGTACGACGGTGAGCCAGCATGGTGGCTGGGATGAACTGGTCGTCGGCCTATGTGACCTCGCGGTGAAGTACGACGCCGAGACGTTCCTCTACGCCGACGTGGTGCTACTGACATCGCGTAAAGCGAAGCAGGGCAATGATTCCTGCTCTATCAGGATCACCCGTTTCGATGATGAGGCGGCACGAATAGAAACCGGGTGGTGCTTCGACATGGTCTGGGACTACGTCGCCGAAGACAGCAGCCGTCCAGTTCCAGCGCTCGGCCTGGTCGAAGCGATCTGTTCGGGCAATGCAGAAGAACGCTGCCTCATCGACAGCGAAGGCCGCTGGGTGGGGATTCACCTCAACGCTTGGACTCCGAACGGCGACGGGTGGCAATCTCGATCCGGCGATCAGGCAGGCGTCATACAAGAAGTCATACGACGGTTTCCCCGCTGGAACTGATATGCGGCCAGCTCGCAGAAGGACGGGTGCCGATCACCACGGTCGCGTAGTGCTCGCCGGATTCCGCGACGTCGCCCGCGAGGCCGTGCTCGCTCAGGACCGCCAGCGCGAGCGGCGCTTGGTCCTCGCTGGACTCGATCAGTAGGTGGCCGCCGGGAGCCAGCCAGGCGGGGGCGTCGGCGGCGACGCGGCGGAAGATGTCGAGGCCGTCGGATCCGCCGTCGAGGGTGGTGCGCGGTTCGTGATCGCGGGCCTCCGGAGGCATCTGCGCGATCATCGCCGAGGGAACGTAGGGGGTGTTGCAGAGCAGGATGTCGATGCAGCCGCGCAGTTCCTCCGGCAGGGCGTCGAAAAGGTCGCCTCGGTAGACGGGTGCGCCGAGCGGGGTGAGGTTGCGGCGGGCGCACTCGACCGCGACCGGATCGATGTCTGCGGCCGCGAGGGTGACGGTGCGGCCCTCGGCCGCGAGGATCGTGGCCGCCGCCATCCCTAAGGCGCCCGAGCCGCAGCACAGGTCGACGATCACCGGGTGACCCGTCCTGGCGCGGACCAGCTCGACAGCGCGGTCGACCAGGAACATGGTGCGCTGGCGCGGCACGAAAACGCCGGGGGATACGGAGACCCGCAGCCCGTGGAACTCCGCCCAGCCGAGCACATGCTCCAGCGGGGTGCCGTGCACGCGCTGCGCGACCAGCGCCTCGAGCGCGTTGCCGGTCTCCGCCGCCGCGGCGATCAGCAGCCGCGCCTCCTCCTCGGCGAACACACAGCCCGCCGCGCGGAGCTGGGCGACCACATCGGTTCCGGCTGACGTCACCGCGCCATCCTGCCGTGTTCGCGGGTGATTCCGCCAACGCATTTCTGGGTGATCGGGACCCGCACTCGGTCGGGTCCCGATCACCGGTCAGCGTGACGTACTCAGCTGGAAGGTACGTGTGGCGTCGAGGTAGATGCCGCGTTGTGACGGCCTGCCGGGCGGGGGTAGCTGTGACACCAGCTGTTCCAGCGAGGTCGTCGCTCCGACCACGCGGGTGCCCGCGACGATGAAATCGGCGACAGCCCGGCGAATGTGGTTCGGCGAAGTGACCAAAATGGCGCTCGTCGCACCGATGTCCCGGAGCAGCCGGGTGCTGAACAAGGCGTTCTGCACGGTCGAGCCCGCGCCGCTCTCCACGTGGATCCGTGCCGCGGGCACACCGTGGACGACCAGCCAGTGGCGCATGGCCTCGGCTTCGGTGATGCCGTTCTGCGGATTGCCGCCTGTGACGACGATCGGCGAGAGCGGCGCAGCGATCGACTGCAGCCACGCGGCGGTGAGCCGGCTCACCAGTTCCGGGCGCGGCGACCCGTCCGGGAGCAGGCCGTAGCCGAGGACGACGATGCCCGTCTGCGGCCCGGCCAGTGCGGGCAGCGGATTCGGCAGTGTGCCGACCGCGGCGCGGACGGCGCCGAGCACGTTGTCGGTGCCCTGCGCCATGGCCGGATCGACGACGCGCAGCCGCACCATCGCGTCGATGAGCGCGGGCAGGTCGCCCGCGTAGTCGGACCAGATCGCCTGCAGCGACAGCGCTTCCGCGTCATTGGGGTCGGCGCCGATGAGGGCGCGCAGGTCGGCGCGGCCCGCCGCGTCGTCGCCGTTGGTGAAGTGGCGCTGGGCGGAGTTGTAGAGGGCGGCGGTGTCCGCGGCGTGCGCGGGAGCACCGGCCAGACCGGTGAGGGAGAACGCGGCGAACGACGTCGCGACGAGAAGTTTCACATGCCTCGAGATCTTCACTACAGTCGACACCTTTCCGCTGGGAACGGGTTTGGCACGCACTAGCAGTCAGTTGGGGCAAACAGAGATCACCATACGGGCGATCCAATCCGGCATAAGGGAACTGCCGGACGGGTCGCGATGGTGTTGCGCGTCTACCAGCCACCCGCCGACACGGAGCGCAGATGACTCGGGCCGGAGGTCGGAATAGGCGGCTGCTCGCCATCGCTCGGTCCGGCGCGGGTCTGTGGGGATTTGTCCGGCTGTGTCTTTCTGCGGCTTCCGCTCGGTCCGGCGCGGGCTGTAGACAGAGTTCTTTCGGCTGCGTCTGCGACTGACTCGGTCCGATGCGACGCGGCGCGGGGCTGGCGGCGAACTTCGGGCGGGTGCGCCCATTAGGCTGTGTCGACGTGGATACCGTTTCGCTGTCCGGCAAGGAACTCGCCGCCGCCATCAACGCCGACACCAAGGCTCGCGCCGCCGCGCTCACCGACGGCCCGGGCGCGCCGCGTCTCGCGCTGGTCGTGGCGAACGACGACCCGGCCAGCGCCTGGTATGTGAACTCGCTGCGCAAGGCGGCCGAACGGCTCGGTATCGTCTGTGACACGGTCGATCTCGGTGCGGACGCGACCGTCGCGGCGATCCGCGCGGAGCTCACCGCGCGCGGCGAGGATCCGGCCACCGACGCGATCATGCTGCAGACGCCCCTTCCGGCCGGTGTCGGCCTCGACGACGTGAGCTCGGCGATCGTCGCGACCAAGGACGTGGACGGCGTGAGCCCGCTGTCGCTCGGCCTGCTCGCGGCCGGGTTGGACGGTTTCGTCCCGGCCACCTCCGAGGCCGTGGTGGAACTGCTCGACCACCATGAGATCCCGCTCGCCGGCCGGCACGTCGTGGTCGTCGGCCGCTCCAACATCGTCGGCAAGCCGCTCGCCCAGCTGCTGCTGGCCAAGGACGCCACGGTCACGGTCTGCCATTCCCGCACCGCCGACCTGGCGGCCGTCACCGTCACCGCCGACGTGGTCGTCGCCGCGGCGGGCCGCATCGGCCTGATCTCCGGCAAGCACGTCCGCGAAGGCGCGGTGGTCATCGACGTCGGCACCAACGAGGCGCCCGACGGCAAGATCGTCGGCGACGTCGACGCGGACTCGGTACGCGGCAAGGCCGCCGGGCTGAGCCCCGTTCCGGGCGGCGTCGGCCCGGTGACCACGGCCCTGCTCATGCGCCACGTGGTCACCGCCGCCGAAACCGGCCGCAAAGCCTGAGCGCTCACTTCGTCGTTCCCGCGCGTCGGACTCCGCTGCGCGGGACGGGCGAGCGCGGATTCAGCCGCGACCGATGGCGCTGATCAGCGTGCGATGACCGTCCTTGGTCGTGGTGACGAGCTGTGGGTTGTAGGTGACCGGAGGTTGTCCCGGGCGATGTTCGGTGACGACCACGACGTACTGGCCCGCGAACGCTCCGGGGGTGATGGCCACGCAATGCGTGGTTCCTGCGGGGATGGAGTCGATGCCCCGCTGGATGGCGTCGGCGGTCTGCACGGCGGCGTCGGCGGTCGTGGTGGTGCGGACCTCCTCGCCGGAGCGCGTCACGTAATAGGCGTGCTGAAAGGCGAAGATCACCGCAGGGCCGGAATCGAAACCGCCCACACCGTTGCCCTGGATCCGGTTGCCGACCCGCTCGGCCGGGCACTGCGCGATCGGCGTCGCCGCTGACGCGGTGGCCTGGGCGGACGGGGCCGCTGCGGTCGGCTGGCTCGAGCCGCCGGTGGCGAACTGCATGTAGGCGGCGAATCCGAGAGCGGCGACCCCGAGCGTGCCGAGCAGCGGTACCGCCCACCGACGCCTCGCGCGCCGCGCGCCCGAGCGATCGATCAACCCGCTGAACTCGTCCTCGTACGGCGTGCGCTCGGGTGCCGGTGCGGGGCCCGGTGGCGGCGGCTGCACGGCGCCGGGTCCCCGGTCGACCCAGGCGGACCACTCACCCTGGTAGTCCTCGCCGTCCCCCGGCGGCGGATTGCCATGTCCCCCGGCTGTGCCCCGATTCCCGCGGTCGTAGCCAGGTCGTGCGCTCATCTCCGGTCGATCCATCGCCCCACCCTTCATCAGGTCCCGGTCAGGTTATCCGCATGCTCGGGTTGCGGGGACGCGGTGCCGCGTCCTTACACCGAGCCGCACGCACCCCGGAGAATACTGCCGGGTTCCTGATCGGGGCACATCCGCGCGGAGCCGCAGCGGGCCTGCAGTCGAAAAGCCTTGCCGCAGTGGGATGCCGCTCACCAGTGCGTGATCACCGGGTCTCCGATGCCGAGGGTGTAATAAACCCATTCGGCGTCGTCGGGGGCGAGGTTGATGCAACCGTGGCTGACGTTCGCATAACCCTGCTGATCGACCGACCACGGGGCGGAGTGAATGAAAACGCCGCTCCACGTGAGGCGTTCGGCGTATTCACCGTTGATGATGTAGCCCTCCGGCGAGCTCAGCGGAATGCCGATGGTCCGGGAGTCGAACACGATCGAACGGAACTTCTCCAGAACCGGCCAGGTGCCCGACGGCGTTTCCCAGCCCGGCTTGCCCATCGAGGCGGGCATGGTCCGTACGACGGTGCCACCGACGGTGACGGTGAACGTGTGCGCCGACATATCGGCGTCACCGAAAACGCCTGCGTTGGTCCGGAATTCCGTGCGTGTGCCGCCGACCGAGACGGCGATGCGGGCGTTGGTGGGCAGGAACCCGCTCGGCGTCCACACCGCTTCGCGATCGCCGGTCCACGCGAGCGTGCCCGCGAGTGGCTGGGTCGTTCTGATGTCGATAGATTGTTCGGTCCGTGCGCGATCCGTCACGGGCGCGGCGAAGCGAATGGTCACGGGATGAGCGACACCCACCACCTGGCCGTTCGAGGGGCCGATCGACGCCACGGCGGGTGCCGATGGCCGTCCGATCACCGTCGCTGCCGCCGCACCCGACCCGAACGCGGCCAGTGCCACGATCACGGTCGCGAGGAACAGGTTCCGAATGGCGCTCCTCATGGCGTCCACCCCTTCGAGATGGTGTGGTAGGCAAGGAACATTCTAAGCCCGCATGATCAACTCGGCCACGGATGGATTCGATCCGTGGTCCGGTTGTGCGCGGAGGATTCGCCTACCACTGGTCGCCTACCCGTTCGGCCGCGAAGGAAACAGGCGTCGATGCCGGGGCGGCTCGGTCAGCGGGCCGGGCGTGCGGGCAGCGGCTCCGGTTCGGCCGCCGATCGGGCGTCGAATTCGGCTCGCGCCGCAAGGATTTCATGCTGGTGCTCGACGGCCCACACGCCCATGGCGTGGCTGAGTGCACCGATGCTGGAACCGAGTTCGGTGAGGGAATACTCCACCCGCGGCGGCACCGTGGGGTAGACCGCGCGGCGCACCAGCCCCTCGCGTTCCAGGTTGCGCAGCGTGCGGGTGAGCATCTTCTGGGTGATCCCGTCCAGGCGGCGGCGTAGCTCGTTGAAGCGGATCGGCCCGTCGTTGTCGCGCAGGACGCTGAGCACGAGCATGACCCACTTGTCGGCGAGGACGGCGAGCACGTCCCGGGCGGGGCAATGGTGCAAGTAGCTCTCGACCAGGCTGGGCGACCCGGACCAGTCGCAGGCAGTATCCATCGGGTACCTCGATATCAAGAAGGTGCCTTCTTCCCAGAAGGTACCAGGCTCTCGCAGAATCGTCGCATGCTCGCAATCACGCAGAATGCGTTCGGAGGTCCGGAAGTTCTTCACCTGGTCGAGGTCGATCGGCCGAAGCCCGGACCGGGGGAGGTCCTGGTGCGAGTCGCCGCCACCAGCGTCAACGCGGCCGACTGGAAGGTGCGCGCCGGGCTGATCGGCGGGCTGGGTGATCCGCCGCTGACTCTGGGGCTCGACCTATCGGGTGTCGTGGACGAACTCGGTCCCGGGGTGGACGGCTTCGCGGTGGGCGATCCGGTGTACGGCATGGTGTTCGGCGGCGGTAACGCGGAATATGTTGTGGCGCAGGCCGATACATTGGCGTTGAAGCCGAGGAGCAGCGACTTCGTGCATGCGGCGGCACTGCCGACGGCAGCGCTGACCGCTTGGCAGGCGCTGGCCGGGCTCCGTGCCGGACAGCGTGTGCTCGTGCACGCGGCCGCGGGCGGCGTGGGGCACCTAGCGGTGCAGATCGCCAAGCACCGCGGGGCATTCGTGGTCGGCACCGCACGGGCCGCCAACCACGCGTACCTGCGCGGGCTCGGAGCCGATGAGGTGATCGACTACACCGCGGTCGATTTCGGCACCGCGGTCCGTGACGTCGATATCGTGCTCGATTTGGTCGGCGGCGAATACGGTTCCCGCTCCGCGGCCGTGTTGCGCCCCGAAGGCAGATTGATCGACACGCAGGGGTCGGACGCGGAGGCCGACCCGCGTTACGAGCGCTTCTACGTCGAGCCGTCCGGTGTCTCGCTGCGCGAGATCGCCACGATGGTCGAACGCGGGCATCTGCGCGCCACGATCGACCAGGTCCTGCCGCTGGCGGAGATCGCAGAGGCCCATCGGATCAGCGAGTCCGGCCGGGTGCGCGGCAAGATCGTGCTCGTCGTCAGGAACCCGCCCGCCTGAACGCGCGCGGAATTATTTGCGCAGCGCGTGCACGACGTCGGCGTGCAGGGCGTCGGCGCGTGCGGTCAGCTCCTCGATGCGGATCAGCACGGGCGCGAATCGGTCGCCCTCGGCCGCGGGCAGTGACACCACGTTGATCTCGATGTTGAGCTGCGAGCTGGCCGCGGCGGCACGGCAGGCGTCGGCGGCGGCACCGATATCGGTGACCACGTTCGGGTTTCCGATCGGGAACAGTTCCGCGGCCAGCGACAGCACCTCGTCGGCCTCGTCGACGACCGCGGCCGGGACGCGGGCGGCTTCGATCAGCGCGGCGTTGATCGCCGCGGTGCGCGCGGCGCGTTCCTCGGGAGTGTCCTTGGGCAGCTTGTAGGCGGCGCCGACTGCCGTGAACGCGGCGGCGTCGGCGTCGGCGAGCGCCAAGGCGCGCTCGCGGGCGGCGTCGGCGGCCTCGATGATGCGGTCGACCACGGGACGGTTGTCTGCGTCCTTGGCGCGGGTGGTGTAGCGGGCCACCATCGCCACCAGCGCTGCGGCCTGCGCGGCGTGCAGCGCGGCCACCGCGCCGCCACCCGGTGCGGGGATCTTGGCGGCCAGATCGTTCAGGTACTGCGCGAGGGCGACCTCGCCGAAGGACGGCGCAGTGTCCGTGGACGACGTGCTGGGCTGCGACACGGGGATGTTGCCTTTCGTTCTACGGCGAGAGCAGGACTACGGGTAGACGCTACCTCGTCGCACCGGCGGATCCGGGCGCGACCACGCCCTGACAGGTGTTCTCGCGTGGCCGGTGCGCGGGCCGCGCATAGTCGCCGTTATGTTGAGTGCTATGCGGATCGGATTGAGCATCAACTACTCGGGGGGCTTCAAGGAGGCGGCGGACGAAGTCGCCGACCTCGAGCGGGCGGGGCTGGACATCGTGTTCGTGCCCGAGGCGTACTCGTTCGACGCGGTGAGCGCGCTCGGCTACCTGGCGGCCAAGACGACGCGTCTGGAGCTGGCCTCGGGCATCTTGCAGATCTATACGCGTACCCCGAGCCTGACCGCGATGACCGCGGCGGGCCTGGACTTCGTCTCCGACGGCCGCTTCCTGCTCGGCCTGGGTGCGTCGGGTCCGCAGGTGATCGAGGGCTTCCACGGCGTGCCCTACGACGCGCCGATCGGCCGCACCAAGGAGCTGGTGGAGATCTGCCGGAAGGTGTGGCGGCGCGAGCGCCTGGAATACCAGGGCAAGCACTATCAGATCCCGCTGCCCGCCGGGCAGGGAACCGGGCTGGGCAAGCCGCTCAAGCTGATCAATCACCCGGTCCGGGATCGTATTCCCGTGCTGCTGGCCGCGCTCGGGCCGAAGAACGTGGAGCTGGCGGCCGAGATCGCCGAGGGTTGGCAGCCGATCTTCTTCCTGCCGGAGAAGGCGCGGGAGGTGTGGGGCGATTCGCTCGACGCGGGCCTGGCCAAGCGTGACCCCGCCCTCGGCGACCTCGATGTGTTCGCCGGTCCGGCGCTGGCCATCGGAGACAACGTCGAGCCGCTGCTGGAGTTCGTGAAGCCACACCTGGCGCTGTACATCGGCGGCATGGGCGCCAAGGGCAAGAACTTCTACCACGCCTTGGCCACGAAGTACGGCTACGGGGCGGAGGCCGACCGCATCCAGGAGCTGTACCTGGCCGGTGAGAAGGAGGCCGCGGCGAAGGCCGTCCCGGACGCGCTGGCGCGGGACATCTCCCTGGTCGGTCCGGCGGGCTACGTCAAGGAGCGGGTGGCGGCCTTCCGGGAGGCGGGGGTCACGGTCTTGAATGTCGTCCCGATGGCGGCGACCCCCGCCGAGCGGGTCAAGTTGATCGAGCAGCTGCGCGAGCTCGTATGAGCAGCCGTCGCCGCCGTCGCCGGTGCGACGGCGGCGACGGTCCCGGTCAGCTCTGTCGCAGCGCCTCGAGCGCGGCGTCCAGCGTGGAATGTAGCGCGAACACCTGGTCCAGGCTGGTCATCTTCAGCTGGCGGCTGGTCGCCGGGCCTTCGGCGACCACGGCGATGGCGGTCGTCGTGCCCGCACGTTGATGGGCGGCGACGAGCGTCGCCATGCCCGCCGAGGCGAGGAAGCTGACCGCGGTGAGGTCGATGATCAGGGCCGCGGGCTTCCCGCTGAGGATGGCCTCGATCGCGTTCTCCAGGGCGGGGGCTGTCGCCAGATCGACCTCCCCGGCCACCGTCAGCACCGTCGCGCCGTCATGCGCCGCGACCGTGGTGGTCATCGTGTCCGCGAGGGGATACGCGTCTCCGGAAGTGTTGGTCACCCCTTCACCACACACAAATCGTGGCGAATCCGCAACCTCGGAGTGTTCATAGGCTCACACGATACATCGCGGGTGCGAACCAGCCGGAGGTCGCGGAGCTCGCGGCGCAGGCGGATGGCGACGGCTACCCGCGAGCGGATGCGCCTCCCCGGTGAGCGCCGACACCGCCTCCGCCAGGTCCACCAGCGACGCAGGCACAGAGGTGAGGGTGGCCGAGCTGCGGCTCGGGGTGCGGTCGCTGTGCCCGGCAAACGCACGGGCGACCGCGATACCGAACCCCCGCTCCACCCACATCAGAGTCGTGTGCCGGATTCAGTGCGCGCTCACATCCAGCGCTGCGGCCCACGGCAAATGGGCACGGACACCGTCCGAGTGTCATACCGGCGCCGCCCAAGGCACAAAGGCGCCCGGATACCGCGCCGCCGCCGAAACCGACGTGGCCCTGGGACAGCTCGTCCATGCCGACGACACGCGGCGCCGCGGGGCCGGAGTCACTAGGGTCCTTCGTCGTAGCGGTTCGAGTGTGCGGCCGGGACGGCCGGGGAGGAGTGTCGACGATGGTGAATCCGATACCGCCGGGTCAGCCGGGTGGGTACGGGCCGCCGGGCCAGGCGAATCCGTATGGGGGTCAAGTGAACCCGCAGCAGAGTCAGCCGCATCCCTACCTCGGTCAGCCACATCCCTACGGCGCCCCGGTTCCGGTGCCGTCCGTGCCTGGTTACAGTCCGCCGGGCCGCCCGGCGAGCGCCGGCGCGATGGAGCGAGTCGCGGGCGGTCTGCTGCTGGTCGCCGCATTGCTCGCCATCGTCTTTCGGGTGGCCAACGTGTTCTTCTCCTCGAGTTCGCGTTTTCTCTGGTCCGACATCATGCTCGTGCTGATGATCCTGCTCGCGATACTCACCAGTATCTGCGCGCTCGCTGGGATGGGCGCGCGATATCCCGTGCTGCGCGCGCTCGCGGCGGTGGCTGCGGGCATGTTCCTATCCAGCATGGTGGAAGTGGTGCTCTTTGCCGCACAGTACGAATACCTCTTCAAGGACACCTTCTGGTTGTCCATCCCGTGCGCGCTCGCCGCATTCGCCGCCACCCTCGCGACGGTGGTCGCCGCAGCGGGGGCGCGGACGCCGCCCGCACCCGGAGGCCACGGCGGCCAAGGGCCGCACCAGTACCCGCAGTGGAACCAGCCGCCGCGGTGAGTCCGAGCGCCCGCACGCCGATCGGCCGGTCACGCCGCGGCCGGTCGGCTGGTGCGAGATCGGAGCGAGTCGGCGCCGTCAGGGCGCATCCAACACACTTGCCGGAACCCCATAGGGCAGGAACCGCACCCGACGGCGGGCATCGGTGTTGTCCCGATGCGCGCGCAAGGCCTCGAGCTCGCTCGGAAAGACCTGGTCAACCCTGGCCTCGCCGGTGTCGTCGATGCTGTAGATCGCCCACACGCCGCTGCCGGTCGCACCGGTGGTCTCGCCTTCGGGTTCGGGCGGACGTGGCCGTTCCGGTTGGATGAACTGACCGAGCAGCGACGCCAGTGAGCTGACGCTGGCGTGATCTACGCGATCCAGGTATACGCCGGCTTTCCCGAGCAGGTCGCGGAGCTCGGTTCCCGCCCCACGCAGTGCGCGTTCGAAATCTTCCGGATCGATGCCGAAAGGCCCGTTGGTTGGCATCGCATGTGCTCCTGGGGACGAGTTGGGTGCTACGTCCTCAGTGTCCTCGCGAAACGCCGGCTTCGCCACGCCGACCTCGCGCGTCCTCGACGCCGTCATGCTTTCCGATCTGCGGGCGATCTCACCGGTGGGTGGCCGTCCTCGGTGAGATCTCGGCGTTTCTCAGCCGCGCCAGGCTTCGAGGACGTGCTCGACGGTGGGACGGATACGGGTCCTGGCCTCCGCACGGGAGACGCCGGTCATGAGGAGGTGGTCGTAGTCGGTGTCGCGATGGCGGATAGAGGCTATGACGGCGAGGGTGAGCGCTTCGGGGGATAGAAGTTTCGCCGCGGCAGTGCGGCCAACGCGGCCGCTGCCACGGACGGCGGCGTGTTCGGCGATCTCGGTGGCGCGGTCGCCGGGGCAGCCGGGAAACAGCCGCCGGATCTCCTCGGACATGCGGGCGCGGTATTCGATGTCCTGGGCGGCGCGGCGGACGCGGTCGCGTTCGCGGCGGCGGGAGCGGGCCTCCTCGTCGGCCAGGCATTGCTGTTCGGCACGGGTGAGGGCGGCCTCCTCGACAAGGATGCCCAGCCGTTCATAGCGCTTGCGTCGCCGGTTGAAGGCGACTACCACGGCAGCGAGGGTGCTCTCCTTCTTGGCGCGCCGGCTCAGCGCCGCGTTCCCGGCGGGCAGGAACTCGAGATGGTCGAGGTCCGAACAGGTCAGGCACAGCGGTCCCGCCGCGGACGTGATCAGATACGGGCCGGTCTCGGCGCATTCGGCGCACGTCCACGGCCCCGCGGCCTCGACCACCGTCAGATCCGGGGCGCGGTTCTGGCGTTGGACGACCTGTTCGCGCCGCGCCGGGCTGAGCTCCCCCGAAAGCCAGTGCACCCGGAACACCGCGTCGTCGCCGTTGTCGACGAACCGCAGCGCCTCGCGATCGCGCCCGCTCGACAGATACGCGGCGGTGCTCGCGGTGAGCCCGTGCTCGCGGGCCCACTCGCCCAGCAGTTCCGCCGCCTCGTGCATCCGCCGCCCGTCCACCGCCGTGACTTGCTCCAACGACCGCACCTGCCCCTGCCGCCAGCGCTCGACCTGACCGGATCGCACCCACCCCAGCACAGCGAACACATCGACCACCGACACGTACTTGCGTTGGGCCAGCGCCCCTTCCGCAGCCTCGACCACGCGCCGCCTCAGCTTGGACACGGGTCCGAACCCTAGCGCACGCTGCGGGTGAACTCGGTGATCGGCCGCCGGTTGGATCGCGACGGTGTGGAGGGCCGGAGTCGGAAGACATGCTCACGATCGCGCCCAAGCCTTGCGCCGGCATGTGCCGGAGATCATGCTCATCGATAGGAAGACACTGCGCACGGTGAGGGCGATCACGCCATCCGAATCGTCTCGGGCGGACGGTGCTGGTCCGGTGTCGGCGCAATCTGCGGCGGGCGCGAACACCTCGAGAAGGACCTCCTTGCCCCCGAGTCGCCACCCCCAAAGGAGTCATCCCCAAAGCGAAGGAGCGAACAATGTCCACCATCCACTTCAAGGAGACGACGAGCTCGACACCGGAGCAGTTCGTGGCGGCGCTCACCGATTTCGGGCCGGGTCGCTCGCAGCTGTTCGGCAACAGCGCCGACGAGTATCTCGAGGTGCACGACCAGGGCCGACGTGAAGCTGACGTCACGGAGGGCTCGCACGGCATCTGGGAACGCCTGCACTACGACTGGTCAGACCCCGACCGTGTCGTCATGACGACCACCGACTCGAACGTGTGGGGTGGCCACTCGGGTCACACCTATGCATTCACTCGTCGGCCTGATGGGACGACCGACGTGGATGTCGTCGTGGTGCGCGAGGGTAAGAACCTCAAGGGACGAATCCTTGGAGTCGTGGTCGGGACCGTCGGCAAACGCGTCTTGAGACAGGCCCTCGGAAAGACCGTCAAGGCTATCGAAGCCCGGGACAACGGAATTACCCCGCCGACCACGCCAGGCGCGCCATAAGAGGTCTATCGATCAACCTGCCTGCACGACCCGAGGGGGCGGACGTCGGCCCGCGCCCGGATCGGGCTTCAGCGTTTCGCTGGTCACCCGGCACGGGGACTTTCGGCCCTACTCGGGGACACGCCGATCCGGGGATATTCGCCGGAGTCGTATTGGTGATCGCCGGAACGAAAGCGAGTCGGTGCCGGGTGAGTACTTCCGAATTGGAATCGGCTGAAGCCGCGTCGGTGGTGACAGTGCGGGCGAAGGGTTCGGTCGACTCGACCGATATCGCCAGGGCAGTGCGCTCGATCGAGCGTGTGATGCGATGCCGTGGCATCGACGAGCCGGCCAGGGCCAGGTTCACGGGTGCGCTGGCTATCGCGGGTCCGGTACTGGCACAGGTGAATATCGATGGTGGAGACACACCGATCCGCGTGCAGGTCGCCGGTCCACCCGGCTTCATCGCGACATTCGTCGCCGATCGGCTCGACCGGACGCTCACCCGGCTGACCGACGCGCCCGGTCGGCGGCTGTGGCCGGATCCGGCACGGCCGCAGCAGGTTTCGGTCACCTCCCCGCGTCCGATTGTGCGGCGCAAGGAATGCGAACTTCTGGTGGGAGATCCCGATGCCGCCACCCAGGTGATGGATGCGAGGGATTACGACGCACACCTGTTCACCGACATCGAGACCGGCGAGGACGCCATTGTCTACTGGGGCGGTCCGCTCGGTGTGCGATTGGCGCGGCAATATCGGCTGCAACCGCCGCAGCGCCGGACGGTTGCGCTGGCGATGAATCCGCGCCCCGCACTCTGTATTACCGAGGCCGAGGCGGCGCAACGGTTGTGCGGCTACGGCCTGCCGTTCCTGTTCTTCACCGATCCCGTCACTGGGCGCGGGAAGTTGCTGGTGCGCCGGTATGACGGGGACCTGACCCTGGTGGCTCCCGCGCAGAGCGGGTGCGGCTCCTCCCGCCCGCGGCGGGCCGTTCCGTGAGCGAGCGAATCACCGAGGGCCCCACGGCCCGTGCGACCGTTGCGCTCGACCGCGCGGAAGCCATGCGACTGCTGGCCGGGGTGCCGATCGGACGAGTGGTCTTCACCCGCAACGCCTTACCTGCCATCCGTCCGGTCAATCACCTGGTCGACGACCGGGGCGCGATCATCGTGCGGACCCGGCTCTCGTCCGGGCTCACCACTGCCGTGCGCGGAAACTCCCCCGTGGTGGTCGCTTACGAGGCCGACGAGATCGATCCGGTCCGGCATCTGGGGTGGTCGGTCGTCGTGGTCGGCCTGGCGCACCCGGTCACCGATCCCGCCCGCGCCGCCCACTACGAGCAGTTGCTGCGCCCATGGGTCGACCAGGTGACCGATGCGGTGATCGCCATCGAACCCGACATCGTCACTGGCATCCGACTCATCGAAAATGAAAGGTAGGCAACACCCTTGGTGCGTGATCCGACCCAGCGCGAACTTCTGGCCGAACTCGAGCCCGCCGCCGAGACATGCGTGCATCGGCACCTCGCGATGGCCAAGGACTGGCATCCGCACGACTACATCCCCTGGGGACCCCGGCCGCGACTTCGCAATGCTCAGGTTCGAAGAGCAGCGCGACCGTGCGCTGGCACGGGAGCGGGCGCGTTCCTGACCGGCCGGCGTGCGCCGGGAGCAGGCTACCGTCGCACCATCACCCGGGAATCCGCCGGTTCGTGCCGCGGAGCGGGTTGGCGACGGGGAAGGTGATCGCGGGCAGGGTCACCGACATCCGGACCGTCGTGCCCGGTCCGGAGTGGTCGATGTCCAGCTCCTCCGTCAGTGCGCGCATCATGTCGATGCCGCGGCCGCGATAGCCGCGATCGGAGGCGCGTGGCTTCCAGTCGCCGGTGTCGGTGACCACGATCACGACGGTGTCGATATCGCAGCCGGCCGATAGCAGGACCCGTCCGGCGTCGCCGTTGCGGTAGGCGTGCTCGATGCTGTTGCTGCAGGCCTCGTTGGCCGCGGCGACCAGATCGGCGGCCAAGTCGTGCGGCACCGCCGCGGCGGCCAGCCAGCCTTTCAGCGTGCGCCGCAGGACCGCGAGCTCGTCCGCGTGCGCGGGCACGTCCAGCCGCAGCGGGGCGGGCGGCTGGCGGTAGACCACCATCGCCACGTCGTCGTCGTATCCGGCCGCGGGCCGCAGCCGGGACAACACCGCGTCGGCGACCTCGCGCGGCAGCCGTCCCGAGGTGTCGGCGAGCACCGCGGCGATCTTGGCGAACCCCTCATCGATGTCGACACCGCGCTGTTCGACCAGCCCGTCGGTGAACAGCACCAGCGTCGAACCAGGTGCCAAGGCCGTGGTGGCCTCCGGGCGGCGCGGCGGATCGAAGGTCGCCAGCGGAACCGAGCGGCCGCCTTCGAGCATCCTGCCGGTACTGCCGACATCGGCGAGGATCGGCGGCATGTGTCCGGCGCTGCTGTAGCGAACGAGCCCGCGCACGGGGTCCAGTACGGCGGCGCACACCGTGGTGCACATGGCGCCCGGGATGCGGGAGGCGACCGTGTCGAGTTCGGCGAGCAGTTGCGCCGGTCCCGCGCCGCGCAGCAGCAGCGCGCGAGCCGCGGTCCGCAGCTGGCCCATCACCACCGCTGCGGACAGGCCACGACCCACGCAGTCGCCGACCACAACGCCGATGGTTCCGTCGCGCAATGGCACCACGTCGTACCAGTCGCCGCCGATCTCCAGCGGCGGCAGCGCGGGCTCGTAGTGCACCGAGAAGCGCGGCGGAAGCTCGATCGGGCCGAGCATGGCGCGTTGCAGGGTCAGCGACGTGGCGCGCGCCTGGTCGAAGTTGCGCGCCCGCTGGACCGCGAGACTGAGGTGGCCGATCAACAGCGAGAACAGCGTCCAGTCTGCGGCGCCGATCGCGCGTGGCGCGGCGAAACGCAACCACATCGCGGCGTCGCCGGTCTCACCGAGCGGCGCGACGATGCCCTCGGAGCTCTCGGCGCCGTCGGGAATGGCCAGCAGGCTGCGCGGCGGCCTGCGCCTGGCCCGGTCCAGCAGCGCGCGCGACCGGTCGTCGAGCGCAGCGGCGCCGTTGTGCGAAGCACCGTCCGCGCCCGCGCCGGAGACGTACACCTCGGGTGCGGCATTGCGGCTCGGCCACACCGCCACCACCGCGGTCTCCGCGCCGACGGTGCGGCGCAGCTCGTCGAGCCCGACGGCGAGCACCTCGACCACACTGGTCGCCGCACCGACCGCGGTCGCCAGCCGGGAGGCCGCCTGATCGCGGGCCTGCGCATCGTGTTCGGCGGTGACATCGCGGATGGTGCCGACGAAGATCCGCTCACTGCCGTCCGGCTTGATCAGCGCGCTGGTGCTGACCGCGAGCCACACGTTCCGCCCGTCGCGATGCCGGATCGGGATGACGAAACGCTGCGCCTCGGTGCCCAGATCGGGGTAGCGCGTGCCCTCCGGACTCGACCACGGATGCGGCAGCGGATAGGGGATGCCCACGGCGCCGTAGCCGGTCAGCGCGCCGAAGGCGGTGTTGACCTCGATGATGGTGCCGTGCGCGTCGGCGACGAAGAAGCCGTCCTGCAGCGATTCGACCAGCGCGGTGCGGAAGGCATCCCGTCCGGCGAGATCGTCGGCGCGCGAACGCTGTTGCTCGTACCGGCGGGTGCCGTCGAGATAGCCGCGGGTGGCGATATCCAACGGAACCAGGGTTTGCAAAAGGAATTCCAGCGCGTTCTCGGGCACGCGGCTCTCGGACTCGCCGCCTTCCGCTACATCGTGCCGCTGCTGTTCCTCGTGGACGACCCGGAAGTGATTCTCGGTGAGATCGAGCAGGCTGATGCCCTCCACCAGCGCACGCCTGCCGAGTTCGTACCCTTCGGCGAGACCCGCTTGGCTGGGCGAATGCAGGTGCCGCCGTAGCGCGTCCGCGTAGGCGTCCAGAAAATCGGCCAGCAAGCCGCTCATGTCTGCGCCTCGCCGGCGCGCGGCTCCGGCATGACCACGTGCCCCGGCGCTACACCCGCACCGCGGTGCCGGGCGGCCAGCACGAGTGCGTCGTCGGTGTCCTTGGCGTGCCGGGTGAGGATCTCGGCGGTGATGTCGGCGGTGGACTTGGAAAGGTCGATCGCGGATGCTGATTCGGGGACGATGCCGTCGGTGGACATCAGCAGTAGGTCGCCGGGGCGGACTGCCACGGACTGTGGCTGGAGGTTCGACGGCAGCCGGTAGCCCACGATGCCCGCGGTGAGCAGCACGGTGGCGTGCACGGTCAAGCCGCCGGGACGCGCGGTGAGCACCTGGGATTCGACATTGCCGACGCCGAGCCAGCGCACCGTGTCGCCCTCGTCGAACAGGGCCAGCGAGATCGCCGCGCCACGGGTGTCGGCCATGGCGCGGTGACACAGCACCATCAGCACGTCGAGCGGTTCGGCGCGGTTCTCCGCGAGCACCCGTACTGCCCGGTCGGTCGCGTCCGCGGCGGCCGCGCCGTGCCCGAGCCCGTCCATGACGGCGAAAAGGACTGTGCCGCTACCGGTGTCGAGGACGACGCTGCGGTCACCGGATACCTGTTGACCAGGCAGTGCGCGACCGGCCACCGCCCATTCGATCCGGCCGATGAACCCGTCCTCATGCACCGTTGGGCACCCACTTCCACATCTCCACCAGCGTGCCGCGGCCGGGCGCCGAGTCGACGGTGAGCCGGTCCATCAATCGCCGGGCGCCGGGGAGGCCGAGCCCGAGACCACGCCCGGTGGAGTAGCCGTCCTCCAGTGCGCGAGCGATATCGATGATGCCGGGCCCTTGATCCTCGGCCTGCACAACCAGCGCTTGACGACCCTCTCGGTCATCGACCAGCAAACGGATTTCGCCGCTGCCTGCGTAACTGGTGATGTTGCGGGCGATCTCGGAGATCGCCGTGGAGATCATGGTTCGATCGGTCAGTGTGAATCCGAGCTTTGCTGCCAGTTCGCGTCCGGCCTGACGTGCGGTCACGATGTCCCCGGACACCCTGACCGCGATCACCACGTTCTCAGCGGCCACTGTCACGACCGTCTCGCTGGCGACGGGCTGGGGTCTTGCGGTCCAACCAGGCGAGTCCCTCTTCCAGATCGAGAGCGGTGTGCATGTCCTCGAAGGTGAGACCGAGCTGCACCATGGCGAACGCGACTTCTGGTTGCAGGCCGACGATCACCGTTTCGGCGCCGCGCAGCTGCGTCATGTGCGCGATGGTACGCAACGATCTCGCGGCGAACGAATCCATCACGTCGATCGCGGTGACATCGACGATGATGCCGTGTGCCCGATATTTGCTGACCTGCTTCATCAGGTCGTCCTGCAGGCGTTCGGTGTCGGCGTCGGTCAGCGCGGACTGTACCGACGCGATGAGATACGTACCCTGTTTGAGAATCGGAACCGGCATGTGCCCGCCTGATCAGCGGCCGTCGCGTTCGGAGACGCGGGAAACCTCGTACCCCAGCAGGCGCTCGGCTTCCTCGATACCGCCCTGTAGGTCGCCGACCGCGTTCATCTTCGACAGGTCGAGGCCGATGGTGACCAGGGTCAGCGCGATCTCCGAGGACAGGCCGGTGATGATCACGTTCGCGCCCATCAGTCCGGACGCGTCGACGGTCTGCACCAAGTGGTTGGCCACCGTTGAGTCGATCGCGGGCACACCGGTGATATCGATGACGACGACTTTCGCGCGGTTGGCCCGGATGGCGCGCAGCAGCTGCTCGGTCAGCTGGCGGGCGCGCTGGCTGTCCAGGACGCCGATGATGGGCAGGATCAGAAGCTGCTCACGCACCTGGAGCACCGGCGTGGACAGCTCGCGGATGGCCTCCTGCTGCTGGCGGATGACGCGCTCGCGCTCCTGGACGAAGGAGACGGCCACGGTGTTGGCGATGCGGTTGGCGGCCGGTTCGTAGGCGTCGAGCACGGCGTTGAGCAGCTCGAAGTCGGCCTGGTACTTCTCGAACAGCGACCGGGCCAGCACGTCGCGCAGCAACAGGACGATGCCGACCACCTCGTCGGTCTCGACGCCACGGGGAATGATGCGCTCGGACAGATCCCGTGCGTAGGCCTGCAGCGCCTCGACACTACCGGTTTCGAGCACCTCGACGTAGTTGTCGTAGACCGAGGTCGCCTCGGAGAAGATCTCCTCCGGGGTCATCGCGGTCAGCAGCTGGGCATCGGTGATGCGCCGGGCCCATTCCTCACGCAGCGCGGTGCGGTTCTGGCGCAGATGCTCGACCAGCTGCGGGAGCAGGACGTCGACAGGGCCCGCGGTCAGGGAATCCGCCGAAAGGCCCATGGATACCTCGGACATGGAAATTCCAGCCCCTTTCGACGGTTGAGTCGGGATCTTCGTGCTTCGGCTGCTAGCCGATTCCGAGCCTAGTCATACCCCACCCGGGTCGCCGACGAAACCTGCCGGTTGTTCGCCTGTTGTTCGGATGTGGTGGTTCTCACGGCACCGTAGCGAATCCGCGTTCCAGTGCCGCGAGCGCCTCGTCCAAATACACGGTGAGATCCGCGTCGGCACGCGCGAGCCAGGCGTCGAACGCGGCTCGGGCCGCCGCGAGCGTGGTCCGCCCGACGGCCAGCGGGATGAGTCCGTCCTCGGGTTCGCCGAGCCGTCCCGCGGCGAAGGCGCTCACCGCGCGTTCCCAGGCGTCGTAGTGCGCACCCGCGGTCGCGGCCAGCGCGGGAACCGTGGCGACCAGCTGCATCCTGGTGCGCAGTTCCGGGACGTCCTCGGCGCGATATCGGTTGGCGTTCACCACGACTCGGCGCACAGCGGTCATCATCGGGACGTCGTCGGCGACGGTGGCGAAGGCCGCGCGCAGTGCGGCGACCTCGTCGTCGAACTGGTACCAGAGCACCTCCGCCTTGGTGGGGAAGTAGCGGAAGAAGGTGCGTCCGCTGATGCCGGCGGCGGCGGCGATCTGCTCGACGGTGGTGTCGTCGAAGCCCTGCTCGGTGAACAGCCGCATCGCGATCAGTTCGAGCTCGCGTTTGGTGGTACCGCGTGGGCGTCCGCGAGTGGTCCGGTTCTGCCGCATCGTCTGATTCTGCTCGGCTGGCACAGCTCTTGATTATGTCAGTGACTGACGATAATCTCGCCGCATGTTGGCGGATCTCACCTGGCCGGAGGCGGGCGAGCGAGCCGCTGCGGGTGCGGTCCTCGCCATCGCGGTCGGGGCGACCGAGCAGCACGGCCCGCACCTGCCGCTGTCCACCGACACCGACATCGCCGGGGAACTGTGCGCCCGGCTGGCCGCCGCACGATCCGATGTGCTTGTCGGACCGGCGATCCCGTACGGCGCCAGCGGCGAGCACGCGGGTTTCCCGGGCACGCTCTCCATCGGGCAGGCGGCACTGGAGCTGCTGGTGGTCGAGCTGTGCCGCTCGGCGACCGACACCTTCGGCCGCATCCTGCTGGTGAACTGGCACGGCGGCAACGTCGAACCGCTGCGCCGGGCGGAGGATCTTTTGCGCGCCGAGTCCCGCGACGTGCGCGTCTACCTGCCGCGCTTCGACGGCGACCTGCACGCCGGGCGGTCGGAGACCGCGCTGCAGCTGGCGCTCGCGCCCGGCCG
>NZ_BDBA01000193.1 GCF_001612745.1 Nocardia amamiensis NBRC 102102 | reverse complement strand
CAGTGCCTGGACGCCGCCGAGCGTGCGGCCGCCGAGGTCGCCGCGGCCGTCGGGGAAGTACGCGGACGGCTCGCCGTGGGCCTGATCCCTACCGTGGCCGCGGTCGATATACCGGGCGCGCTGGGCGACTTCCGCCAGCAGTACCCGCATGTGCGCATCAGCTTGCGTGTGGGAGCAAGCGAGGACCTCACCGCGCAGGTCGAGCAGGGAGCCCTCGACGTGGCCTTCCTCGGGCTGCCGACCACAGCGCGACCCCACGGTGTCGTCGCCCACGAACTCGCCCGAGACCGACTCGTCGCCGTCGTCGCGCCGGATCATCCACTCGCCGGCCGACCAACGGTCGACCTTCGCACACTTTCTTCCGAGGTATTCGTAGACCTTCCAGCCGGGACAGCCGGACGTATGCAATCCGACCAAGCTTTCTCAGCCGCTGGTCTCGACCGTGACGTCGCCTTCGAAGTGACCACCGCGGACTACATCGCTCGACTCGTCCGGCCGGGCCTCGCCGTGGCCATGCTCCCCTCCGCCTACGCACCCCAGCTCGACGGCGTAGTCACCATCGAGGTCGCCGACGCCCCGGCCCGCGTCGAATACGTCATCTGGAGCCGCGTCGGTCGCCCGCCCGCCGCGACCGCCTTCCTCACCGCTCTCGGTGTCACGGCACACGATCGACACTCGTGAAGCCGTTCCGCCGTGTCACGGGGAACGTGGATCAACGCCGGGCCGACTGAGGCGAATCGATAACTGCCAAAAGGATTCCCGGAAACACTTCCGAGGCGCACCATTCTGCGACATAGTGGTAGACGCTTGCGTACCCCACTAATACGCGGGCGTACCTTACTCCATGTTCGTGAATTGGATCAGAGACTTCATGAGGACGAGTACATCTCCCGCGGCGGCTCGCGCCGTCGCCATCACCGCCCTGATCGTTGGATCCGCAGGCGGATTCCCCGCAGCGGCCTACGCCGACAACGCACCTGGTTCTCCAACGGTGATCACTGTCAACAGCACGGCAGACGGCGTCGCGGCCGATCCACAAAGCGGCCAATGCCGTACGGCCGCCGGCACCTGCACACTGCGCGCCGCGATTCAGACGGCCAATGCCCGGCCAGGGAGCACAGTCGTGGTGCCCGAGGGGCGCTACATCTTGACGATCCCTCCCGACCCACAGAAAGTGCAGGGCCGCAACCCAGATCCGACCACGGGAGACCTGAACCTCAGTGCGCCGACCACGTTGCGTGGCGCGGGCCGCGACCAGACAGTGCTGGATGCCAATGGGATCGACCGGGTGCTCAGTATCTCCGCGCCCGTGACATTGACCAGATTGACCGTGACCGGCGGAGTCACCGCCCAACACGAGATTCCGTACTACGACACCGGCGGCGGCGGAATTTCCAATTCCTCGAACCTCGTACTCGATGATGTCGTGGTCCGGGGCAACAGCGCCGGGTACGGCGGCGGGATCTTCAACGTGCCCGGGTCGGACCTGCAGACGAGAAATACGACCATCACCGGCAACACATCCGGCGAGGCGGGCGGCGTGCGATGCGATAACACCTGCACCTTCACCGACTCGACGATCTCCGACAACCGCGTGGTCAATCCCGGAGTGTGGTACCGCCCAGGCGGATTCGCCGGACGCGGCGGCGGCGTGGACGTCCGGGGCCGGGGCGTGGTGACCTTCGATCGCGCGACCATCACCGGAAACAGCGCCTCGGACGCGGGCGGCGGCATCAACGTGGCGCCCGCCTACCTCGACACCCTCCCGCGCCAGGTGACAGACGTGGTCAAT
This sequence comes from Nocardia amamiensis NBRC 102102, assembly GCF_001612745.1. Taxonomy (GTDB): domain Bacteria; phylum Actinomycetota; class Actinomycetes; order Mycobacteriales; family Mycobacteriaceae; genus Nocardia; species Nocardia amamiensis. The sequence goes on along the minus strand of NZ_BDBA01000193.1, from coordinate 23,565 downwards.
GTTCCGGTGGGCACCGTGATATTGCGGAACTCCACCATCACGGGGAACACCTCCGGCATTGCTCGGGCCAACTGCGCGAAGGTGTTCGCGAGGATTGTCTCCGAAGGCGGCAACACCAGCGACGATACGTCCTGCGACCTCACCGGGCCAGGCGACAAAGTCGTGCCCTAGTCGGCGGGCGTTGCCAGCCCGAGCAGCGCGCGGTGGATGTACAGCACGGTGCCCTCGAGCTCGAGCAAGTCACCTCCGGCGCGCAGGGTTCGGCGGACGGCCTCGTTGGTCGCATCGGTCACCGCCAGATACGCGTCATCCGGCACCGATGGATCGACGGGGCCTGCCGCTTCACGCCATTTCCGAATGAATCCGGCAAACCAGCGTTGGCACTGGCCGAACGACTCGATCGCACGCGCCCCGGCCACAGCAGTCTCCAGATAGAACGAGCGGGCGAACGACGGTTCGTCACGCAACAGGGTGAGATACTCGCGAATGCCGCGCCGCAGAGCATCGAGCGGCTCCACCGGTTCGGCGAACACCTGCCTCATCACACGCTCGAGATGCTCGATCATCAGATCCCGACCCGCATCGGCCGCAGCGAGGAAGCACGCTTCCTTATCCGCGAAGTGCTGGTAGAACGTCCGACGCGAAACCTTCGCCGCCGCAGCGATATCCGCGATCGTCACAGCGAGGTAGCCGCGATCCGCGACGACAACCGTCACCCCGTACAACAGCCGCTGCCGCTGCGACCCGGTCACCAGATCACGAGCAAGGCCATGCGGCCCGTGCGGCAACTCCGTCAGAGTCGGCTCCAGCAACTTCTTCCGTTCCACCTGCACCTTGATATCAGGCGTGTCTCACCCCGCGCCGCACGGGACTCCGCCAGTTCCATCGACGGTGGATGACCACCATCCCGTTCCGGCGAGATCTGCTCGGCGATACACGACTGGGCCGCCGAACACGCCCATCTGTTCACTTGACGCAGAAACCGCCTCGAGTGCCCGATGCTTCACTCCATACGCTCGGCACATGAACGGCAATTCCGGGCTACTGAATGTGATTGATGTCGAGGCGACGTGCTGGGAGAGCATGGTGCCCGCAGGCGCGGTCAGCGAGATCATCGAAATCGGCTTGACCGTTATCGATCTCGATGCACGCGCTCGGATTGCCAAGCATCGCATCCTGGTTCGGCCGACCCGCTCCACGGTCAGCGAGTTCTGCACCGAACTCACCGGACTCACCCAGGCCGAAGTCGACACCGGTATGGTGTTCGCCGACGCGTGCCGCCTCCTCGCGAGCGAGCACCAGGCCGGAGTTCGGCCGTGGGCCAGCTGGGGCGACTACGACCGTAAACAGTTCGAACGGCAGTGCGCTGCCCTCGATGTCGAATATCCCTTCGGACAGCGCCATACGAATGCGAAGCAGGTGTTTTCCGAGGCGTACGGACTGAGCCGCCGCCAGGGCATGGCGAGCGCACTCCGCATTGCCGGGCTGCCCTTGGAGGGCCGTCACCATCGTGGCGAGGACGACGCCTGGAATATCGCTGGTCTCGTCTTGGACATCATCGGACGAAACGGCTGGCGAACCACCTCGGACAGCTGATGCGTCAAGCACTCGAGGTTTCCTCGAGCCACGGGTGGCCGGGGTGAACGCGAGACAGCCAATCGGATAGCCGGGATCTCTGCGATCGGTCCATCGCGGGTAGCACACGCCGGAAGTCGGCTTCGTCCTTGTCGCGGCGTGCTTTTGCCTTGAACAGGAGCGCGACCTCCGGAGTTATGTAGGGAATGCCGTCGCTGGTGTGGAGAATCAGTTCGTCGTACGGCAGGGTGATCGACGGGTCGCGGCGGCACACCCATCGATCGCCGACATGCGGTTCACGGAACACGTCGAGGCGATAGCGCCCGGTCGCGGGGTCGCGTAGCCATGTCTGATGATGGTTTGCCGCCTGTGCTGGAAACGGCCAGACTCGGCCGTCGCCGACAACGTCCCACTCGAAGCCAGGGAAAGCGGCGGCAACCTCGCTGAAACTCTGTTGTGGCACGGCGATTTCGAGATCATCGTGTTGCCGGGCGCCGCCTCCGGTGAAGAGATCGAGCGCCCACCCAGCCGCTATACACCACGGGACCGTGACACTCGACATTCGTTCCGCGACCTCGGCGGGAATCCATGCCGTCCAGAGCTCTGCGGCTTCCTCAGCCGAAAGCAGACGCCCGCCCACCTCAGGCAGACCCGTCCCCAGTGGCACGCTCAACGAACGCGCCGTCGATGACGCTTGCTGTGAGGGCATTCCACTCGCTCGGGGCAAACAGCAACGCCGGGCCGGTCGGGTTCTTCGAATCCCGGACGCCGACCCGGCCGCCGTCAAGCCACGCCACTTCGACGCAGTCGGTCTGGCTGCCGCTGTAGCTGCTCTTGAACCAAACCGCTTCGGACATATCGGAACTCATGTTCGTACCCTCACCATCCAACGCAGCGAATTACGCGGTTCCACCGATGCGATCGTCAGGGCCGGTCGAACTCGCCGTCGTTCATGCCTGCGGTGAAAGCGTCCCACTCGCCTGGGGTGAACACCAGCGCCGGACCAATCAGGTTCTTGGAGTCACGGACGCCGATCTCGCCGCGTGGCAGCCACGCAACTTCTACACACTGGCCCCCTGTCTCGCTGTAGCTGCTCTTGAACCACTCGGCACTGGATAGGTCGAAGATGGTCACGCTCGAGTTCCTTTGTCAGGCGGGGCGATGGAACTCGCCAGCGACGACACCCGACGTGAAGGCATTCCACTCGCCGGGGGTGAAGACCAGGGCAGGACCGGTCAGGTTCTTCGAATCACGAACGCCGACACCACCCTCAGGCAGGAACGCTACCTCGACACAATCGCCCTGACTCCCGCTGTAGCTGCTCTTGAACCACTCGGCTTCAGATAGGTCAATGCTGGTCACGCTCATACTCCTTTATCACCCGGCGAATCAGCTCCCGGGTCTGCCTGTCGTCCAGCGATGTGCTCCGAATGTCCGAAGCAAGATCACTATATAGCCGTACCTCATCCGGCTTCTCCAGGTATACCGACTGGGTCGGCCCTCCCTCCATGTAGACAATCGGCGGTTCAACAGGATCGCCTTTTGCGTTCGTGTCGAACTCCAAAAGAGTGAACGAACCGTGCGGCATACCCCAGACCAGCCCCGCGCCGTAGGGAACTATCCGCAACACAACGTTGGGCAACTTGGAGATCTCGGCCAGGTGCCGAAGCTGAGCCACCATGACCTTTCGGCTACCGACCACGCGGTACAGCGCCGACTCATGAAGTAGCACTACCAGCACGACCGGGTTCACTTTGCGGGTGACGATGGCTTGCCGCTTGAGCCGGAGCTCGACACGCCGGTCGATGTCGTCGCGGTCATTGAATCCGGGGTATGCGCCAATGACGGCGCGGGCATAGTCAGCGGTTTGCAACAGTCCAGGGACGTGTTCGTGGTACGTGACCAGCTGTCGTGCAGCAGCTTCCAGTCCGAGGTACATGTTGAACGCGGTGGAGTACAGACCTCCGTAGGCGTGATACCAACTCTGCGTCTTGGCAAGAGCCGCCAGGTCAATCGCTCGCTGGATGTCTTCCGAGCTGACGCCGAAGAGCTCGCATAGAGCGCGAACGTCTTGCTTACGGACCTTCTGAGTTTGGCCGGTTTCAATGCGTTGCAGAGCGGGTGGCGATAGGTCGACCAGCTTCGCCGCAGCGGCGAGCGTGAACCCGCTCGCATCCCGAGACTCACGCAGAAAGCGACCGAGTTGGCGCCTCGGCAGCGTCGAGCTCGGTCCGGCGTCGGTGGTGTCGTCGTCAATGCCGCTGGTCATGGCCTCCCCTTCACCGCGAAATCGGATCAGATCACACACGAAATTGGATCAGTTCTATCGCACTGTCGGATACCTACGTGCGGATTCGGATGAATTACTACCGGACATCCGATTTCCCTGAATCCGATTGGTCACTGGTGGTGTGCTTGGTCATGACGTTCGAGCGACAACGCAAGTTCGGAGCCCGCAGAAGACGCCGAACTAGCCGGAGCGACAACAACTTCAGCTATGGCCCTCGTTCTTTGTCTGCCGCCCCACGAACCAGGTCAGCAGGCTTAGCACGTTGAGTGCCGTTGCCCGGACGATCAACGAACCAACCCATCGATCCAGTTCAGAGGGAACCATGACCTACACCAACATCATCGAACCACCACCCACCGACATCATTGCGCCGCCAACGGCTGCGCGGCCCAAGGCCATAGGGTTCGTGCGCGGTGACGTGTCCGGACTGCACGCCCCGCGTCACGCCGACGAGGTGCAGCGGCATGCCCGTACGCTGGGCTACCAGTACGTGTACACGGTCCGGCCGCCCGCCGACGAGCACGATCCGATCCGGTATACGCTCGGCATGGCCGCCGGTCTCGGCGCCGAAACAATCGTTGTGTTCGATCTGGAACACGTGAACAACCAGCCCGCGTTGATCTGCGACGAAGGCTATGACCTGGAAACTGTTTCCCCGCAAGGTACTTGGGCGCGGTCGGCTTCCGGTATCGGGATCGGGGCAGCCTGATGAGCGAAATCACTCTCGTCACCCCGCCGAGCGTCTGCGGCCTCGCCGAGATCGAGTTGGCGCACCGGCAAATGCAGCGGCATCGCGCTTGCCGGATTGATCGCTGTGCATGGAAGTGGGTCGCGTACTGCACTCTCGTCCACTACGGGCGCGTCAAGCCGCCGGAATTGAGCCCACGGGAACGGGCATACCTGCGCGGGATCGCCTTTCCCGCCGTCGACCATGACCACGGACCACGTCCGGACGGCATGCCGAAAGCCCAGACATTTCAACAGGTTCTCGACGGGCTCAGCGCCCTGGCACAGGACATGCGCCGCCCATCCGGCGGAGGGAGCGAGCGGTGAAGGAGACCAGACCACTCCTGCCTTCGAAAGGCTTTGTGCTCGAAGCGTGCACCGGCAATATTCGGCACCCTCACCCGGTCCTCGAGACGGCGTATGAACTTGCCTCGCTCCACGAAGCACGCTTGGACACCCCGTATCCGGCACGGCAGGAAATCGACCTCCATCGCGCGAGGCTGAGTCGATACATAGACCGCTGGGTCGCGTCCGCGCTGCCGCAGGCATCGGGCGCGGCATACATGCACACCGAGACGGTGGGCGCGGTGGTCGACCGCCTCGCGCGGTACTCGGTGCTTGCCCCACACCGCGCTGAACCACGGCCCACAGCAGCCGCAAATCCACTACGTATGGCAGCAACTCGCCGAACTCTCACTCGGATACGGCGATCTGTCCTTCGAACTGACTGCGGGAACCCGTCGTCTTCCGAATCTGGTTGTACCGCAAATCGGATAGCCGAGCATGACGTCCTGCGAGCGGTCGCTACCTCGGCGATCGGTACCGGGCGAGATCCGCCCCGAATGCAGCTCGTGATGGGAACCCGCCCTCACACGTCAGCCCTAGGATATGCCCGGTGAAGTTGCGGAACCGCCCGGTCTTGGTCGCCCTTATATACATTCTGAGCTCGATCTTCATCGGACCGGCCATCTACCTGACTGGTTACTTCCTCGTCCAGAACAGTGATCACTGCGGGGGGAGTAACCGCGTCGTTGTTCCCGACCACCCCATCAGCGGCATCGCCGAATTGCCGCGGCCCGCCGAGAAGACCGAACGCCGCATGTTCACTGCCTCAGCCTATCGTTTCGAAACAGCAGCGCGCGGAACGGACATTATTGCTGCCCAGGCCTTTTCGATCGGCAGTGCCGGGATCATGCTGGCGATCGGAATCTTCCTATGGGTCCGCCTGTGGTGCGATCGCAGGCGGATCGGCCATATTCGACTGATCCTGGCCGGCGCCGGGATTCTTGTCATGATATTCGGGTACGGGCTCACCATGGCAGCTGGTTTCAGCAACACTTCCTGCACGTAGCGACCGGTCAGTCACCTGCGGTGGACCCGTTCAGTGCACGAAGGTCGGCCGACAGCGCGGCTTGCAGGCGTTCAGCCTCCGAGCGCACAAAGGGACTTGGACGGCGAAGATATTCCAAGTCCTGACTCGTCCGTTCGATTGCGGCTGCTCGTTCGGCGGCGCTGCCCTCCGCCGCGATCGTCTGATTGTCGAGAACCCGCCAATTTACCCCGGACTGGTCCAGCGCCTGTCGCAATTCTTCACCGGGTGGCCGGTGCAGCCCAATGAAATCGATGTCTGCGGTTGTGACATCGAACATCTGGGCTTCGATGAAATGATTGGCGCGAAAATCCGCTCCGAGATAGTCGCGGTCGATCGGAGGGATATCGTGCACTCCGACGCCATAGGAATACTCCGACGGGCTGTCCAGCGGGGAGGGTATCGACCGCTCCATCTCCACCAGCGAGTCACCGAACGTGATGGTCGTTCGTGACCGCACTTCTGGCTTCAGGAAGATCTGATTGTCACCGTAGTCGAGCTCGGACAGTGCATCGATGGTGCCAACTTGTGATGGGCGCACACCGTCCACGGCAATGTATCCGTAGACGGGTGGGTTCTCGTGGACGTGTGGGCCGAACCACTCGGCTTCGGCCTGGGCGCGATGGCCGACCGGGTTGCGTGATCCCCTGATTCGCCCCTCCTCGAGGATGGCCATAAGACTGTCGTCGCGGACACGGATAGCGATCGGCTTCCCGTCGAGCGCGGCCTTCAGTTCTCGCCGCATCTGCTCACGCACCTCAGCGCTGTCTCGGCCCAGCGCAGCCGCTGTTTCGTCGATTCTCCTGTCGATCAAAGCGTATTGCTCGAGCCGGGTCAGCCACCTCTTTGCTATGAAGTCATTCAATTCCTCGTCGGTCGGTCCATTCTCACCGAATCGTTGCCTCAGTTCGGCTTCGAAATCCTCTCTGGCTCGGGTCAACGTCGCTCGGTCCGGCGGTGGAGGGCACAGATTCTGCCCGGGACCGGCATCGCTACCTGCCGAGGACCATTCGCGTCGGATCGCGAGCCTGCCATCCACGTCGCCGTGCGAATGGGCGTCGGCAACCTCCCGGACCAAGTCGGCTGCGCCGGGGCTGATGGTGTCCGCGAGGTCCTCGGCTCCCCTACTGGTCAGCCGTTTCAGATCATTGAGGACCTGGACGAGGGCCGCCCTGATCATGCCGTTGCTCAATCGGCCCTCACCACTGTGATCGGCGCAAACCCGCGCACCGCACACACGAAACGGCCCCACCAGGACTTCTGGTGGGGCCGTTTCAGTAGTTCACGGATCAGTGCTTCTCCGGCCCGAGGTAGTACTCGAACACCAGCCCAGCGGCGGCGGCCAGGACGCAGACCACGCCGATGCCGATCAGCCAGAACTGGAAGAACGCCAGGCCGATGGCGGTCACCGAACCGGCGGCGGCCAGGGTGATGGGCCAGAAACTGCCGGGCGAGAAGAAGCCGAGGTCGCCGGCGCCGTCCACGATCTCGGCGTCCTCGTAGTCCTCCGGGCGCAGGTCGAGGCGGCGTGCGACGAAGCGGAAGTAGGTGCCGATGATCAGCGAGAGGCCCGCGGTCAGCACCGTGGCCGTGGTGCCCGCCCACTCGACGCCGGTGCGCGACTGGGCGGTGAAGAAGCCGTAGACCACCGCCACGATGATGAAGAACACCGTGAGCAGTTCGAAAATCCGCGCTTCGATCTTCATGTCAGATCAATTCCTCACTTGCTCTCGGCCGGGGCCGCGCTCTTGACGTCACGCTTGGTGTTGAACGGCTCAGTGGAGGTGGCGACGGGGGACTCACCGATGGACTCGAGCGCCTCGGCATTGGTCTTGCCCGCCTGGCGCGCGTCCAGGTACTTGGTGAACTTCTCCGGCGACACGGCACGGACCTCGAAGTTCATCATCGAGTGGAAGGTGCCGCACATCTCGGCGCAGCGGCCGACGAACGCGCCTTCCTTCTCGATCTTGGTGATCTGGAAGACGTTGTCGGAGTTGTTCTCCTTCGGGTTCGGCATCACGTCGCGCTTGAACAGGAACTCCGGCACCCAGAAGGCGTGGATCACGTCCGCGGCGGCGATCTGGAACTCGATGACCTTGCCGGTGGGCAGCACCAGGACCGGGATCTCGCTGCTGGAGCCGATCGTCTCGACCTTGTCGTAGTGCAGGTAGGACAGGATGTCGTTCTCCGGCTTGCCGTGCACCGGGCCCGGCGCCGGGTGACCGTTCCTGGTCCGCTCCTCGTACGCCTCGAGCTGTTCCTGGTTCAGCGCCTCGCGCGTGGTGTCGATGCCGTCGTACTTGTAGCCGTCCTTGAAGTCGACGTTGCGGTAGCCGAACTTCCAGTTCCATTGGAATGCGGTCACGTCGACGGTGACGTCGGGGTTGCTCACCTTCTCGTGCACGTAGTTCTGCACGACCACGGTGAAGTAGAACAGCACGGCGATGATGACGAACGGGATCGCCGTGTAGGTGAGCTCCAGCGGCACGTTGTAGCCGGTCTGGCGCGGGAACTCCGGCGAGTCCGCCTTCTTGCGGTGGAAGGCGACGGTCCAGAAGGTCAGGCCCCAGACCAGCACGCCCATCGCCAGCGCGGCGATGACCGACCAGGTCCACAGTTCCCGCATCCGGGTGGCCTGCGGCGTGACACCCGAGGGCCAGCCGAACCGCAGCCAAACATTGTCGATCGAGCAGCCCGAGACGAGCAGCGCGGTGATCCCCAAGGACACCGCCAGCCCGGCCCGCCGAAGGATGCGGCTTGGGGGATGGTCGGCCGGCGGAGCCGGCGGGGCGGGTGAATACCGCCGACCCTTCACGGGTCGTGCCCCGATCTCTTCGCTCGCCTTGTGCGCCACGCTCACGCCTTCCTGGTCGCCACACATTCCGACAGTGCATCGCCGGGGCTGCGATGGGCCCCGACGATACGTCCTAAGCTCGTTTCAGGACACCCTCCGGGCCTGCGCGTTCACACGCGGGTCGCCTGAGAGAGACCTGAGTACTACGCAGCGTAGACCAAACGGACGCCCCGTTTGTCGTCGGGTCGGCTTCGACACCTCACCGAGGCCGGCTGGATCACCGTCACCAGCGCTTCCGGCCGGGACCTGGTGCGCACGACGCGCGGATGCGGTGTGTGCGGCATACTCGGGCAGTAGATTTCACCCCCGCGCTCCGTCCGGTGCGCGCGTATCCCGACTGCGAGAAACGAGGTTGCCGACGCCGTGTGTGGACTGCTCGGATTCCTGGCATCTGACGAGGCAGCACCTGGCACGGTGGAGCAGGTCTACGAAGCCTTGCACTGCGTGCGCCACCGCGGCCCGGACGAGCGCGGCACCTGGCACGACGAGCGCCTGATCTTCGGCTTCAACCGCCTGTCGATCATCGATATCGAGCACTCCCACCAGCCGCTGCGCTGGGGCCCGCCCGAGCAGCCGGAGCGCTACGCGCTCACCTTCAACGGCGAGATCTACAACTACCTGGAGCTGCGCGCGGAGATCGCCGAGGCGCACGCCGCCGAGTTCCCGGACGGCAAGATCTTCCAGACCGAGGGCGACAGCGAGGCGATCGTCGCGGCCTTCCACTACTGGGGACCGGAGGCGGTGCGGCGGCTGCGCGGCATGTTCGCCTTCGCGATCTGGGATACCGAGACCAAGGAGCTGTTCCTCGCCCGCGACCCGTTCGGCATCAAGCCGCTGTTCCTGGCCACCGGGCCGGGCGGAACGGCGTTCGGCAGCGAGAAGAAGAGCCTGCTGGAACTGCTGCCCGCGCTGGAGCTGAGCGACGCGCTGGACCCGCGGGCGCTGGAGCACTACACGGTGCTGCAATACGTGCCGGAGCCGGAGACGCTGCACAAGGACGTGCGCAGGCTCGAATCGGGCAGCTACGCCACCGTTCGGCCGGGTGCCGCGCCGGCGATCACCCGGTACTTCACGCCGAAGTTCCCGGTGCGTCCGTTCGCCCCCGGCTCCGCGGACGCGCGCTACCGGGAGATCGCCGAGGCGCTCGAGGACTCCGTCGCCAAGCACATGCGCGCCGATGTGACCGTCGGCTCGTTCCTGTCCGGCGGCATCGACTCCACGGCGGTCGCCGCGCTGGCCATGCGACACAACCCGAAGCTGATCACCTTCACCACCGGGTTCGAACGCGAGGGCTACTCCGAGGTCGACGTGGCCGCCGAGAGCGCCGAGGCGATCGGCGCGCGGCACGTCGTCAAGGTGGTCTCCCCCGCCGAGTTCGCCCAGGCGATTCCCGAGATCGTCTGGTATCTGGACGACCCGGTCGCCGACCCGGCGCTGGTCCCGCTGTACTTCGTCGCCAAGGAGGCCCGCAAGCACGTCAAGGTGGTGCTCTCCGGTGAGGGCGCCGACGAGCTGTTCGGTGGCTACACGATCTACCGGGAACCCTTGTCGCTGAAGCCTTTCGAGAAACTGCCCCGCGGGCTGCGCAAGCTGGCGGGCAAGCTTTCGGACCGGATCCCGGAAGGCACCAGGGGCAAGAGCCTGCTGCACCGTGGCTCGCTCACCTTGGAGGAGCGCTACTACGGCAACGCCCGCAGCTTCAACGACGCCCAGCTGCGCGCCGTGCTGCGCGAGTTCCGGCCCGAATGGACCCACCAGGACGTCACCGCGCCGCTGTACGCCCAGTCGCACGGCTGGGACCCGGTCGCGCGCATGCAGCACCTGGACCTGTTCACCTGGCTGCGCGGCGACATCCTGGTCAAGGCGGACAAGATGACCATGGCCAACTCGCTGGAGCTGCGCGTTCCGTTCCTGGACGCCGAGGTGCTGAAGGTGGCCGAGGGGCTGCCGTTCGACCAGAAGATCACCAAGGAGACCACCAAGTACGCGCTGCGGCAGGCGCTGGAGGGCATCGTCCCGCCGCACGTGCTGCACCGCGCCAAGCTGGGCTTCCCGGTTCCGCTGCGGCACTGGTTGCGCGGCACGGAACTCTACGACTGGGCGCAGCAGCAGATCGCCGAGTCGCAGACCGACCATCTGCTGAACAAGCCCGCGATCAGCGAGATGCTGGTCGCCCACCGGGCCGGTAACGCCGATCACAGCCGCAGGCTGTGGACGCTGCTGGTGTTCATGGTGTGGCACGGCATCTTCGTCGAAGAACGAATCAAGCCGGAGATCCAGGAGCCGGTGTACCCGGTCTCGATGTAAGTAGGCGACCGCGCCGAGCCGATAACGCAACTCGAGGTCACCCAGAGGTGACTCGCCGCCGTAGTCGACGACGAGTCACCTCAGGATGGTCAGCGCAACAAGCGACGCGTAACCCCGCCTCAGCGACTGGTACGGCCTGAATAGCCGCCAGAGGCGGAACAGACCGCCTAGAGCAGGGGCTTGATCTCGGCGGCGGCCTCGGCGCCGTACGCCTTGGTGAGGCGCTCCAGCGCGTCGTCCTTGTTCAGCGCCCACTCCTGGGTGCCCATGGTCTCCAGTACCAGCACGGCGATCAGCGAGCCGAGCTGCGCGGCGCGTTCCAGGCTGAGCCCGGCGGTGTGGCCGGTGAGGAAGCCCGCGCGGAACGCGTCGCCGACGCCGGTCGGCTCGACCTTCTCGAACTCGGGCACCACGCCGACGGTCACCTCGGTGCCGTCGGCGTCGACGATCCGCACCCCGTCCGGGCCGAGCGTGGTGACGCGGATACCGACCTTCTGCGCGACCTCTTCCTCGCTCAGGCCGGTCTTCTGCAGCAGCAGCGCCCACTCGTATTTATTGGTGAAAAGGTATGCGGCGCCGTCGATCAGCTGCACGGACTGGTCGCCGTCCAGGCGGGCCAGCTGCTGGGATGGATCGGCGGCGAACGGGATGCCGAGCTCCCTGCACTCCGCGGTGTGGCGCAGCATCGCCTCGGGGTCGTTGGCGCCGACCAGGACCAGGTCGAGTTCCCGCGTCTCGGCGAGCTCGGCGATGGAGATGTCGCGGGCCTCGCTCATCGCACCCGGGTAGAACGACGCGATCTGGGCCATGTCGTCGTCGGTGGTGCACACGAAGCGGGCGGTGTGCGCGCGATCGGAGATCAGCACGGCGGAGCAGTCCACCCCACGCGATTCCAGCCACGCCCGGTACTCGGCGAAATCCGCGCCAACGGCGCCGACCAGCAGGGGCGTGCGGTTGAGCAGCCCCATGGCGTAGGCGATGTTGCCGCCGACGCCGCCGCGCCGGATCTGCAGATCGTCGACGAGGAAGCTCAGCGATACATGGTCGAGCTGATCGGCCAGTAGTACGTCGGCGAACCGTCCGGGGAAACGCATGAGGTGGTCGGTCGCAATGGACGCGGAAACGGCGATGGACACGTGGCTGAGCCCTTCAACGGTAGGCGGCAGGCGGTCAAGACCGGACTCGCGTCCTGATTCCAGTCGTGACGCGAGTCCTTTTTCACCGTAGCCGATCATCCCCGCCTCTCTGGGCACTCAGGCCATACCCGTCGAGCGGCGTGGAATTTGCGTTCAGGTCCCGCCTTCGGTGCCGCCTCGGTTTCGGGCGTTCCCGGCGAGTTTGCTCCCGGCGCGCGGCCGCGCCGGGAGTTCGGTCAGTTGAAGGAGTCGCCGCAGGCGCAGGAGCCGGTGGCGTTCGGGTTGTCGATGGTGAAGCCCTGCTTCTCGATGGTGTCGACGAAGTCGATCGCGGCGCCCTGCACGTACGGAGCGCTCATCCGGTCGACGGCCAACGTGACCCCACCGAAGTCGACGGTCAGGTCGCCGTCCAGCGAACGGTCGTCGAAGAACAGCTGGTAGCGCAGGCCGGCGCAACCACCCGGCTGCACCGCGATGCGCAGCGCCAGGTCGTCGCGACCCTCCTGGTCCAGCAGTGCCTTCGCCTTCGCCGCGGCGGCGTCGGTCAGAGTCACACCGTGGGTGGCGGTCTCGTTCTGCACAGTCATGAACTCTCCTCGAGGAACCTGTGGTCAACCCGTGAACAGCGCACGGGTCGTGTCGGTCAACACCACTCGGCTGGCTGCTATTCCCCCATCTTGCCACCACCCGGCTCGATACGGCACGCAACCTCCGTGACCCCGCACACTCCCGGCGAATCGGACCGCATTTCTCGCCGCGCAGCACATCGAATAGCCTGGTCGCTGTGAAATTGTTCCGTCGCGGCGAGTCCAGCACCACCGACGCGACCGCCGAATCGACGGTGGTCACGGACGGCGGCTCGGCCGCAGGTATTACCAGCAAGGCGCCGACTGCTACCGCAGGCAAAGGCCGTCCCACACCGAAACGCCGTGACGCGCAAGGCAAGCGCCGCGGCCCGGTAGCACCCGCTCCGCTTACCGCGAAGGAGGCCCGCGCACGGCGCAAGGCCGTGCGTGGCAGTAAGGAGGAGCGCAAGGCGGCCTCGGCCGAACGGCGCGCCGCCGCCCAGGACCGGCGCGCCCGCATGCTCGCGGGCGAGGACAAGTATCTGTTGCCGCGCGACCGCGGGCCGGTGCGGGCGTTCGTCCGCGACATCGTCGACGCCCGGCGCAACCTGGTCGGCTTGTTCATGCCGATGGCGCTGGTGCTGATCCTGTCGATGTTCGTCGCCCCCGCGCTGCAGACCGTCGTCACGCTGGCCATGCTGGTGATGATGTTGTTCATGGCCATCGAGGGCGTCCTGCTCGGCCGGGTCGTGAACAACCGGGTCAAGGAGCGGTTCCCGGACGCCACCGACACCGGCTACCGGCTGGGCTGGTACGCCTTCGTGCGCGCCTCGCAGATCCGCAAGATGCGTGCGCCGAAGCCGCGGGTCGGTCCCGGCGACAGTGTGTAGTTTCGCGGCCCCGCGTCCGCACCTTCTGCGGCGGTGACCACGACCGCGACTCGGCCCCGGCGATCTACGTTGTTTCGCGGCGCCGCGTGCGCACCGTTCTGTGGCGATGACCACGACCGCGACTCGCCCAGGCGACACTGTGTAGCTTCGCGGCGCCGCGTGCGCACCGTTCTGTGGCGGTGACGACGACCGCGACTCGGCCTCGGCGACCTGTGTAGCTTCGCGGCGCCGCGTCCGCACTTTCTGCGGCGGTGACCACGACTGCGGTTCGGACCACCGTGTAGGCCCGGTGTCAGATAGCCCAACCGGCTGGTCAGCGTCCGCCCGGCTGATCAGGGATTCGGACGCGTTCCGACGTGATCACCGCTCGGTCTCCGCAGGTCCTGGGCACGACGACCATCGCAGCGCGAAACGTTGCGTGTAGTCCGCACGCACTCACTCGATCGGACGGGTTGTGCTGTAAGCGGGCCGCGCGTTCAGCGGTGGTGGGCGGTGCGGCCGACCATCGCCGCAAGTTCGGACCGGACCCGCTCGGCGTCGCGATCGATGACATCGGAGGAGCCCGCGCGGCCCGTGCTGTGGGCGATCAGTGCGGCGACGGCCACGATGACCGCCAGGGAAACAAGGAAAGCAACCATGGCAGTAATTTTGCGGTCAGTGATTTACCGCCGAAAGTGGCCGTACAGACAATGTTCGCAAAAATACGGCCAGTAGACTGACGGGCATGCTGTCAAAGGTCGCGGTGGTGCTGTCCGAGCGGATGGCCATGTTCGAATTCGGGGTCATCTGTGAGGTTTTCGGCCTCGACCGCACCGCCGACGGACTACCCGGCTTCGATTTCCGGGTATGTGGCGCCGAGCCCGGGATCCCGCTGAGTTCCACCAGTCCGGGGATCACCGTCACGCCGGAGTACGGGCTCGCGGAGCTGGCCAAGGCCGATCTGGTCGCCATCGCGGCCGCTGCTGCCGACGGCGGATTCGATCCGCGGGTCGTCGCGGCCGTCCGTGACGCGGCGGCCGCGGGTGCGACGGTGCTCACCGTCTGCTCGGGGGCCTTCCTGGCGGGGGCGGCCGGGTTGCTCGACGGACGCAAGTGCACCACGCACTGGCGTTACGTGGACAAACTCGCCGCCGAGTACCCGGAGGCCACCGTCGACCCGGACGTGCTGTTCGTCGACGAGGGCGATCTGATCACCAGCGCGGGCACCGCTGCGGGCATCGATGCCTGCCTGCACTTGGTGCGGCGCGAGCTCGGCAGCGGCGTCGCCAACGCGATCGCGCGGCGCATGGTGGTGCCGCCGCAGCGCGACGGCGGGCAGCGTCAGTTCATCGAACGCCCGGTCGCCGCGTGCACCTCCGACAGCCTCATCCCGATCCTGGAGTGGATGAACGAACATCTCGACCTGCCACACACCGTCGAGGAACTGGCCGCCCGCGCCACTATGTCCACCCGCACCTTCGCCCGCCGCTTCGCCGCCGAGACCGGAACCACCCCGGTGAAATGGCTCACCAACCAGCGCGTCCTGCTCGCCAAACAACTGCTCGAGGAAACCAGCCTCGGCCTGGAACACATCGCCACCCGCTCCGGCTTCGGCTCCGGCGCCCTCCTGCGCCACCACTTCCAACGCTTGGTCGGCATCGCCCCCACAGAGTACCGCCGCCGCTTCGGCAGGAGCACGGATACCGCGGCCGAGCCATCAGCCTGAGCGCCCGGAGGACCGCAGGCACATTCCACAGCGGCAACCCGCTCCGGCTGACACCGGTGCAGAGGCGACCGCGACGCAGGAGGCGCTGCGCAGACATCCACAACGCAACCCGCTCCGGCCGACACCGGCGCAGAGGCGACCGCGACGCAGGAGGCGCTGCGCAGACATCCACAGCGCATCCGGCTGGCACGCTGCCGTGCCCCTCTCGCTTCTGCTGCGACGCCAACCGCACAGTGGAGCCGTCGACCAGGATCTCCGCGACATCGCATCGCCCACCACGGCAACCCCATCTGACGAAGCAGGACTACGGCAGGATGTCGCCCGCCGACACCGGTGGCCCGAACCTCCGATGAATCAGCACCCCCGCTACGTAGGATCGCGGGCATGCGACTATCCACACGTAACCAACTGAATGGAACAGTCGTCTCGGTCACCCGCGGCGAGGCGATGGCGGTCGTCCGCGTCCGCCTGAACGGCGGTGATGAGATCACCTCCTCGATCACCCGCGACGCCGCCGACGACCTCCAACTCGCCGACGGTTCCCCGGTCACGGTCCTGATCAAATCCACGGAAGTCACCCTTGGGGTCGACTGACCTTGCTATTCGATTGATACGGTGCCAGGCGTGTCGCATGGTTTCCCGGCCGCCGAGCCGCGCCGCATCCTCGTCCTCGGTGGTGCGCGGTCCGGGAAATCGGCATTCGCCGAGAAACTCGCGGGCGAGGGCGGCCAGACCGTGCGCTATCTCGCCACCGCGGTGCCCGACCCGGACGACCACGATTTCGCCGACCGAATCGCCCAGCACCGCGGCCAACGGCCCGCGAGCTGGTCGACTGTCGAAAGTGCTGATCCGGCAACGGTTCTCGCCGAATCCACAAGCCCATCGTCGGTCACGCTCATCGACGACATCGGAACCTGGCTGACCGCACGCATCGATGCGCGCGACGCGTGGGAGGCGCCGCGCGGCACCATCTCCCCCGACACCGACGCCGTCGTCGCGGCGGTCGCCGCCTACCAGGGCACCCTCGTGATCGTGACGCCGGAGGTCGGCATGGGCGTCATTCCCGCGACTCGCTCCGGCCGCCTGTTCCGCGACGAGATAGGCCTCCTCAATCAACGCCTTGCCCAGGTGTGCGACGAAGCCTACTTCGTTGTCGCTGGTCTTCCCCTCCGCCTGAAATAGCCCGATTCGGCGTAGGCACGCCCTTCACCGCCGACCACCTGCCTTGCGGCGAGTACCTGGCACAGTTGGGCGGGGAGCTCAGCACGCCGTCGTTCGTACTATCAGCCCGCCCCGCGCGCCGAAGGACTGCTCATTCTTCGACGTGCCCGCCAGCTGTACCGATCGGGGGCGCTGGTGTCGACGGCCGCTCGCCCGCGCAAACCTTGCAAGCAACCCTCGGCTGCCACACCCAGGAGACAGGGCGAGTCGCTCGCCCCGCGCGAACCCTTGCAAGCAACCCTCGGCTGCCACGTCCGGGAGACAGGAGCGAGTCGGTTCGCCGTGTGCCGTCCAGCCGGAGACGGCGATGGGCAATGGCAAGATTGGGCGGCGTAGTCGGCGGGAACCGCCATGACCGGAAAGGCTCGATAGTGACGCACGGATTCGCCCCGGTAGCGCCTCCGGACGCACAGTTTCGTGCGGCCGCCGAGCAGCGGCAGGCGCAGCTGACCAAACCGGGTGGGGCGCTGGGCCGATTGGAGGAGCTCGGCAACTGGGTGGCGGCGTGCCAGGGCGTGTGTCCGCCGAAGCAGTTCGAGCGCGCCCGTGTCGTGGTGTTCGCCGGGGATCATGGCATCGCGCGGCACGGGGTGTCGGCGTATCCGAGCGAGGTCACCGCGCAGATGGTGGCCAACTTCTCGGGTGGCGGCGCCGCGGTGAACGCGCTCGCGGCGGTGGCGGGTGCGACAGTGCGGGTCGCGGACATCTCCGTCGACGCCGACACCGACCCGCAGGTGTCGAAGCACAAGGTGCGCCGCTCCAGCGGGGCGATCGATCGCGAGGACGCGCTCACCGACGAGGAAGTCCACTCGGCCATCGCCGCGGGCCGGGCCATCGCCGACGAGGAGATCGACGCGGGCGCCGACCTGCTGATCGTGGGCGACATGGG
The DNA here is from genome assembly GCF_001612745.1 of Nocardia amamiensis NBRC 102102. Lineage (GTDB taxonomy): Bacteria > Actinomycetota > Actinomycetes > Mycobacteriales > Mycobacteriaceae > Nocardia > Nocardia amamiensis. The sequence continues at coordinate 6,037 of NZ_BDBA01000193.1, read as the reverse complement.
CATCGGCAACACCACCCCGGCCACCGTGCTCATCGCCACCCTCACCAATACCGAACCGGTGGCCGCGGTAGGCCGCGGCACCGGAGTCGACGACGCGGGATGGATCCGCAAGGTCGCCGCCATTCGCGACGCGATGCGCCGCGCCCGCCCGGTGGTGAAAGACCCGGTCGAACTCCTCCGCATCGCGGCGGGCGCCGACTTCGCGGCCATGGCCGCTTTCCTTGCTCAGGCAGCCACCCGGCGCACACCGGTCATTCTCGACGGCGTGGTCGTCGCGGCAGCGGCCATGGTCGCCGAAGACCTCGCCGCGGGCGCGAGCGCCTGGTGGCTGGCCGGCCACCGCTCCACCGAACCGGCGCACGCCCTCGCGTTGCGCCACCTGCGCCTTGAACCCCTGATCGATCTGGGCATGCGGCTCGGCGAAGGCTCCGGCGCCCTCACCGCCCTGCCCATCCTCCGCTCGGCCGTGGCGACCCTCGCCGACATGTCCACCTTCGCCGAAGCCGGTGTCAGCACGGCCGAGTCCGAACCGGCCGACCACGCACCCGCCGACCCCGAAACGGCCGGCGCCGAACCGGCCGGCACCGAACCCGCTGGCCTCGAGCCCGCAGTCCCCGAACCGGCCGACTCCGAACCCGCCGAGCCCAAAACGGCCGGCCCCGCGCCGGACCTGCGCAAGTGAGGTCTCCGGGGCCCAGCCAAGCTGCCGACTTCCGCTCGTCGAAGCCGGGCGCGGCCCCCACTCGACGACAGTCGGCGTGGCATCCTCATCCGACTACCTCGCTCGCAATCCGGAGGCCCAGCCAAGCTGCCGACTTCCGCTCGTCGAAGCCGGGCGCGGGCCCCACTCGGCGACAGTCGGCGTGGCCTTCTCATCCGACTACCGCGCTCGCAATCCGGCGCGGCCGGTTGGAAAAAACCGAGCGGCACCGGAGGTTCGATCCAGGCCGGTCGTCCGCTCCCCCACAATCCCGGCTCGCCGTTCCCCCGGCGACACCACATGACGAGGCGTACCGGCGCTCGGACCTGGACCGCCAGCCTGCGACAGCGCACCGAATCGCTGACGCAGCGATTTCCGCGGCGAAGCCAGTATGTGGACGGGGTTTCGGCGACCTGAGCCACGCCTGCACTCCCGCACGAGGTTCGGCATGAACGGAACTCGGTTGGCGATCTCGTGGCTCACGGTGCTGCCGGTGCGGGGGCCGAACGAGGTCGACCGGGCGCTCGCGCGGCAGGCGATTCTGCTGGCGCCGGTGGTGGGTGCGCTGATCGGGAGTTGGGCAGCGGGACTGCTCTGGCTGTTCACCTGGGCCGGTGCGAGTGCCGCGCTGGCCGGGTTGCTGGTGGTCGGTGCGCTGGCGCTGATCACAAGGGGCATGCATCTCGACGGGCTCGCCGACACCATGGACGGGCTCGGCAGCTACGGGCCGCCGGAGCGAGCCAGGCAGATCATGAAGAGCGGCGGGGCCGGACCGTTCGGTGTCGCCGGAATCGTGTTCACCATTGGGGTGCAAGCGTTTTCGTTCGCGGCATTGGCTGATGCGGGCCGCTGGTTCGCGGTGGCCATCGCGGTGGCGACCGGCCGCGTCGCCGTCGTACTCGCCTGCCGGGGTATCGCCGCCGCCCCTGGCACGGGGTTCGGCGTTCTGGTCGCGAATACCCAATCGGCGCTCGCCCCGGCACTCTGGTTCGCGGCCGCCAGCGGCCTCGCGGTTCTCGCCGTCCCCGACCGCCTGTGGCTCGGTCCGCTCGCTGTCGTCATCGGCGTCGGGGCCTCGACCATCCTCGTCCGGCACTGTGCCCGGCGCTTCGGCGGACTCTCCGGTGACGTCCTCGGCGCCGTCATCGAAACCACGGTGGCGATCACCGCGGCAGTGCTGTCCCTTGCCGTCTAAGCGTCTTCGAAGGCCTCGCCGATTTCCTGGGCGACGCGATTGTGCTCGTTCTCCACCAGCCAATGACCGGCCGCGAGGACCACCGCGACTGGCCATTCGATGATCTCCGCCGCGGCCAGCGCACCGAGCGCACCGTAATACGCCAAGTGCTCGGGCCGAGGAATGCGCACCCGCCCGACCACCGGCAGGTCCACCGCGAAACCATGCGCAGCCACCACCCGATCGACGGCCTCTCGATGGCTGGTCTGCAATTTTTCGGCCATTTGTTGCCTCCCGGTCATGATGTATTCGAGACTTCGACTCCTGACGTCCGCACGGTGTCTGTTGTGATGACAACTGGTGCAGGGGTCGACTCGGATCCGTTGACGGGCGCGCTGACGCAGGTACTGACCGTGCCGTTGCGCGAGGTGTACGCGGTGCTGTGGCGCCTCGGGGTCATCGAGATCGTCGACTGATCATCCTGTTGCCGACCGCCCGCGGTGAACAGCCGCGGAGCGACGGCGGCGACGGCGGTCGCCACGGCGGCCGTCGACAATGCTTGGCACCAGCCGACCGGACCCAGCGGGGTGCTGCCGAGCAGTTGGCTCAGCCCCGGCGTGCTGATCAGCGCACCGAGTACCACCAGTGAGCCGACCGCGGTGCCCACCACGAGCGGGCTGTGCGAATCGATGAGCGTCTGCCCCAACTGCGTCGCGACCAACGCCACCAGCGCCACCGTCGACGCGCGCCGCCGCCGGCCGGTCAGCCTCCCCAACACCCACGCGACCATCGCGGCCGAGGCGGTCGTCGTACCGCGCACCGCCACCGTCCGCCACAACGCGGCTCGGTCGGGCCCCCGGCCGGTATAACGCAGCCGGGCACTAGGCGGGCTGACCGCGAGGGCCGCGGCAGGCAGCGCATCGGTCAGAACGTTGACCAGCAGCAATTGGCGGGTGTTCAACGGCGCCCGGCCGGTGAGCACCGTACCGGCGATCGCGAAAGCCACCTCACCCGCGTTGCCGCCGAGCAGCACGGCCACGGCCGCCTGCACCCGCCGCCACAGTTGCCTGCCTTCGTCGAGGGCGTCCAGCAGCGAACGGATCCGCCCGTCGAGCAGCATGACGTCCGCCGCGACGCGCGCCGGGTCGCTGCCGCGCGCGGCCACGCCGATGCCGACCGTCGCGGTGCGGATGGCCGCCGCGTCGTTGGAGCCGTCGCCGACCATCGCGCACACATGACCGAGCCGCTGGATCGTCTCGACGACCTGCACCTTGTGCTCCGGTGACATCCGGGCGAACACCCACCGGCGCTGCACCGCCTGCTCCTGTTCGTGCCGGGACAGCGCCTCCCATTCAGGCCCGCTGATCACCTCATCGTCGTCGATGGGCATGCCCACCGCCGCGGCGATCGCGGTGGCGGTCACGGGATGGTCGCCGGTGATCAGCCGCACCCCGATGCCACGGTCGGCCAGCTCGGCCAGCACCTCGGCCGCGGCCGCGCGCGGGGTGTCCGACAGGCCGAGCAATCCGGCGAAATGCAGTCCGTCCCCGCATGATTCGGCGAAGACGTCCGCGTCGTCACGTACCGATCGGGCCTGCGACGGCGAAAGCCGCCGTGTGGCAACGGCGATCACCCGCAGCCCCTCGGCCGCCATCTTGCGCACCTGCCGCTGCACCGCCTCGTCGGCGTCCGCGCACGCGGCGAGCACCACCTCCGGCGCACCCTTGATGGACAAGTGTTCGCCGCACACGGACGCCGAGAACGGGCGACCGGACCGGAACGGCAAATGCGCCGCCGACTCGCCGCGGTCCAGGTGTCGCCCGGCCTCCGCGACCGCGCGATCGGTTGCGTGTTCGTGCGACTCCCCGTTGGCGAGCGGTGTGGCCCGCACGGCGTGGATGAGCACATCGTCGTCGGACAACCCGGTCGCGGCATGCACCCTGGTCACCCGTAGCCGGTTCTCGCTGAGCGTCCCGGTCTTGTCGAAGCACACCACGTCGACACGGCCGAGCGCCTCGACTGATCGCGGAGTACGCACCAGCGCGCCCGCGCGGGTCAGTCGCCGCGCCGAGGCCTGCTGAGCCAGCGTCGCGACCAACGGCAGCCCTTCCGGAACGGCGGCCACGCTGACGGCCACACCACTGCTGACGGCCTGCCGCAGACCGGTGCGCCGCAGCAGCCCGAGCGCGGTAACCAGTCCCCCGCCGACCAGGCTGAACGGCCACGACTTGTTCGTCAGATCTTTCAGCTGGGTCTGCAAGCCGGCGGCCGAGCCGTCTGGATGCGTGGCGGCGGTGGCACGGTGCGCCTGCGTCTGCTCACCGACGCCGGTGACGATCGCGACCGCGGTGCCCGCGACCACCGTGGTGGTGGCGAAAAGCAGGCAAGCCCGCTCGGCGACGGGCGCGGCCGGCGTGGCGCCGACCTGCTTGGACACCGGCAGCGACTCACCCGTCAACGACGACTCGTCGATTTCCACGTCCAGCACGCGGATGAGTCGCGCGTCGGCGGGCACTACTTCACCCGGCCGCACCTCGATGACGTCACCGGGGCGCAAGTCGGCGGCATGGACCGTCGCGTAGCGATCGGCGCCGACCAGTTTGCGAGCCGGTGGGTCCTGCGCGGCGAGCAGTCGCCGCAGCAGCCGTTCGGACCGGATCCGCTGGGTCGCCGCCAGGGCCGCGTTCCCGGCGAGCACCGACCCGACCAGGATCGCGTCGACGGGCGAGCCAAGAACCGCGCTGGCCGCTGATCCCACCGCCAGCACCGGGATCAGCGGGTCGGACAGTTCGTCGCGCATCGCGCCGGCGAAATCCCACACCGCCTGCCGCACCGGATCGATGACCGAGTGCACCGGGCGGGCGGCCGCTACCAGCCGCGAGCGCTTGCGGGCTCGGGCGGGTTGCGGCGGCGGCAGCACGCGACCCACCTGTTCGACGGACATGGCGTGCCACTCGTGCGCACTCGCGGCAGGCGGCGGTGCCGCCCCGAGTGCTCCACGCGCGAGCCGATATCCCGTCCATGCGCCCGCGGCGGCCCCTGCGGTGACCGGAGCCAAGCCGCGGTCGCGCACTCCGGGAATCATCAGCAGCGCGCCCAAAAGGGAAGCACCGGTGGCGATTTCGACACCGCGTTCACTGGCTCGCCGAGCTGCGGGCAGCGCGTGCACGATCCGCCACACGCTGTCCAGGTCGTCGACGAGCAGGTCGGCGTGCCACGGTGGCGGCCCGCCCGCGGCGATACCGATCGCGACGTCGGCGTCGGCCAGCGCCTGTGGCGCGGAACTGGACACCACCGCGACCGTACGGCCATCCCGCTGCAACCGGTGCACCGTGCGGGCGAGCGCTTCGTCGAGGGACCCGTGCACCGGATCGATGTCGTCGAAGGACGAGCGCAGGTCGTCGAGGGAATCGACGTCGACCGACACCACCTGGGCACCGCTGCGGCGCACTTCGCCGAGCACTGCCGACGCCAGTGGATGATGCGCGTACCGCACCAGCACCGCGCTGCCGCTGCCATTGCCGGACACCAGCCGTGGCACCGGCTGCCACCCGGATCGCAATACGCCGCAGTCCACTTGGTCCTGTGCCCACTCCCATACCGCCGCCCGCTCGCGCTCGGGCACGTCGCGGATGCGCGCGACTCGCAGGTCGTCGCAGCACAATGCCCGAGGGTCGAATACCACGGCGTCGACCCGGTCGAGACGCCGGAACACCCGGGGCCGCACGGGCAGCACGCCGTGCCCGTCGGCCAGGCCACGCGAGAGTGTCGCGGCGAACGACTCCCGGCTGGTGCGTGCCGCTTTGGGCGCGGCGACCGTGACGGCGGTAGCGGCCGCGTCGAGGTCGGCGGTGAGAATGCCGATCGCCGGTGCGGCAGCCGCCTGCGCCAGTCCACTGCGGTCTCCCTGGCGCTCAACCGGTCCCGGCGGCAGCGGCCTCGGCCGGTGCGCGGGCCGGACACGGTCGACACACCTCGCGTGCGCCGCAAGCCCGGGCTCGCGGCGTTCCCAGTTGGTGGCCGAGGCGCGGGTCTCGGCGGCCTTCGCGAGGTGGATGAACAAGTCGACGCCCAGTGCGGCCGGTAATTGGGTGACGGTGTACGCGGCGGCCGTGGCCAGCCCGATCGTGGTATCAGCGGCGCCTGCGCCGAGGCGCTGTTCG
>NZ_BDBA01000192.1 GCF_001612745.1 Nocardia amamiensis NBRC 102102 | reverse complement strand
GTGGGCGCGGCGGGTGCGGTCGGCTGATTCGCCGCGGTCGGTCCAGCAGGAGTCGCTTCGGCGGGTGGCGTCGCGGCGGAGGCCTTTTCCTTCCTCCGCTCCCTGATCTCGGCGTAGATGAAGTAGCCGAGGCCGAGCGGAGCCATGATGCCGAAGGCCAGCCATTGCAGGCCGTAGGACAGGTACGGGCCCGCGTCCAGCTGGGGGAGGGGGGTCGGGGTGAAGGCGCCGGGTTGGTTCTCGCTCAGCTGTAAGTAGCCGCCGCGTTCGCCGGTCGGAAGGGGGGTGAGTGGCTGTTGCAGGACAGTGGATTCCTGGGCCGTGTCGATGGAGTACACCTGGCGGTAGCCGTCCTGGACGGTCGGGTCCTTGCCTGGTGTGACTCCCTCGGACATCCGGACTCTGGCTTCGATGCGCTGCGGCCCGGCGGGCGGCTCGATGACCTGGGGTGGGCGCGACCCGTCGACCGCCGAGACCAGCCCGCGGTCGACGAGCAGGACGCGGCCGTCGTCCAGCCGGAACGTCGCCAGCACCGCGTAGCCGGGAGCGCCGTCGAGGTGGCGTAGCCGCACCAGCACCGTCGAGTCCGGCAGATAGCTTCCGGAGGCGGTGACGCGCCGCCACTCGGTGGCGGTATCCGGGTCGGAGAGCACGGCGGTGACGTCGACGGGGGCGGCCTTCACCGAGTCGGCGATCAGCTGATTGCGGTGTGAGGTAGCCGTGTTCTTGCCGAGCTGCCACGGCGCGAGCACGGTGAAGCACAGGTAGGCGAAGGCGGCGACCAGCACGGCCAGGATCAGCCAGCTGGGGCGCAACAGGAAGGCGAGCCTGCGCATCAGGATATTCCGTCTGGGACAGGTCGCAGGCCGGGCGGCTCGGCGGCGGTATCGAGCTCGGCGCGCACCCAGTCGAGCAGGCCGGGGACGGCCGCCTCGATCTGGTCGCGGACGAGTTCGAAGTCCGCGGCATCGCCGTAATAGGGGTCGGCGACGTCCTGGCCGTCGGCGGTGGGGTCGAAGGTGCGCAGCAGCCGCAGCCGCTGCGGCGCGACGCCGAGGCGGGCGAGTTCCTTCTGGTGTGAGCGGTCCAGCGCGATCACGAGATCGGCGTCGAGGTGCTCGGCGCCGAACGCGGCGGCGACGTGGCCGGTCGGGTAGCCGTACTTGCGCAGCGTCGCGGTGGTGCGCGGGTCGGCGTCGTCGCCGACGTGCCATGACCCGGTGCCCGCGCTGCTGACTCGCACCCGATTGGCCAGTCCGGCCCGGTACAGATGCACCGCGAAGATCTTCTCCGCCATCGGAGAGCGGCAGATGTTGCCGGTACAGACGAACGAGACGTGCAGCTGACCCACGACTGCCATTCTGGCCGGTGCCGCTACGGGTTCGCCACGTAGGGTGTGGTCCCGTGCCCGAGGACCACGTCGACCGCGCGAAACTGCGCCACCACGGCGACGTGGACGCACACCCGGGCATGCTCGATTTCGCGGTGAACGTCCAGGGTGTCGCCCCGCCGGAGTGGCTGCGGCAGCGTTTGGCGGCTCGGCTGTCCGACTTGGGCCGCTATCCGTGCGCCGAGGATGCCGATGCCGCCCGCCGTGCGGTCGCGACCCGGCACCGCCGCGTTCCCGACGAGGTGCTGCTGCTCGCGGGCGCGGCGGAGGGGTTCGCGATGCTGCCCCGCCTCGCGCCGCGTCTGGCCGCGGTGGTGCATCCGTCGTTCACCGAGCCCGAACTCGTGCTGCGCGAGGCGGGTGTCCCGGTGACCAGGGTGGTCCTGCAGCCCCCATACCTGCTCGATCCCGCCGCGGTGCCCGACGGCGCCGACCTGGTGGTGCTCGGCAATCCCACGAACCCGACCTCGGTACTGCACCCGGCCGCCGTCATCCGCGCCCTGCGCAGGCCGGGCCGCACCATCATGGTCGACGAAGCCTTCGCCGACGCCGTGCCGGGCGAGCGGGAATCCCTCGCCGCCGACCCCGCACCGGATCTGCTCGTGCTCCGCAGTCTGACCAAGACGTGGGCGCTCGCCGGCTTGCGCTGCGGTTACCTTCTCGGTGCACCTGCCCTCCTGGCGCGCCTCGCGCAAGGACGCGCCCACTGGCCGCTGGGCACCTTGCAGTTGGAGGCGATCATGGCGACCGCGAGCCCCGCGGCCGTGGCCGAGGCAGGCCGCCGTGCCGAGACCCTCGCCTTTGGCCGTACCGCGATGATCGAACGGCTGACCCGCCTCGGCGTTGATGTCCATACCCCGGCCGACGGCCCGTTTCTGCTGCTGCGCGTCGCGGACGGTGAGCTGCTCCGCAAACACCTCGCCGACCACGGGATCGCGGTCCGCCGTGCCGACACGTTCCCCGGTCTTGGCCCGGACCACCTGCGCGTCGCGGTGCGCGGCGCCGACGAGGTCGACCGACTGGTCGCCGCGATTCGATCGGCAGATGTGTGATCAGTGCGCCGTGTCGGCCGCACGGCATCTGGTGCGGATCGTGGTCGTGCCCGAGCAGGTGAACGAGCACACTGAAGATCCGCTCCGGATCGGATGGTCGGCACTGCGTCACCGCGGTGATGAAGGTCGATCGTCGCCGGGATCCATGGACAGGGCATGACCGAAGCGAAGGAAGGTGGACGATGACCACGCTGGCGGATCTCATCGCGGTGCTCGACGCGGCCTACCCGCCCGCGCTGGCCGAGTCGTGGGACTCGGTCGGCCTGGTGTGCGGCGATCCGGCCGAGGAGTCGACGCGGGTGCTGTTCGCGGTCGACGCCACCGCGGCGGTCGTCGACGAGGCGATCGACTGGCGCGCTCAGGCGCTGGTGGTGCACCACCCGCTGCTGCTGCGCGGCGTCGACACCGTCGCGGCGAACACGCCGAAAGGTGCGCTGCTGCACCGGCTCATCCGCTCCGGTTGCGCCCTGTTCACCGCACACACCAACGCCGACTCTGCCGACCCCGGCGTCTCCGACGCGCTCGCCGCCGCCCTCGGGCTCACCGTGACCGGCCCGCTGGACGCGAAACCCGAGTCCGCCGTGGACAACTGGGTGGTCCAGGTGCCCCGCACGCATACCGACGCCGTGCTTGCCGCCCTTTTCGCCGCAGGAGCAGGCGGAGGTGGGAACTATCGCGACTGCGCGCTGCGGGTACCTGCGACAGGGCAGTTCCGTCCGGCCGAGGCGGGTGCGGTGCACGGTTCGCCCGGCGAACTCCAGCGCGTCGAGGAGGATCGCCTCGAGGTGGTGGCTCCGCCTTCGGCGCGTTCGGCGGTGCTCGCCGCGCTGCTTACCGCTCATCCCTCCGCGGAACCGGCCTATCACATCACCGAACGAGCAGTGCTGCCCTCGTCGCGCGGCATCGGCCGGATCGGCACCCTGCCGGAACCGGAGTCGTTGCGCGCCTTTACGAATCGTGTAGCGAGTGCCCTTCCGTCCACCGCGTGGGGCGTGCGCTCCGCGGGCGACCCGGACCGCACCGTCTACACCGTCGCCGTATGCGGTGGGGCGGGCGACTCCTACCTGAACGCGGCCACCCGCCTCGGCGCCGACGCCTACGTCACCGCCGACCTGCGCCACCACCCGGTCGACGAACATCTGCGCAAAGGCGGCCCCGCGCTGGTCGACGCCGCACACTGGGCGACCGAGTTCCCTTGGTGCGCACAGGCGGAATCACTCGTCCGGAGCGCGCTGCCCGGTCTCGAGACAAGGGTCTCCACGCTGCGCACCGACCCGTGGACGGTGAGCGCGTCCGGCTGACCTGCGGCGCGGGCGACGGTCCCAGGAGCGGTAACTTGGGAGGGTGGCCCACAAACAAGGTGTGCGTTTCGAACTGGCTCCTACTCCGGAACAAGCCATTGTGATGGGCCGCCACTGCGGATTGTCGCGGGTGGTGGAGAACTTCTGTTTGGAGACCGTGCGCAAGAAGTGGGCCCAGCGCAAAGCCGAGGAGACCTACGGCATCACTGGCGGCGAGCTGACCGAAGTTCCGTGGTCGGCGCCCGCGCTGGAGAAGCACTGGCGGGCCGCGCATCCAACGCTTTTCCCTTGGTTTGTCGAGAACAAGATGTCCTCCAGGGTGCCCAAAGAAGCGTGCCGAATGCGTGCGGCCGGGTTCGCCAACTACCTGAAGTCGAAGAACAGCGAGCACAAGGGAACGCGCACAGGGTTTCCGACGTGGCGTAAACGCAAGTTTGGCGGGCGATTCCGCTACGACGCCGACCGCGCCAGGCCGGTGGGCGTGCGTGCCGTGCGGCTCCCGGCGATCGGGGAGGTGGCCACTCGTGAGGACCTGTGCTGGCTCACCGGCCGGCTGGCCGACGGCCGCGCCCGCATCCTCGGGTCGACCGTACGTGAGCAGGGCGGGCGATGGTGGATCTCGCTGCAACTCGAGGTGAACCGAGACGACATCAATACCCGCCGCCATGTCGCTACCGACGCCCCGAAATGCGGAATCGACCTCGGGCTAAAGACGTTCGCCGTGATCAAGAACGACGATGGCAGCATCGATGAGATACACGCACCCAAACCGCTGAGGGCCGCGCAACGCGCTTTGAAACGAGCCAATCGGAAACTTGCCCGCGCCGGGGACAATTCCAACAATCGGGTCAAGGCGCGCAAACGCCTCGCGCGGCTGCACCTACGGATTGCTGCCCGGCGGCGGGATTTCCTGCACAAGGCCACCACCAGGTTGACGAGAACCAAGTCGGCCATCGCCGTGGAGACGCTGAACCTCAAAGGCATGATCGCCAACCGGCGGCTCGCCCACGCCATTAGTGACGCCGGATTCGGTGAGTTCGTTCGCCAACTCGTTTATAAGGCTGGATGGTATGGGGCGACGGTGTGGAAAGCCGATCGCTGGTTCCCCTCCTCGAAGACCTGCGGGGACTGCGGCCATGTCAACCGGGGCCTTGTGCTGGCGGACCGCATGTGGGAGTGCGCCGGGTGCGGTGTCGTCCACGACCGAGACCGCAATGCCGCCGGTAACCCCCTCAGCGCGATGCTCGCCGACCTCGGCGGGTGACGGCTAACCTACTTCGCCGGGCAGTTCCCCGGAGAAGTCAAACGCCTCACCGAGACCACATAAGACCAGCACTCTCCGGAGTAGGCGGCGGTCGATGACGGAGGAAGAGCTCAGCGTGACTACCGCTGAGACTCACGCAACGGTACAACTAGCCCATGAACTTCCCGGTTGATGTGGGGCTGGTGCAGATCGGCCTGATCCTGCTGTTGTTGGTCGGTGTCGCGCTGATCGTTTCCGGTTTGATCGCGGTCCGCCGGGTCGGGATGCGGGCGCTGCTCGCGCGTGGGGCTGGCGGGCTGGCGCTGCTGCTGGTCGCGGCGGTGCTGCTATGGATCGCGACCCTGCTACAGACGTATCTGGGACTGACCGGGGAGATCAAGGCGGCGCATGTGGTGGCCAAGCCCGTGGCGGGGCAGGAGCACCAGCTCGACGTCGACCTCACCTTGTACGGCGACGACGACCACGCCGAACAGCGCAGCACCTACCGCGTCGAGGGCGACATGTGGGTGCTGCAAGCGGGCATCGTCGAGCTGGAGCCCTGGGTGAACGCACTCGGCTTCCACTCCGGCTACCGGATCAGCCGTCTCTACGGCCAGCGCCTCGACGGCGTCGCCACCACGCAGAACCAGATCTTTCTCGGCGGCGGCGACCAGGACTTCTTCGCCGACATGCGCGCGGGCCGCTGGTGGACCCAGCCGTTCGTGCGCTCTGCCTACGGCAACGCGGCGATCGCGGTCCCGGGCGAATACGACGTCTACATCTCCCGGGACGCGATCAAGCCCCGCCCCGTCGGCAACTAGGCGGCTGGGTCATCGGTGCGCCCGCCGCGGCGCGGTACGGTTGAACACCAGTCCCGTCCACCCATCCAGGAGTTTGTCCGCGTTGAATGTCGAACCCACGATCCAGGCCCAGCTGCTCCGGCTGGCCGCCGTCGACGCCGAGCTGACCCGGATCGCGCACCGCCGCACCGTGCTGCCCGAGCAGCAGGAGGTCGCCCGGCTGGAGGCCGAGCGCAACACCCACTCCGACGCCGCGGTGGCGGTGGAGATCGTGCTGGACGACCTCGACCGCGATATCCGCAAGCTGGAGGGCGAGGTCGAGGCGGTGCGCAAGCGCGAGGACCGCGACCGAGGCATGCTCACCGCGGGAACGGTGAACGCCAAGCAGCTGTCCGAGCTCCAGCACGAGCTGGGCAGCCTGGAGCGTCGCCGCTCGGTGCTGGAGGACGAACTGCTCGAGGTGATGGAACGGCGCGAGGCCTCCGCCGCCGACCACGAGCACGCGGGTGCCCGGCTGAGCAAGACCGATGCGGACCTGGCCGCCGCGCGGCGGCAGCGCGACGAGGCGCTGGCGGATCTGGATGTGGCGCAGGGCCGCTGCGACACCGATCGCGCCGGCGTGGTCGCGAAGCTGTCCGCCGAATTGCTCGCGATCTACGACCGCCAGCGCGCCCAGCACGGTGTGGGCGCCGCGCTGTTGCAGGCCCGTCGTTGCGGCGCGTGCCGCATCGAACTCGACCGCGGCGAGATCGCCCGGATCGCCAAGACCGCACCCGATGTGGTGGTGCGCTGCCCGGAGTGCGGGGCGATCCTGGTCCGGACCAAGGAATCGGGGCTGTGAACGAGCGTCAGCGAGTAAACCGAGGCGCAAGCGCGCGGGCGCGGCAATGACCTACCCCGAGGTGATCGTCGAGGCCGACGGCGGCTCTCGCGGCAATCCCGGCCCGGCCGGCTACGGCGCGGTGGTCTACGACGCCGATCACGCCCACGTGCTGGCCGAACGCCGGGAGTTCCTCGGCACCGCCACCAACAACGTCGCCGAATATCGCGGCCTGATCGCCGGATTGGAGGCGGCGGCGGAGCTCGGCGCCGAATCCGTTGAGGTGCGGATGGATTCCAAGCTGGTTGTCGAGCAGATGACCGGCCGCTGGAAAGTCAAGCATGCGGCCATGATTCCGCTCGCCGACCGGGCCCGCAGGCTGGCCGCCGGGTTCGCGCGGGTGCGTTTCACCTGGATTCCCCGCGCCGAGAACGCCCACGCCGACCGGCTGGCGAACCAGGCCATGGACGACGCCACCCTGGTCGGCGAGCTCCGCGCGACGCCGGACTCCACACGGTCGACCGAGGCCGCCGACCCGGCACTCGCGGTCACCGAGCGCGATCTCCCGAGCTGGATCGACGAAGCCAGGCAGGCGGCCGCGCCGCCCGAGCCGGCGCGGCAGGGCCCCGGCTGGACCCGAGCCATCGGCCGTCCCACCCGGCTGTTGCTGTTGCGCCACGGCCAGACCGAGCTGTCGCTGGAGCGCCGCTATTCCGGCCGGGGCAATCCGCCGCTCACCGCGCTGGGCCGGGAACAGGCCGCCCGGGCCGCGAAAATGCTGGCCGCCAAAGGCGATATCGCCGCCGTGGTCAGCTCACCGCTCGGCCGGGCCAAGGAGACCGCGGAGGCCGCGGCGATCGCTCTCGGGCTGCCCGCCGACATTCATGACGGCCTGATCGAGACCGATTTCGGCGCATGGGAGGGCCTGACCTTCGCCGAGGCCGCGCAGCGCGACCCCGAGCTGCACACGCGCTGGATCGGCGACCCGGCCACCGCCGCGCCCGGCGGGGAGAGCTTCGACCAGGTCCGGGAACGGGTGGACGCGGCCCGGCGCGATCTGATCGAACGGTATCCCGGGGCGAACGTGGTGGTGGTCAGTCACGTGACCCCGATCAAGACGCTACTGCAGCTGGCGCTGGACGCCGGGCCTTCGCTGTTATACCGGTTGCATCTGGATCTGGCGTCGCTATCTATAGCGGAGTTCTATCGCGATGGCGGATCCTCGGTGCGTCTGGTGAACGACACGTCCTATCTGTGAGGACGCCCGCGACACCGGAACGAGGGCAAACGCGGTGCGCGAAGCGCGAATTATGCCCCATTGCAACACGTTTGCGTTTCACATTCGCGCGATGCGGTGAATCTCACTTCGACTCTGCCATGCGCGCCGAGTAGCGGTAGGCTTCCGGTCGGTCAGGCATAGGCGTCCTACCCTGCCTGGTCGGGGTCGACGCTCGGTGCCCTCGATCGGTGTCACAAAGGGGGACGGTGGTTCGTGGGCAGCGCCGCCCACAGACCACGTCATGGCGGGAATTACCTGTGCCGTCGAGTAATTCGAGAGAGTGCAGGTTCGATGGGCAATCCGATCAAGGTAATCGTTCTGGGGGCGGGGATCGGAGGACTCACCACCGCGGTCGCACTGCGGCACGCGGGTTTTGCCGTCGAACTATACGAAGCCGGTGCCGAACTGCGTGCGCAGGGTTTCGGTCTTTCGGTGCAGGCGAACGGAATCAACGCGTTGCGCACCCTCGGCCTCGGCCTCGACGAGCAACTGCTCGAACGCGGCGGCCGGGTGGAGAGCTTCCGCTTCTGCAACCCCGACGGCAGCCCGATCCGGGTGCTTCCGGTGCACCGGCTCGATGCCCAGCTCGGCGCGCCCGCCGTGGCGCTGCACCGCACCGACCTGCATGACGTCCTGCTGCGCGCGATCGGCGACACGCCGACTTTCGTTGCCGCACAGGCCACTCGATTCATCGATGACGGCGAGCACGTGCGCGTGGAATTCGCTGACGGCCGGGTCGCCGAGGGCGATCTGCTCGTCGGCGCCGACGGCATCCATTCCATGGTGCGCACCCAGTTGCACGGCCACGCCGAGCCGCGACCGGGCAATTTCGTGTGCTGGCTGGCCTGCATCCCGTTCGAGCATCGCAACGTCGCACGCGGACTCTCGGCGCACTTCTGGGGCACCGGAATGCGTTTCGGCATCCACGACATCGGCCACGGCCGGGTGTACTGGTGGGGCACCCAGACCTTGCCCGCCGACGAGGCCGCGAACTGGCACGGCGGCAAGGAAGACCTGCTTCGCTTGTACGCCGACTGGGCGCCGGAGGTGCGCGCCTGCATCGAGCAGACCGACGAATCCGCAATCCTCGCGGTGCCCGCCCAGGACCGCCCGCCGCTGGCGCGCTGGGGCCGCGGCCGGGTGACCCTGCTCGGCGACGCGGCGCACCCGATGCTGCCCAGCCTCGGCCAGGGCGCCAACTCCGCCATCGAGGACGCGGTAGTGCTGGCGAACGTGCTGCGCAACGCACTGGACCCGGTGGCGGGCCTGCGCCGTTACGAGCAGCTGCGCGCCGATCGCACCGCCATGTTCGTCAACGGCTCGGCCTCGCTCGCCAAGATCGAGCAGACCACCGATCCGCGTCTGGTGCGGGTGCGCGACACCTACTTCCGCCACGCGCCCACCGACTTCTTCTTGCGCGAGCTCGCCAAGCCGATGTCGTTCCCGCCGCTGAACGGGCCGATCGCGCGGCTGCCGCGCCCGCTGTCGCCGGTCGAGCGCTGGCACTGGATAGCCGATCAGCTGGCGCCGCTGCACATCGTGTCGCGCGTGCGGATCCGCGGACAGGTCGGCGTCGAGCAGATCCGGGCCGGCCTGGACGAAGTGCAGCGCCGACATCCGCTCTTGCGGGTCGCGGTTGCCGCCGAACCCGACGGCACCGCACCGCGTTTCGTTCCGGTACAGACCCCCATCCCGCTGCGGGTGATCGAATCCGAGGACAGCACAACGTGGTTGACCGAGGTCGACGAGGTCGAGCTGCGCGAGCCCTTCGACTGGCGCACCGGGCCGTTGGCCAGGGCGGTGCTGATCAAGGAGACCGACGGCACCAACGAGCTGATCGTGACGCTGCACTACGCGATCGCTGATGGCGAGAGCGCGCTGTCGGTGGCCGAGCAGGTCCTCCAAGCGGCCGCCGGGGAAGCAGGCGAGTTCCCGTCCGCCCCGGTCCGCCCCGGTCCGGAAGATCTCTTCCCGCCGCGCTTCCAGGGCGGCAGCGGCGCGCTGCGCACCGCGGGTTCGTTGCTGCGCGACCAGAAGTCACAGCTGCGCAGGCCGCGCAGGCTGGAACCGACCTCGCTGGCCCCGCCCGCACAGCGGCGCAGCCGGGTGGTGCATCGCAGCCTCGACGCCGACCAACTGGACGCGCTCACCGCGGGCTGCGCACGCCACGGCGTCGGCCTGCAGGCCGCCCTGTCCGCGGCGCTGCTGATGGCGGCGGCCAGGGAGGCGGGCGCCGGCAAGGCGACCTGGTACACCGTCGGCAGCTCGGTCAATTTCCGCGACCATCTCGACGGCGCCGCCGCGGACACCGAGGTCGGCACCTATCAGGGCATGATCGCCACTCCGGCGAGGTACGCGCCGTGGGCCTCGCTGTGGGACATCGCCACCGAGATCGAGCGCGAATACGGCGCGCGGATGGATCGGCGCGATCATCTCTCCGCCCTGAACCTGTTGAAGGTGGCCGCTCCGAAATCGGTGGCCGCCAGCGCGTCCACCGTCAAACTGATGGATACCCGGGGTCCCGGCCATCTCTGTATGACCTACCTCGGCAGGTATCCCTTCCCGGCCAAGATCGGCTCCTGGCAGCTGGAGGGCGCGCAGTTCGTCTCCGGCATGTCGGTGAGCGGGTTCATCATGGCCACCGCCAATGCGACCCACGACGAGCTGTCCTTCAACGTCGGCTACGTCGAACCCGCGGTGTCGCGAGACCGAGCCGAACGCCTCGCCGATGAGAGTGTGCGCGCGCTGCTGTCGGCCTGCTGACCCGTCTACGCCACAAGACAACAGGAGAGTCCCGGCATCGGCGAAGTCGATGCCGTGATTCGCGATATCGATAACTGGATAGCTGTGGTAGCAGCTTTGCGCGTCAGAGATCAGGGTGGGCTTGGTTAGATCCGCGCACAGCCGGTGCCGCGATAGGAGTGACTGTGACATCCGAACCGAGCGCTACTCCCCATAGACCCGAGGCGTGGCCGGTCAGCGCGTACCAACGCGATGTGTTGTCCGTGGCCTTCCGGTACGGACCCGCGCCGGTCACCAGGAACGCCTACTGCGCGTTCATGGACGAGCCGTTCGACATGGCCCGGCTGCAGGCCGTGATCCGCCGGGCAGTGCTCGGTGACGCCGCGCTGCGGCTGCGTTTCGAGTTCTCCGAAGGCCGTTTCTGGCAGTGGATTTCCGACGACGTGCCGGAAGTCGAGCTGATCGACCTGAGCTGGGCGTCGGACCCGGCCGCCGCGCGCCAGGAATGGGTGCGCCGGGCCAACCTGACGCCCTCTCCGCCGCGCCGGCCGTTCCGGGTCGCCGCGCTGGTCGACCGACCCGACCACTACTACCTCTACGTGGCGATGCACCACGCGATGCTCGACGGGTGGGGCGTGAATGCGTTGTGGGCCGTCCTGGTGGACAACTGCAGCCGTTCTGATCTGTCCCTCGAACAGCTCGCCGAACCGGAACCGGTCACCGAGGAGACCGACCGCGGCGTGCGCACCTACCGCAAGATCGCGGCCGAACACGAGGAATATCTGTCGTCTCCGCAGTGGGTCGCCGACCGCGACGCGCTGGTGCGCCGCTTCGAAGGAGTGGTTCCCGCGCTCTTCTCCGGCCGGGCGAGCACCCCGAACGTAGACCGGGGACGCCGGCGCGTGGTGGTGGAACCCGCGTTCCTGGACCGGATTCGCGCTACCGGCTTCTCCGTCTTCGCCTTCACCGTCTCGGCGCTGGCCGCGTACCTGACCACCGTCCATCGCTCCGAGGAAGTGGTGATCGGTGTCCCGATGCTGAACCGGCACAGCGCGGAGACCTTCCGCACCGCCGGACACCGGACGAACGTGGTGCCGCTGCGCATCCGGGTCGACCCCGCCCAGCCGCTGTCGGCCGTCGCGTCCGAGGTGGCCGCGCAGATCCGGGAACTCAAGCGCTACGAGCGCTTTCCGTACGGTGATCTGGCTCGTGCGCTCAGCAGCGATCCGACGGCGCCGCCGCTGTTCGACGTGGCGTACTCCTACATCAAGATGCCGTCGTCGGATCACCTGGACAAGATCCTCGGCACCATCGACATCGTCAATCCGGGCACGGTGCTCGAGGCGCTGAACATCCTCGCCGTCGAGCACGCGCGCGACGGTTCGCTGAACCTCCAGCTCTACTACGACCGCGACGTCTTCGACGAGAACTTCCCGTTCGAGTCGGCGGTGCGCAGCATCGGCGCCCTCCTGATGGCGGCGCTGGACCGGCCCGACGCCCCGGTCTCGGCATTGCCGCTGATGCCCGCGCGTGAGCTGGCCGCCATCACCGCTTTCGAAACCGGGCCGCGCGAAGAGTTTCCGTACACCACGATCGACCGCTTGTTCCGTGCGGCGGCCGCCGAGCACCCGGACCGAGTGGCGATCGAGGCGGTCGCCGGGTCGGGGGAGCGTGCGCTGCGCTACCGCGAGCTGTCCGCGCTGGCCGACGGATTCGCCGCTCGGCTGCGTGCGCTGGGCGTAACCGGCAACGAATGCGTCCCGGTGGTGCTGACGCGCTCGACGGAGCTGCTCGTCGCGATCTTCGGCACGCTGCGCGCCGGTTGCGCGTATGTGCCGTTGGACCCGGATTTTCCGGCCACGCGCATCGAAACCGTGCTCGCCGACTGCGGGGCGCGCTTCGTGGTGGCCGGACCCGAGCATCAAGCGGTGTTCGACAAGCTGCGCGTCACCCGGATCACGGTGGCAGGCACCGAGCCGGCGCGTGGTGTCGAAAATGTCTCGCATCCAGCGGATCTGAGCTATCTCATCTACACCTCGGGCTCCACGGGCGTGCCCAAAGGCGTGATGATCGAGCACCGGTCGGTGGTGAACCGGCTGACCTGGATGCAGCGGCGCTACCCGTTGCACGCCGAAGACGTGATCCTGCAGAAGACGCCGGTCACCTTCGACGTCTCGGTGTGGGAGCTGTTCTGGTGGGCGATCACCGGCGCCAGGTTGGCGTTGCTGGAGCCAGGCGGGGAGCGCGATCCGCGCCGCATCGTCGACGCCATCGCCGCGCACACGGTCACCGTGCTGCACTTCGTGCCGTCCATGCTGGCCGCATTCGTCGACGAGCTGGCGGCCGGTCCCGCTGCGGTCGCGCGGATCGGCAGTCTGCGCCGGGTGTTCTGCAGCGGCGAGGCCCTACCACCTGCGCTGGTCCGCCGATTCCATGCGGTCTTCACCGCGGCCGGGGCGGCGGCGCCGGAGCTGGTGAATCTCTACGGCCCGACCGAAGCCACGGTCGACGTCTCCTATTTCGACTGCCCCCGCGACGAGGCGCCCGGCGTGGTGCCGATCGGACGACCGATCGACAACATCGACTTGCTGGTGCTCGACGAAACAGGCCGCCGCGTACCGGTGGGGGTGCCGGGCGAACTGAACATCGCGGGCGTCGGCGTGGCGCGTGGGTATCGCGGCAGGCCCGAGCTGACCGCGGCGGTCTTCGTCGACGATCGCGCGGTGCCTGGTCGGCGGCGCTACCGCACCGGCGATCTGGCGCGCTGGCTGCCGGACGGCAACCTCGAGTATCTGGGCCGTTTCGACGACCAGGTGAAGATCCGCGGCAACCGGGTCACGCTCGGTGAGGTGCACAACGCCATGCTCGGCTGCCGCGGGGTACGCGCAGCGGCGGTGGTGGACGAACTGTCCGAGGCGCACGGCGTGCAGTTGGTCGGCTATTTCGTGGGAACCGACGTGACCGGCGAGGAGATCGCCGAGCAGATCGCGGCGAAACTGCCGCGCTACATGGTGCCCACCCGGCTCATCCGGGTGGATCGAATCCCGCTGACCCGCAACGGGAAACTCGACCGCCGTGCACTCGCCGAGCAGCTCGTCCTCGGTCACGGCGCCGAGCAGGTCGCGGGTGTCGAGCCGCGCACCGACGTCGAGGCGCGGCTCGCGCGAGTCTGGTGCACGGTGCTCGGCGTCGAGTCGATCGGTGTGCACGACAACTTCTTCACCCACGGCGGCGATTCCATTCTCGCGCTGACCGTGCGCACCGCGGCCGAGCGCGCCGGGCTCTACTTCGACGTGGACGCCTTCTACCAGGCGCCGACCATCGCCGAGCTGGCCCGGGTCGTGCGCGACGACCGGGACGGCGACGACCACGCGCGCGTCGTCGCGCCGCTGGCGACGGTGCCGCTCATCGACCGCGCCGCGCTGCACCAGGTGCAGGACGCGTTCCCGGCCACGGCGCTGCAACTGGGCATGCTGTATCACAGCATCGAGCGCGCCGACTCCGTCACGTACAAGGACGCGTTCCGCTACCGGCTCGAAATACCCTGGGATGACGGGGAGTTCCGTGCGGCCGTGGACCGGCTGGTGCGGCGTCAGCCGGCGCTGCGATCGTCGTTCGAGCTGAGCAGATACTCGATTCCGCTGCAGATCGTGCACACCGAGGTGCCCTACGAGCTGGAGATCGTCGACCTCGGCGATACCGACGAGCTGGACGGCGCGGAACTGATCGAGTCCTACCTCCAGGAACGTACGCACGCCGAGTACGACATGGCGGTCGCTGCGCTGTTCGCCATCCGGGTGTTCGTCCGTCCCGGTCCGCAGGAACCGGTGGGCACGGTGGACCTGGTCCTGAGCTTCCACCATGCCATCCTGGACGGCTGGAGTGTCGCCACCTCGGTGCTGGAACTGCTGCTGGACTACCTGAGCCATCTCGGCATGACGCAGACCCGGATCGAGGCCACCCCGCATCCGGCGACCGTCCTGGCCGAGTACGCGCAGGTCGAACAGAGCAGCGCGCACGACACCGCGGCTCGCGAATACTGGCTGACCGCGCTTGCCGGGGCGGAACCCACCGCACTCACCGCGCTCAGCGCACACCAACCGGCGGTTGCCGAGATGCCGCAAGCGAAAGCGCTGATGCCGCGCCGCCTGGCCCGGCGCGTGACCGCGTTCGCCACGCGCCACCAGATTCCGGAGAAATCGGTCTATCTGGCCGCGCACTGCCTGGCACTGCGGGAACTCACCGGACACACGGACGTGACCACCGGTGTGGTCACCCACGGTCGTCCGGATCGCGCGGGCGCCGAGCGGGTGGCCGGGCTGTTCCTCAATACCTTGCCCGTCCGGTTGGATGGCACCGCGACCACGTGGCGCGCGGCGGTGGAGCAGGTCGCGCGCCGGGAACGCGAGGCCTACCCCTACCGCCGCTACCCGCTGCGCTCGATCCTCGCCGACGGCGGGCCGGTGTTCGAGACGGCCTTCAACTACGTCAACTACCACGTCTTCCAGCCGATGCTGGTACTGGACGGGGTGCGGCTGCTGGAATTCGACGCCCGCGAGGAGACCAATTTCCAGCTGCTGGTGACCGCGGCGACCGACCCGCGCGACGGCCGGATGTGGCTGCGGGTCAACGGCGATCACACGCTGACCACCGAGCAGTGCGAGACCGTGGCACTCACCCAGCTGCGTATGCTGGCCGGAATCGTGGCCGATCCGGACGCGGCCATCGACCGCGGTGCCGGCCCGGCGATGGCCCGCGACGTCGGCACGCTGGTGGCCGACGCCGCCGCGCTCAACGCGGCGGCCATCGCCGTGGCCGGCGACGACGAATCCGTCACCTACGACGAACTGATCGAACGTGCCGACCGGCTGGCGCGTCGGCTGGCCGGGCTCGGAGTATCCCCCGGCGACCGGGTGGGCATCCTGATGCGGCGTCGTCCGGAGCTGATACCGCTCGTGCTGGCGCTGACCCGGATCGGCGCCGCGTGCGTTCCCCTGGACGTCAGCTACCCGCGGGCCAGGCTGAACCTGATGATCGACCGCGCACACCCGCACCGCGTGGTCGCCGACGCCGACTATCGCGACATCGTCGACGATCCCGCCTTGGTGCTCGACACTGCCCAGCTCTTCGACGACTCCGCTGACGACGCGGATGTCGCACTGCCCGAGCATATTTCGCCCGATTCGGTGGCTTATGTGCTGTTCACCTCGGGGTCGACCGGCGAGCCCAAGGGCGTCGCGATGCCGCATCGCGGCCTGACCGCGCTGGTGGATTGGCAGATCCGCGCGGCGACCGGCACCGGCCTGCGCAGCACGCTGCAATTGGCGCCGTTGAGTTTCGATGTGTCGTTCCAGGAGATCTTCACCACCCTCGCGGCCGGGTCGACCCTGCGGGTGAGTTCGGCCGACCTGCGGTCGAACGTCGAGCAGTTGCTGACCACCGTGGTGGACGAGGGCATCGAACGGCTGTTCCTGCCGTACGTGGCGTTGCAGGCGTTCGCCGAGGCGGCCGTGGCGCTGCGCAAGTTCCCGACCGAGCTGAAGGTGCTGATCTCCTCCGGTGAGCAGCTGCGCATCACCGACGAGATCCGCGCGCTGTGCAAGGTGGTTCCGGGTTTGGTGCTGGAAAACCAATACGGCCCGACCGAATCCCATGTCGCCACCACATTCACGCTGCAGGGTCCGGCCGACGAGTTCCCCGCGCTGCCGCCCATCGGCCGCGCCGTCGACGGCGACACGGTGGAGCTGCTCGACAGCGCGCTGCGCCCGGTGCCCGACGGCGTGATCGGCGAGATCTATCTCGGCGGCCGTTCCCTCGCGCGCGGCTACGCGGGACGGCCCGCGCTCACCGCCCAGCGGTTCGTGGCCACTCATGCGGGCGGAATCCGCTACCGCACCGGCGATCTCGGCGTTCAGCTGTTCTCCGGCGACATCGTCTGCCTGGGCCGCAGCGACAACCAGGTGAAGATCCGCGGCTTCCGGGTGGAGCCGGCCGAAGTAGAACTGTGCATCCTCGGCCTGGTGGAGAAGTTCCCCGGCATCACTGAAGCCGCCGTGGTGGCACGCGGTTTCGGTGGTATCGACGGGTCGCTGATCGCGTTCCTGGTCGGCGCGGCGGAGCAGACCGATCTGGCCGCGCTGCGGCACGACCTGCGTGCGGTGCTGCCCGCGCACATGGTGCCGTCGCGGTTCGCCTGGCTCGACGAACTGCCCCGCACGCCCAGCGGCAAACGCGATGACGCGGCCTTGCGCGAGTACGGCGAGGTCATCACGGATTCCGTGGCCGCGCAACGGGAACCGGCCGATGAGTACGAGCGGTCGGCGGTGCAGCTGCTGGCCGAATACGCCGGTCTGCGCGCGATCGGCGTCGACGACGACTTCTTCGCGGCGGGCGGGACCTCGATCGGGGCGATGCGCGTGGTGACGGCGCTCTCGCGGCGGTGGGGTGCCGACGTGCCGCTGGACGCGTTCATCAGCGCGCCCACCGCGGCCGGGCTCGCCACACTGGTGCGGGCGGGCGGCGATGTGCAGCGCACCTTCGACCCGCTGGTGCCGCTCAACCCCGACGGCACCAAGCCACCGCTGTTCCTGGTGCATCCCATCGGCGGGAACGTGCTGTGCTACTTGACCCTCGTGCGGTACCTGGATCCGGATCGCCCGGTGTACGGACTGCAGGCGGCGGGCGCGGACGCGGGCAGTGCGCCGGAAAAGACGATCGCGGCGATGACCGAGTCGTATCTGAAAGCGGTGCGACGGGTGCATCCGACCGGCCCATATCATCTGGCGGGTTGGTCGTTCGGCGGCTACGTCGCCTTGGAGATGGCCCGTCAGCTTCCCGCGCACGAGGTGTCCAGCGTGACGCTGTTGGACACCATGGCGCTACGCGCACAAGCGCGCACGCCGATCCCGGAGGAGAAGCTGATCCGATGGTTCTTCCTCGAGCTGCTGTGGTACGCGCGCGGAAGCCGGTCCGCCCTGGTCGATTTCGAGCCCGACGTGCACGGTTCCGAGGAGCTGTTCGCGGCGATGCTGGCCGAGGCGGTGCGGTCGGAGATCCTGCCGCCGGCTAGTTCGCCGCAGGCGATCCGGCGGCTCTACGAGGTGTTCTACGCCAACTACTCGGCGATGCTGGACTACGACCTCCAGCCCTACGAGCGGGACATCACGCTGCTGCGCGCCACCGAGGGATTGCCGCCGGGCGTCGACCTGGCGCACCAGACCGTCGGCAGCATGTTCGACAGCGCGGACAACGGCTGGAAGCAGTACGCGGCCCGCCGGTTCACGACGATCTCGGTGCCCGGCGATCATCTGAACATGATGACCGAACCGAACATCAGCGAGTTGGGGCTGCGCCTGGACGAGGTACTGTCCGCCGCCGATCCCGACCTGGCCCGGGATCGGGACGAATCCATGCTGGACGCCTGAATACCTCATGAACTCGTCACGGCCGCCATCCCGCGCAGCGCGGCCGTGGTGAATTCGTCCAGCGGATAGAACAATTCGATGGCCAGCTCCGACAGCGTGACGTCAGCCGGTGCACCGAAGGTGGCCATCGTGCTGAACATCGACAACTCGCCCGCAGGTGTCCGGATCCGGATCGGCACCTCGAACGGACCCGGCGCACCGACCTTCGCTGTGTCGTCGGCGTCCGGCGGGTCGGGGTAGCCGGAGACCTCGTCGTACAGCGCCGCCAGCTCATGGTCACCGCTCGCGCTGACCTGCCGTGCGAGCCGCTCCAGGAACAGTGCGCGCACCTGGGCGAGGTTGGCCAGCCGGGACGCGAGTCCGTCCGGATGCAGCACCAGCCGGTACACGTTCGGGCGCGGTGCCCGCACGTGGGCGGGAACGCCGTCCATCAGCACGCTCATCGCGGCGTTGCCGGTCACCACGTTCCACAGCCGATCAATGACCACGGCTGGATAGGGTTCGTGGGCGGCCAGCATGGTGTGCAGGGCGGCTCGGACCGACGTGAGATGCGCGTCGTCGAGACTGCTCTCCAGATACGCGGGTGCGTAACCGGCGGCCATCAGCAGCGTATTGCGTTCGCGCAGCGGCACATCCAGTGTGTCGCACAGACGCAGCACCATCGCCCGGCTGGGTGTGGCGCGCCCGGTCTCCACATAGGAGAGGTGACGCGCCGAGGTATCGGCCGCCAGCGCCAGATCCAGCTGACTCAACTTGCGCCGCTGCCGCCATTCGCGCAGCAGGACGCCCGCTCTCGATCGCGTCACCACCGATGTCATTCGATCAGCTAAGCATCCGCGCCGCCGTCCGGCCATGACCTCCGAGGTTATTGAGACGCTCACCTCCGGCCAGCAGGGTTGGTGACGACGGATCGACTACAGGAGGACGATATGAGACCCACGACCATGGCCGAGGGGACCGGCAACGCCACCCTCCTGCGCACCGCGCTCACGGTGGATGGCTGGAGCACCGGGATCTTCGGCGGTGTGCTGGTCGCGGGCGCCGGATTCCTGCGCGACCCGCTCGGGCTGCCGATCGGGTTGAGCATTTCGTTCGGCGTCGTCATGCTGGCCGGTGCGCTCGTGTTGCTGATGATTGCTCGATACCCGGCGATATCCGCGCGGCACGCACAGGCGGTCGTCACTGTCAACGCGCTCTCGGTTGCCGGCATGATCGGGCTGGCCGGTTCCGGTCTGCTCCCGTTGACCGGTCTCGGGGTGGTGTTCTTCATCGTCGGCGCCGTGGCGGTCGCGATCTTCGCCGGGCTGGAGTTCGCCGGGCTGCGCCGGCTGGGTGACGGGAGGTGATCATGGACGACCACCGAACCCGTCGCGCCGCAGCCGAGGTGCCCTCGTCGGCGCCGCTCGATGTACAGACCGCGGCATGGGCACGCCGGTGACGGTGCGTCCTTCACCCCCAATGGCGCGGACACTGATCTGGGCCGACAAGACGCCGCAAATCCTTTGCGCACGTTACCGCTGAGCAGGTAGAGAAATCCGGATGGACGTCTCGACACCCGAGATCAGATTGCTCGTGCCGGACGATTGGGCGGCGTTCCGGCGTGTCCGGCTCAGGGCGCTGGCCGACACGCCGCAGTTCTTCGGCTCCACCTTGGCCGAGGCGCAGGCCCGCACCGGCGGTGACTGGCGGCGGTTGCTGACCGATCGGGCGCAGTTCCTGGCCGAGTCGGCGGGGGCCGAGCTGGGCACGGTCGGGGGCATGCCCGATCGGGAACGCGGTGGTGTGCACCTGATTTCGATGTGGGTGGCGGCGCGGGCGCGCGGGACCGGGGTGTCGGACCGGCTGGTTCGCGCGGTGCTGGATTGGGCCGTTGCGGGCGGCCACCGCGTGGTTCGCTTGGAGGTCGCCGAGAGCAACACCTGCGCCCAGCGGTTGTACCTGCGCAACGGCTTCCTGCCGACCGGGGTGAGCGGGGCCATGGGCCCGGGCGACGCACGGCGCGAACTCGAGATGGAGTGGCGTCCTTCGAGGTCCGGTTTGTCCCATCGTTCGTAGGGTAACCGGGCAGCGAGGACATCCAGGAAATCTGTCCGGCGCCGCGCCGCCGAGGACAGGAGACAGTGATGAACGAACGCGAACGCCCGGATTCGGAATCCGACGGCGTCTATGACGTCGCCGATGTGATAGAGACGGCCGGTAGCGGTCAGCCAGGCGAAAACACCGCCGGTTCGGGCCGCGACGTCCCGAAAGATCCAGTGCAGGGGGAGCCGGAGGCGGCGGCCGCAGGGCAGGTGAAAGACGCGGCCGCCGAAGAGGGCCGCCTCGCTGCCGAAGCGGCAGGTATGACGGGGTTGGAGACGCCGAGCGTGGGGCGGGAGGCGGAGGAGACCGCTGGTGAGGGCGTTCCTGCCGCCGCAGCGGTGCCGTTCTCGGAGGCGGAGGCGGAGGCGACCGCAGGGCGAGAGGCGACTGCGGCGAGTGGCCCTGCGGCCGGAGCGGCGCAACAGGTGCAGCCGCGGACGTCCGTGGGGCGAGCTGCCGAGTCCCGGACCGAGCAGGCCGAGCCTGCGGTGCTGGAGTCCGGGCAAAGCGACGCGGAGCGCGCCGAGTTGGCGGAGGCCAACGCCGCGAGCGCTGCCGAACTCGGCGCTGCCGGACTTCCCGAATCCATGGCCCACCCGGGCCGCACGCTCCTGGACACGGTTCGGGACAAGCCAATACTGGCGG
>NZ_BDBA01000191.1 GCF_001612745.1 Nocardia amamiensis NBRC 102102 | reverse complement strand
AAAAAGCCAATACTGGCGGCCGCGCCCGCAGCGGTGCTCGCCTTCATCCTCTGGCGAGCCGTCCGTGGACGATGATGTTCCTGCCGTCGTGCCTCAGATGCGCCGCCGGTAGACCTGCCTGGAACCGCCCTCCGGCCCGGGAGCAGCGGCTTCGGCGGGATCGAATCCCATGTGTTCGTAGAACGCACGAGCGCCGCTGGCCGCCGCGCCGGGATGATCGGCCCCGAAGGTGACCACTTCGAGCGTGCCGGGGCAGCGCACGTACCGGCGTATCGCATCCGTGGTCAATGCCCGTCCGATGCCGTGCCCGCGAGCCTGCTCCGCGACGACCAGCCAGTTCACCCGGTAGGCCGGCGGCTGGGCGCCGAACATCATGCCGCCGAGCACTTCGGCCCCCGCGGACCGGGCGACGAGCGCTGTGCCCGCCCGAATGTGCCGCAGCACCGCCGCATGGAATCCGGCGTCGTCGACCATCGGGCCGAACCAGTGCTCGACCTGGCCCGCCAGTTCGAGAAATCCGGCGAGGTCGTCCTTCCGCGCAAGCCTCACAATCATCCGCGCCATCGTGACAGCATCGGCCGCCGCCGTCGACCCCTGGGATGGTGTCACGATCCCACGGTGCTCGATTCATGCCGGAACAGGCTGCGCGACATCGGGCTGCGCGGCCGGTAGCCGCATGAGCGTAATGCTGTACGCCGCTATCCAGGCCACCCACAGCAGCCAGCTCACCAACCCGAGCATGCCGAGTGGGGTGACGTGGTCGAGGACGAGCGGACCTACTGTCGCCCAGCCGAATTGGCCGATTGCCGCGATCAGTCCGAGCAGGGCGTGCCAGCGGCGGATCAGTCCCGTACGCCATCCGCCGAGGGAGAATCCGAGCATGGCCACGGCGAGAAACGTGCCGTTGAGCGCGAACAGGGCGTTGTGCAGAGCCCAGAGGCCTGCGGCGTCGCCGGTGCTGTGCGACAGCGCGAGCCGCGTGGCAGCCACGCCGACGAAGGTGCTGTTCTGGAGCAGCAGTCCCGCGAAGCCGACCAGCGACCAAGCCGACCCGAGTGCCCGCTCACGCGGCCACAGCACGGCGACGACGGCGGCGCCGAACACGATGACGCACGCCCACGCCGCGGGAAGCAACACCGACGACAGCCGAACCGAACTCGCCGCATCGGCGAAGAAGGTTTCCGCGTCGGCGATGTCGGCGCCGAACCGCGGCATGCCCGCGGGTTCGAGGATCAGGTTCGCACCGACGATGACGAGCGCGAAGCCGAGGCCCGCCAGCCCGCCGATCCAGGTGAAGGGCCGAGCACGTTTCGATAGTTCTATCATATATTGAATATGAGCTCCGTAAACCGAAAGGGAAACCATGACCGCGGAACCGGCCCGGCGCCGCTACGATTCGCTGCGCCGTACCGCCCAGGCGCAGCAGACCAGTGCCGAGATCGCTCGGGCGGCGCGAGAGTTGTTCGTAGCCAAGGGCTGGGCGGCGACCACGGTGCGCGATGTGGCGCGCACCGCGGGTGTCTCGGTGCCGACGGTCTACTCCGCATACGGCAACAAGACCGGTCTCACGCAAGCGCTCACCGACGCGGCCGACTTGTCGGCCGACTTGCCCATGCTGCTCGCCGATCTGGAAGCCGCCGCCGAACCGCGTCGGCAACTGGCCGCCATGGTCGCCTACGACCGCAGGCTCTATGAGCGAGCGGGCGACGTGCTCGTGCTGCTGCGCGAGGCGGCACGCACCGAACCAGAACTGGCGCAGGCATATCGCGACGGCCGCCGCCGCGGCGACGACGCCCACCGCCAGGTCCTGTCCGCGTGGCCCGCGGGCACGCTGCGCGATGGCATCGACGTGCCGACCGCAGTGGACATGTATGCGGCGGTCTGCACCATCGATGCCTTCACCGAACTCACTGCCGGGCGCGGCTGGCCGCCCGGGCGGGTCGAGGCATGGTGGACAGCGTTGCTCGTGCGTGAGCTGTTGGCCGAGCAGTGATCAGCAGCCGCCATTCGGCGCCATCACCGAGGGCGGAAATGCCGAGATCGTTCTTCCGCGGGCAGCCGCTTACGGCCGCAGCACCGATACCAGGAATTCGGTCTGGTCGTATACCGCCTTTTCGAAGACTTCATCGAAGTAGATGTCGAAATGACCCGCCGGATAACGCTTTACGACTGCGTGCTTGGTTCGTTGGGCGGCACGCAGCGCCGATTTCACCGGTGCGACGGAGTCGTCGTCACACAGCGCGTACAGCACCGGCATCTTCAGCGCTTTCGCGCGTCGTCCCGGTGCGTCGAACAGCGCGGAGAACGCCACGCGCGCGGCCACTTTCGGCTCGTAGATCTCGCTCTCGTCGCTGAGCCTGCGGAAGCCCTCCGGTACGTCGGGTGCGCTCATCAACGCCGCCGCGCGCTTGCGTCCGGCCAGCCGGATGCGGACGGGCTTGCGCCGGATGGTCCCCACCAGGAGATCGATGGCCGCGATGGTAGCCACCTTGGTCACGCTGATCGGACCCTTCGCCAGCGCCGAGGACAGGCCGCTGGTGAACGGCACCTGCGCGACCACGGCCGCGATGTAGTCGTCGTCCGGCGCAACCGACAGGACGTGCCCGCCGCCGAATGAAGTGCCCCACAACGCGATTCGGGTCGCGTCGATCCCGCGCAGGGTGCGCGCGTAGGCGATGGCGGCGTGCCAGTCCGCACGCTGGCGCGCGATGCTCAGCAACTGGCGCGGCGTGCCCTGACTGGCGCCGAAATGCCGATAGTCGAACACCAGGACCGCCATGCCTGCGGCCGCGAAACGCCGCGCGTACCGGTCCAGTCCCATTTCCCGATTGGCCCCCAGCCCGTGTCCCATCACCACTAGCGGGCGGGGTTTGGGTGCGCCGTCCGGGCGATAGAGCCACGCCGCGCACTGCTCGCTTCCGGAAGGGAAGCCGACCTCGACACGTTCCATGGCCACTAACCGTACCCAGTATTCTGTTATCGCGGACGAGTTGGTCGGGCGGCCGCGGCGTAGGGAACGGGCACGATCGTGCCGCCGCCCCGCGCCGAGGAAAGTCCGGACTCCACAGAGCAGGGCGGTTGCTAACGGCAACCCGGGGTGACCCGCGGGAAAGTGCCACAGAAAACAGACCGCCCACGGCCGTCGAGGCCGTGCGGTGAGGGTGAAACGGTGCGGTAAGAGCGCACCAGCGCCCCGGGTGACCGGGGCGGCTCGGTAAACCCCGCCCGGAGCAAGGTCGAAGGCCGCACCGTTCGCGGTGCGGCTGCGCAGGCGTTCGAGGGCTGCTCGCCCGAGCCTGCGGGTGGGCCGCTCGAGGCACCCGGCAACGGAGTGTCCAGATGGATGGCCGCCCCCCGGTGCGAACCGGGGACAGGATCCGGCTTACAGACCAACTCGTCCGCCCACCCAGGCCCGCCGGGTTCGCGCTCGGCAGCGTAAGAAGAGGTGCCCGTCGTCGGCGGTATGCCGGATCCCGCAACGTGGAACCGGCGCGGCGCTGTCCTGTAGCGGTTACCGCCGCCGACTTCGACGGGCGTATGTCCTCAGCGCGGAGGGATCAGCACAGCAGCCTGGCCATTTGATAGATGGCCTTGGCTTCCTCCGCGGTCGGCTGGGTGCTGCCGGCCGCCCGCTTGGTGATGTCGGCGACGACGTCGGACTCGGACTTGCCCGCCTTGATGTCCGCGCAGGTCTCCGACAGGATGCTCGCGATCTTCGCGTCGTCCTTGCCTTCGGCGAGCTTCGGGAATGCGCCCCGGAAGCTGACGACGAATGCGCCCGTCTTCACCGTGTCGACCGGGGCGGTGGCGCCCTGCGACGCGGCCGCGGTGGTCGACGAGGCGGCGCTGCTGGACTTGTCGTCCCCGCAACCGGTGAGGAGCAGGGAAAAGAGGGTGGCGCTGGCCGCGAGCGCGGCGATGGTTCTTATCACGCGCGGGATGCTAGCGGGCCAGGATCACTGCTGCCTCCCGCCAGGTTAACGGGAGGCAACGAGCGTGCGAGAACAATCGCGCGGTCAGCTCGGGTTGATGGTGAAGACTCGAGCCCAGTAGGCCGCCTGTTCGGGACCTGGCAGGTAGTCGAACAAAATCGATGACATAGGTGTGGGACTCCCAATTGTCGGTGCACGGGACATATTCGAAAGCGCGGGCGAACGCGACGCCGGCCACGGCGGCTCACGTCAGCAGCGCGGGCGTGAAAATTTCGTCGACGCGATTCGTGCGCCACTGGCCGGGAGCGTGATGGACGTCATAAAGTAGTCGCCGTTGGTAAGGCCCGGTGCGGGGCAGCACCGGGCCATTCATACTTCGATCGCGGGAAAGCAGGTCTCAACACATATGCGAGTAGTTCGCTCCTTGGTCGCCGGTGCATTGGTCGCGGGCGCCGCCTCGGTTTTCGCGGTGCTCGGCGCCGGTTCCGCCAACGCGGTCGCGGTGACGCCACTGCCGGGTGGGGTTCAAGTCGACCTCAGCCCCGCCGACACGGTGTGGGTGCATCAGAATCACGTCGGCCTGGCCATCGCCGGGCTGCCGCATCCGTCCGCCGCCTCCTTCGGGCAGGCGCTGGACGCCGCGGCACAGGTTTCGTCCTCGGTCCCCGGTGGCCGGGTCACCTTCACCGTCTACGGTCCGTTCGACCAGTTGAACGGCACCATGCTGGCCCTGCAGTAGGACCGGCGCCGCAGCGTGGAACTGCACCAGCGGATCGTCTCGGCACCGGTAGATTTCGGTGCCATTCGTTCCGAGTTCGGGCTGGCCTCGACGTATCCCGCCGAGGCAAGCGCGGAGGCCCGCGACGCGGTCGACGCGTTCGCGGGCAACCGGGTCGATCGCACGGACATCCCGTTCGTGACGATCGACCCACCCGGGGCCATGGATCTGGACCAGGCCCTGCATCTGTTACGCACCCCCACCGGCTTCCTTGTGCACTACGCCATCGCCGATGTCGGTGCCGTGATCGCTCCCGATGGCGCGCTCGCCAAGGAGTCCGGCGCCAGGGGGCAGACGTTCTATCTCCCCGACGGCACGGTGCCGCTGCACCCGCCGACCCTGTCGGAAGGGTCCGCGAGCCTGCTGCCCGGACGAACTCGCCCGGCCGCGCTGTGGACCATCGAACTCGACGAGCACGCCGAACCGCAGCGTGTCTCGGTGGTGCGGGCCCTGGTGTGCTCCCGCGCCCGGCTCGACTACTCCGGTGTGCAGGCCGACGCCGAGGCCGGTCGGTTGCATCCCTCGATCGCGGCCCTGCCGGAGTTCGGCGCGCGGCGGATCGCGGCGGGGCT
>NZ_BDBA01000190.1 GCF_001612745.1 Nocardia amamiensis NBRC 102102 | reverse complement strand
CAGGCGAGTGCGCAGCCGCCGCAGGCGAGTGCGCAGCCGCCGCAGGCGAGTGCGCAGCCGCCGCAGGCGAGTGTCAGGCCTCCGCAGGCGAATACGCAGCAGGACTACACCGCCGCGACACCGGCGGAAACGCAGCAACAAGCGGCCCAGCAACATTCGGCCCAGCAGCAGGTTGCCGAGCAGTACCAGGCCCAGCAGCAGGTTGCCGAGCAATACCAGGCCGAGCAGGCTGCCGAGCAATACCAGGCCGAGCAGGCTGCCGAGCCCTCCCAGGCGCTGGCGCGGAACGAAACCGCGTCCACGAACCAGGATTGGTCGTCCGGATCGGCGACACAGTGGGTTCCCGAACGCGTCGACCGCTCGGCCTATGACGGGACGCCGCGGATCGAGGTGCTGCCCGCCGCGCTCAGCTCGCTCGAGCTGCTCGCCGACATCTCCGCCGCGAAGCGCGCGCAGCTGCGGTCCCAGTCCGGTGTTCGTGGTGCGCTGAACAAAGTCGGCTTCAACCTCGGGCTTTCGCCCGCCGAGCAGCGCGCCGAGGACCGCCGCAACCGCATCCGCCGCCAGCTGACCACGACTTATCAGATCGCGGTGGTGAGCGTGAAGGGCGGCGTCGGCCGCACCACCACCGCGGCCACGCTCGGCTCGACCTTCGCCAGCCTGCGCCCAGACCGGGTGGTCGCGATCGACGCGAATCCCGACTTCGGCGACTTGTCGACGCGCACCAGCCGGCATCCGTACGGGCTGACCTTGCGTGACCTGGCGCAGTCGCAGAACCTGGACGCGTTTTCTGCGGTGCAGTCGTTCACCTCGATCAACTCAGCCGACCTCGCCGTGATCGCCTCGCCGTGGACCACCGAGGCAACCGAGGCGCTGTCCGGCCACGAATACCGCACCGCGGTGGAGGTTTTGCGCCGTCATTTCAACCTGCTGCTGGTCGACTGCGGGACCGGTGTGCTCGATTCGGCGACCGCGTCGGTGCTGCAGACCAGCGACGCCGTCGTGGTGGTGACCCCGGCCACCGTCGGCGGCGTGACCGGCGCGGTGGCCACCCTGAACTGGCTGAGCTCGCACGGCTTGCAGCACCTGATCGCCAAGTCGATCGTCGGGATCGTGCATCACCAGCCCTTGAAACCGACTGTCGACGTGGACGCGATCGAGAAACTGTTCGCCACCGCGCAGCGCCCGACCTGCGTGTTGCCCTACGACGCGCACCTGGCCGAAGGCGGCGAGATCGACCTCCGATTGCTGGAGAAGGAGACCGTGCTCGCGTTCGAGGAACTGGCCGCCTGGCTGTCCGACGGATTCCCCGGATACCTCGCCGGCGGCGCCGACAGCTCCGGTGATCACGGAGCGTGGCGATGAGTACTGCGGTTGCGCCCCCGCCCACCGGGACGCAGTCGTCGTCGGCGGAGGTCGCACGGGCTCGGATCGCCGTGATGGTCGCCTCCTACCAAGTCGACGTAGTAGTGCCGACCAAGTTCACCATCGAGACGTTCATCGACGATCTGCTGGTGGTGCTGGCCTCGGCGATCGACGACGAGAGCGTGGACTTCACCCCGCCGCAGGGCCAGTGGAGCCTGGCGCGTCCCGGCGAGCCGCCGATGCCGCGCTGGCGCAGCCTCGACGACCACGATGTCACCGACGGCACCGTGCTGATGCTGTCGGTCGTCGAGTCGGCGGAGGTGTTCACGCCGGTGGTCGAGGACATCACCGACGCGCTCGCCTTGATCAACGAGCGTGAGTTCGCCGAATTCGACGCGAATACCGCGACGATCGTCGGTCTCACCGCGCTGGGAATCGGCGCGGCCGCGGTGGCCGCGATGCTGTCCTGGTCGTGGACCATGACCGGTTCGGTCGTGTGGTGCGGGCTGCCCGCCTTGCTGCTCGGCGCGCTGTGCTGGGCGGGCGCGGCGATCGCGCGCAGGCGCGACGCTGCGGCCAAGATCTGCCTCGGCCTGTCGCTGGCGGCCACGCCACTGCTGTTCGCGGGCGGCGCGATGCTGGTGCCGCCCGCCTACGGCCAGCCAGGACCGTTCGCCGCGGCCAACCTCGCGGCAGGAGCGGTGGTCGCCGCGGTGGCCGCCGCCACCATGATGCGGTTGAGCGGACTCGGCATCGCGACGCTGATGGCGGTGACGGTGCTCGGCGGCATCCTGACCGCCGCAGCCTTGCCGCTGACCTACCTGGATCTGTCTGTGGGGCAGGTGGCCGGTGGTGCGGTGTTCGTCGGGATCGTGCTGCTGACCATCGCGCCACGAATCTCCGTGGTGATCGCGCGCATCCGGCCGCCGGACCTGCCCGACCCGGGCAACGAAGTATCCCCGACGACGCTGACCGACATCTTCGACGCCGAGACGGTGCGTGAAGGAGACGAACACAGCGAGGACAGCGAACGACAGCGCCAGAGCGACGAGGTCGGCATCGAGAGCCGCGCCCGGCTGGCGGTGACCAGCCTGCGCGGGCTGATCGCCTCGACCTCGACCGTGCTCGCGGTCTCCGCGGTGATCTCGGCCGCGGTCAGCCCCGGCGGTATCCGTGAGATCGTCATGGCCGCCGCGATCGCCGGCTTGCTGGCGATGCGTTCGCGCTGGCATCCGGACCGGGTGCAAGCGATCGCCTTGATCACCGGCTCCACCGTCACCGTGTGCGGCGTCGGTTTCGTCTTGGTCGGCGCGTATGAGACCCCGGTCGCGCGTCTGGTGGTCGGATTGGTGATCGCCTTCGCGGCCATCGCGGCCTGTGTCGCGGCGCTCCGCTTGCCCGGCAAGCGACTTTCCCCGGTAACCCGGCGGGTCATCGACTTGGTGGAGTACGCGCTCATCCTGGTGGTCCCGGTGATCGCCTTCTGGATCATGGGCGTCTACACCGCGATGCGAGGGATCTGATGAAGGTCGGCAGCGCCGCTGTGGCGGCTCTGGCCGGAGTGCTGCTCGCCGTCCCGGCCGCGCCCGCCATCGCGTTGGAACCACCGCAGGTAGTGGTCGGTTCGCCACCTGCGGATGACCCGCCAGGACCCGAACTCCCGACGAAGCAGGACAAGGGCTGTCTGGCCGCGGGTCTGTTGCCGGACAGCGACGTGTCCCGGGTTCCGCCACCGGAACTTGCGCTGGATCTGCGCCGCGCCCGGGCGCTGAGCCGCGGCGCGGGCGTGACCGTCGCCGTGATCGATACGGGCGTGACTCCCCATCCGCGTCTGCCCAACCTCGTGGGCGGCGGCGACTACGTCGCGGCGGGCGGCGACGGCCTGTCCGACTGCGACGCGCACGGCACGCTGATCGCCGGGATCATCGGCGCCACCGCCCATCCCGCGGACGGATTCGCCGGCGTCGCCCCGGACGCACGAATCATCTCCCTTCGCACGCGTTCCGGCGCGTTCAGCCTCGAACACCCGAGTTCCGATCGCGACCAGCAACTGTCCATCGACCTGCGCACCATGGCCCGAGCGATCACCCGCGCGGCGAACCAGGGCGCCGGGGTGATCACGGTGTCACTGCCGATCTGTGTGCCCGCGGACGGACAGGTGGACCAGTCCATGCTGTCGGCGGCCATCGGCCATGCCGTGCACGTTCGCGGCGCGCTCATCGTGGCCGGCGCGGGCAACACCGCGGGCACCGTCGGCTGCGCGCAGAATCCCGACATCGATCCGGCCCGGCCGGCCGATCCCCGTAACTGGCGGGACGTGAAGACGATCGCCACGCCGGGCTGGTTCGGCGCCGATGTGCTCACCGTCGGATTCACCACCGCGACCGGCGCGCCGATGCCGGATTCGCTGAACGGGCCGTGGGTTTCGGTGGCCGCGCCGGGGACCGGCATCGAGTCGCTCGGTCCCGGCGGCGGCGGTCTCATCAACGGTGTCGGCTCGCCGGACAAGCTGGTTCCGGTGGGCGGTGCGTCG
The DNA here is from genome assembly GCF_001612745.1 of Nocardia amamiensis NBRC 102102. Taxonomy (GTDB): domain Bacteria; phylum Actinomycetota; class Actinomycetes; order Mycobacteriales; family Mycobacteriaceae; genus Nocardia; species Nocardia amamiensis. The sequence continues at coordinate 22,307 of NZ_BDBA01000190.1, read as the reverse complement.
TTCGCCGCGGCCTACGTCAGCGGAGTCGCCGCGCTGTTGCGGTCGCGGTTCCCCAACGAGACGCCTGCGGAGATCGCCGCCCGTTTGCAGGCCAGTGCGCACGCTCCGGCTCGCGGCATCGATAACGCCGTTGGCGCGGGCATGATCGACCCGCTGGCGGCGCTGAGCTACCGGACGCCGCCGAAGCCGCCCGCCGGGCTGTTCCGGTCCGCGGAACTGCCCATGCCCGCCCCGCCGCGCCCGAAGGATCCATTGCCCGCGGTCACCGCGACAGTCGTCATCGTCATCGCCCTCCTGCTCGGCTTCGCGGGCAGCCACGCGAACTCCCTGATGCGGAGGCGGCGGTGAGCTTTCCGAGCGTCCGGGTCGGCGGCGTCGAGCGGGGTCCTTTCGCGGCCTTCGTCGTGGTCGGCAGCCCGCTGCTGGTCGGTCTGTCGGCCAAGACACCGTGGTGGGTCAGCGCGGTGGTCGTCACGGTCCTGGTCACGACCGTGACCGTCCGGGTGAACGGACGCACCGGCGCGCGCTGGCTGCTCGACTGGGTGGAGTACCGATCCGGCCGGGCCACACGGGCGCGGGAACGGGCGCAGCTCGCCGCAATCCGTGATGTACAGGTCGCGGCGGGTGTGTGCGGTATCAACGAGGCGGGCAAGACGCTGATCGCGATGATCCAGCTCGCGCCGAACCTGGACCTGCCCACCGTCATCGGGGAGCAGACGCTCTACACCGAGGACACCATTCCGGTCGACGTGCTGTATCCGATGCTGGACCAGTTCGGCATCTCGGTCGACATCGACATCGTCACCACCGGGCAGCGTGTCCGTTCCGCGGGCAGCTACAGCATGCTCTACGACCAGCTGATCGGCTCCCACCCGGTGGTCGGCGATCGGCTGACCTGGCTGGTGGTCCGGCTCGATCAGGAACGCAACTTGGCCGCGCTGAGCAAGCGCGGCCCGTGCTCGGTGGTCGCGCCCAAAGCACTGGCCAGCGCCGCGCATCGGATCGCGGGGCGGCTACGCGAACGCGGCGTCGCCGCGCACGCGCTGCCCGCCGATGCCTTGCGGGACGCGACGCGCCTGCTGCACGCCGGTGTCGAACTCACCGATCTGCGGGAGACCTGGAGCCATCTGGAGTCGTCGGTGCCGGGCCGGTTCGTGACCAGCTTCCTGATCGACTGGTCCCGCTTGGATGGCGTCGGCCTGGACGACTGCTGGACCTGGAACCGCGGCCGCACAACGCTGGTGGTGAGTCTGACCGACGATGGGGAAGGGCCGCGCGCCCTGGTCCGGTTCATCGGCCCGGCTCTGACCACCACGCCGCCGGAATACCTGCGCCTGCTCGGCGGCGATCAATCGACGGCGCTGATGGCGTCCTTGCCCACCGGGGACTCGGTCCGCGTCCTGCGCGGCTTCGAGTCCGGCTCTGATGTCGCACCCGACGACATGGTCGCCGAGCTGACCATCGCGATCGGCCCGAACGGCCAGATCCTGGGCGCGATCAGCGGACAGCCGCGGCACACCTTGGCGCTGCCGCTGTTCGACCCGGCCCGCTACAACCCGCGCAGGCGCACCATCGACGTGCATGCCGTGCTGCCGGTCGCGCAGCAGATCATCCTGCGCGCGATGGTGGTCGGCGCGGACGTGGAGATCCATTCGGCGCGACCGGACAGCTGGCGTCAGCTCGTCACCGCGGTCGGTGACCCACGCTCGATGCGGATGGCCGGTCCGAACACCGACGGACCAGGAGCCCAGAACGGCACGGAGGCGGACAACCCCGCCACAATCGCCGTCTTCGACCACCTGCCGCCGCGTGCGTCCAACGCGCACACGACGGTCACTATCAGCGAGCCCGGCGGTCCGCGCAGGCGTGCGGTCGATCTCGCGATCAACCAGGTCAGCGCGACCGCGGTGGACGTGAGCATTCCGATGCGCACAGTGCGGGTTGACCTCATCGAGCCGAGAGGCGAAACACGATATTTCGATACCGTCGACGGCCCGCCCGCGCCCGGCGCCCGGGCATCCGGACCCATGGTTGCACCTCCGCAACCTGGTGGCCGTCGCGTGAGCTGACGGGAGCGGTCGGTTAATGTCTATCACCGTGGTTGCGGACACCCATTCCGATGGTGGCGATCTCCCGCATCAGGACGCCGGGGACGCGCTGACGCCGAGACAGGCCGCCGCCGCGATCTTCTCCAGCCGGTTATCGGAGCTGATCGCGGAATCCGTCGTGTCCACCGAGGACGGATCGACGCGCTCGCTGACGCTCTATTCGCTGGCGCAGCACCTGGAATTGGCGTACCCGGACGTGCCGGTGTCGCAGTCCGGTTTGTACCGGCTAATCCACGGCGACGCGATCCCGCGGCTGGATTTGGTGATCGCGCTTGCGCGCGTGTTCGACGTGCCGCCGGAGTACTTCGTGACCGAGGAGAAGAAGCGCTGAACCGGCCCCTCGGTTGTTCCCCGCAGCGGGAATAGCGCGAGCTCGGCGGGCTGCTCGCGCCGGATACGATCCGGTTCATGCCCGATGAGGACGCGGGAGACGTCTTTCTCCGTCATCGAGGCGCGGTCCTGGAGGCGTTGCTGTCCGATCCGTCGTTCGGGCCTTCCGCCGCGCCGCCCAGCGACACTCCGGACTTCGGCACCGCGTCGTCAGGGTTTCCCGACCTCGATCCGGACTCCGAGCCGGTGGTGCCACGGCGCCGCAGCGGCGACGGCCCGAGGGCGAGCGAGCGAATCCTCGCGCTGCTGAACGGGCAGACCCAGGACACGACGCCGGCGATGGATTTCGCGGGCGACTACTCCGCGGTCGCGGCGCGCTCGAACACACCCGACGCGCCGGAACCGGAACCGGAACGCCCTGCACCCGCGCAGGCCAACCGGCTCGCGCCGGCGCAGCAGGTGGCCAAGGACGCGCTCGTCCAGCTGCGCAAACCGAGGGTGGCGTTGATCGTCGCCGCAGTGGTCGCGGTGCTGCTGGTGCTGCTGCTGGTCACCACCGGCGGCGGCGACTCGAAGAATACGGCGCAGAACCAGCTGCTGGTCGTCACCCCGCCGCCGACCTCCGCGGCGCCGACCACATCGGCGGCTCCGGCGGCGGGCTCGATCATCCAGGTGAAGTCCGCCGATTCGAAATGCGGGCCCGGCAGCACCTCGGCTATGGACGCCTTCTCCGGGCAATCCGGCAAGGCGTGGTCGTGCGCGCGCGCCTACAAGGTCGACGGCCAGATCATCACCATCGACCTGGGCAAGACCTACCAGATCGACTCGATCGGCATCGTGCCCGGCTGGGACCACACCAGCCCGGACGGCGCCGACCAGTGGGCGAAATACCGTACCGTCAGCCGGGTTTCCTACCAATTCGACGACAGCAACAAGACCGTCTACACGCAGCCGACCCTCGATCAGCGCACCTTGGTGGTGACCAAGATCGAGCCCCCGGTGAGCGCGTCGAAGATCGTGCTGACGGTGCTGGAATCCAAGGGTGACCCATCGGTCAATGTCACCGCGATCTCCTCGGTCGTCGTCACGGGGCGCTGATGTCCACATTGCGCGAGCTGGTCTGCGAGTACTGCGGGCATCGCAACACCGGTGCCGATTCCCGGTGCGGGCACTGCGGTGCGCCGCTGCGGGCGCCCCGGGACGCGGTCGAGTCCGGCACCGAGGGCAGGCTGCACCACCAGGTCGCCGGGCCGGCTGAGAAGCTCGGCGGTGGGACAGAAAAGGCGGTCGGCCAAGCGGAAAAGGCGGTCGGCGAGGCGAAGAAGATCGTCGGCAAGTCGTATCCGCTCTGGCAGTGGCGTGCCGCCGGAATCGGAATCCTGGTCATGATCGTTGCCGCCGTCCTCGGTGCCCGGTCCTGTTCGATGGATCTGCCCTCGATGACGCGCGGGGACACACCGGCGCAGGCCATGCCGGGCCTGCTGCGGTCCGCGGCATCATGCCAGGCACTCGATGCCACTGGGCGCGGGGAGAAATGCGTCATCGGGGCCAACAACCCGATGCTCTTCGGTGGCATCGCCGGCGGTAGGGACCTGACCTTCTATTCCGAGCTCGTCGGGCCGGAACAGTTGGCCGACTCCATTTCCCGCTGGCGCAACGCCCGCGCGGTCGTGCTCGTCGACGGTCCCGTCTACGTGGCGATCAGCCCCTCGGCAACCGTCTGGTACGCGGACACCCGTGCGGGCTTGCGCTTGGAGACGGGGACATTCGCCGGTCAGGCGGCCGCCAAGACCTTCGCGTCGCGAGCGGGACTGGTCCGCTGACACAGCACCACCCGCACCCGTTCGGCCGGAGAAACTCCCTGATCGGGACGCCCTAATCCGCATCTGCTACGGCGAATTATTGTTACACTGTTGATTGTGCCGTTATCCAGCGGTACGTTAACTAAAGTACGAAACACGTACGAGTGCAGTTCTCGGGAAGGCAACGGATCGATGGTGGCAACCACCCAGCAGACGATTTCACCGAAGCGGTTCCACGATGATCCGACCGACCTGGAGGCGGCCTACTTCCGCTGGATTCAGCCGGGTTCCTCGACATCGGCCATCACGGATCGGGCCGAGCAGATCTTCCGCCAGCATCTCGGACTGGCGGCCACCCGCGCGCCCGGTTCGGCGACCACCCGGGTCTACCGGCCCGACGACACCGCTGGGCTCGGCGCCGCGATCCAGATCGTCAACGACGACATGCCGCTGCTGGTCGACTCGGTCACCGCCGCACTGCGGCGGCTCGGCGCGACCATCACCGAGGTTGTGCACCCGGTATTCGACGTGTCACGGGACGCCGAGGGCAAGGTGCTGGCTATCGCCCCCCGCGACGGCGAGGCCGAACCCGCAGGCGAGGCCGACGGACAGACGTTGCGCGAGTCGTGGATTCACGTGCAGCTGGGCGCGGGTCTGTCCGACGAGCTGGTGGACCGGATCGAACGCGCGCTGCCGCCACTGCTGGCCGACCTGCGCCAGGTCGCCGACGACACGCCGACCATGGTCGAGGTGCTGACCACCGTTGCCGACCAGCTCGATCAGGCCGCGCAGTGGGCCGGCGACGCGGAGATCCCGCAGGCCGCCAATCTGCTGCGCTGGCTGTCCGACGGCCACTTCACCCCACTCGGCTACGGCTACTACCACTTCCGCCGTTCCGCGCCGAGCGCGAACGCCGACTTCGAGCCGTGGCAGCTGCCCGGCACCGGACTGGGCGTGCTCGCGGGCGGGGCCGCCGCGGATATCAGCGTGCCGGTGGTCGGCGCGAAGCGGACGGTCCTGCGCATGGCCAACGGCTCGGTGGACTCGCTGCTGCCGGGGTCACGGGACCTGTACTTCATCAGCGTCGCCGACTACGGCGCGACCGATCCGAGTGGTCGCGCAGCCTGGGGCGACACCGTCGCCATGGTGAAGGGCGAGCACGTCGTCGTCGGCACTTTCACCGTCGCGGGCCTGCACGAGAACATCCTCGACATCCCGGTCATCTCGCGGCGGGTACTGCAGGTCATCGATTGGGCCGGTCTCGACCTCAACTCGTTCTCCGGGCAGGCGATGCTGGAGACGATGCAGTCGTTCCCCCGGGTGGAACTGTTCTCCACCGACGCGCGCATGCTGTTCGAAACCGTCTCGGCCGTCATGAATCTGGGCCTGCGGCGCCAGGTACAGTTGTTCCTGCGGCGCGATGCGCGCAGCGACACCATCTACTGCCTGGTGTACATGCCGCGGGACCGCTACTCCACCGAGGTCCGTATGCGCATGGGCGACATCCTGCGTGCGGAGTTCGACGCCGAGCAGATCGCCTATTCCGCGCGGGCCACCGAATCGGAGCTGGCCGTCGTGTATTTCACGGTGCACCGCAAGCCGGGCGCCGAACCCGGCGACATCTCCGAGGACAACCGCGAGCGGATCCAGGAGCTGCTGCTGGCCACCACGTGGACCTGGAGCGACCGCCTGGTCGCCGAGGCGGCGGGCGTGCCGGACGTACCGCAGGCGCTCGTCGGCGACTACGCGGCCGCCTTCCCGGCGAGCTACCAGCAGGAGCACGAGCCCGCGCGGGCGCTGACCGATCTGCGCAGGTTGGAGCGGCTCGCCGACGGCGAGATCGACACCAATCTCTACCGGCACGGCGAATCCCCCTCGGCGGATTGGCGATTCACGCTGTACGTGGCAGGGGAGGGCGTCTCGCTGAGCCGGGTGCTGCCGGTGCTGCACAGTCTCGGTGTGGAAGTCGTCGACGAGCGGCCCTACCGCATCACTGTGGCCGACCGGCCGGACCGCTGGATCTACGACTTCGGACTGCGCGTAACGGCCGCGCCGCTGCGGGACGCGCTGGAGAGCGAGCCGTCCGCGCAGCTCGTTCAGTCGGTTGATGTCGCGTCGCTGCCGGAAACCAGTGTGCGACGGCGTTTCCCGGACGCCGTGACCGCGATGTGGTTCGGCCGCGCCGAGGTGGACGGTCTCAATGAACTGATCCTGCGCGCCGGCCTGCACTGGCGTCAGGTGGCACTGCTGCGCGCCTACGCGAAGTACCTGCAGCAAGCCGGATTCGCCTACACCTTCGGCAACATCACCCGCGTGCTGCTCACCCACCCGGCCACCGCCCGCTCGTGCACCGAACTGTTCGCCGCGTACTTCGATCCGGATGGCATCGGCGCCCAGACCGCAGGCCTGGCGGCCGAGATCGCCGAGCGGGTACAGACCGAGATCGACGCCGTGGTCAGCCTGGACACCGACCGCATCCTGCGCGCCCTGTTCGGCTTGATCGAGGCGACACTGCGGACCAACTACTACCGGCGTGACGAGACGGGCACTCCGCTGGACTATCTGTCGGTCAAGCTGAACCCGCACGCGATCGCCGAATTGCCCAGGCCGCGTCCGCAGTTCGAGATCTTCGTGTATTCACCCCGCGTCGAGGGCGTGCACCTGCGCTTCGGCTCGGTGGCGCGTGGTGGTTTGCGATGGTCGGATCGGTTGGAGGACTTCCGCACCGAGATCCTGGGTTTGGTGAAGGCGCAGGCGGTGAAGAATGCCGTGATCGTGCCGGTTGGCGCCAAGGGTGGGTTCGTGGTCAAACAACCGCCCGCGCAGACGGGCGATCCGGCTGCCGACCGGCAGGCACTCGGCGCCGAAGGCGTCGCCTGCTACCGCACGTTCATCTCCGGCCTGCTCGACATCACCGATAATGTCGACCGAGCGACCGGGCAGGTGCTCCCGCCCGCGCGGGTGGTGCGCCGCGACGGTGACGACACCTACCTCGTTGTCGCGGCCGACAAGGGCACCGCGACGTTCTCGGATATCGCCAATGATGTGGCCCAGAGTTATGGCTTCTGGCTGGGTGATGCGTTCGCCTCCGGTGGCTCGGCGGGTTATGACCACAAGGCGATGGGTATCACGGCAAAGGGTGCGTGGGAGAGTGTCAAGCGGCACTTCCGTGAGATGGAGATCGACACTCAGACGCAGGATTTCACGGTCGTGGGTGTCGGTGACATGAGTGGTGACGTGTTCGGCAACGGGATGCTGTTGTCCGAGCACATCCGTTTGGTGGCCGCGTTCGACCACCGGCACATCTTCCTCGACCCGATCCCCGACGCGGCTTCCTCGTTCCAGGAGCGGCAGCGGATGTTCGCCCTGCCGCGCTCGTCGTGGGCCGACTACGACCGGTCGCTGATCAGCGCCGGCGGCGGCGTCTACGACCGCTCCGCCAAGGCGATTCCGGTGACGGCGGAGGTGCGTGCGGCGCTCGACCTGCCCGCGCAGGTGACCACTTTGTCGCCGCCGGAGATGATCAAGGCCATCCTGCGCGCTCCGGTCGACCTGCTGTGGAACGGTGGCATCGGCACCTACATCAAGGCGAGCACGGAGACCAACGCCGAGGTGGGCGACAAGTCCAACGACGCGGTCCGGGTGAACGCCGACGAACTGCGGGTCAAGGTGATCGGCGAGGGCGGTAACTTGGGTGCGACCGCGCTGGGCCGCATCGAGTTCTGCCGCAACGGCGGACGGATGAACACCGACGCGCTGGACAACTCGGCGGGTGTGGACTGCTCCGACCACGAGGTGAACATCAAGATCCTGCTGGACGCCGTCGTGTCCAGCGGCGAGCTCCCGATCGCCGAGCGCAATCCGCTACTGGCCTCGATGACCGACGAGGTCTCCGAACTCGTGCTGCGCGACAACATCTCGCAGAACTTCCGGCTGGGTATGTCGCGGGCCGACGCCGCCGGAATGTCCGGCGTGCACGGCAGGCTGATCAATGACCTAGAGCAGCGCCGCGGCCTTGACCGCGAGCTGGAGGCGCTGCCGACGGATGCCGATCTGGCCCGCCGCGCCGCCGAAGGCACCGGGCTCACCTCGCCCGAGCTGGCGAATCTGATGGCCCACGTGAAGCTGTCGCTGAAGGCCGACCTGCTCGCGGGTGACCTGCTCGACAGCGCCGCATTCGCGTCGGTGCTGCCCGCGTACTTCCCCGCGCCGCTGCGCGAGCGGTTCGCCGCCGCGATCGGCAGGCACCCGCTGCGGCGCGAGATCGTGGCCACCGTCGTGGTCAACGAGATGGTCGACTACGGCGGCATCACCCACGCCTTCCGGCTCGCGGAGGAGGCGGGGGCGACCACCGACGACGCGGTGCGCGCCTATAAGGCGGCGGTCGAGATCTTCGATCTGCACACGCTGTGGGAGCGGATCAGGCAGACGCCGATGTCCACGGCGGCGCGCAACGAACTGGAGCTGGAGACCAAGCGCACGCTCGACCGGGCGTCGCGGTGGCTGCTGTCCAACCGGCCGCAGCCGATCGCGATCGGCGCCGATATCGCCAGGTACCGGGACGGCGTGCGTGCCCTGGCCGGCCAGGTGCCGGCCTGGCTGACCGGGTATCTCACCGACGATCTCGCCGAGCGCTCGCGGCGGTCGATCTCCCGTGGCGCGCCGCGTGAGCTGGCCGAGGAGGTATTCGGGCTGATCCACCGCTTCCCGCTGCTGGATGTGATCGACCTGGCCGACATCGCCGACCGCGATCCCGCGGAGGTCGCGGTGCTGTACTACGCATTGAACGAGCACTTCCAGATCGAAGGCCTGCTGACCGCGGTGGGCAAGCTGGAGCGCGGCGGGCGCTGGCGGGCCTTGGCCCGCCTGGCGGTGCGCGAGGATCTCTACGATTCGCTGCGCTCGCTGACCCTGGACGTGCTGACCGCTTCCGAACCGCAGGACAGCACCGCCGAGAAGATCGCCTACTGGGAGTCGACCAACCGGTCGCGGCTGTCCCGCGCCCGTGCGTCGCTGGCGCAGATCTTCGCCGCCGAGACCCACGACCTGGCCGCCCTCTCGGTGGCGGCGCGGCAGGTCCGCGGCATGGTGAGCAGCGGTGAGTCGACCGCCGTCGCACCGGCGGTCGCAGGCTGATCCATCCGGACGATGCCCGGAGGCACGGCGCGCTCGGCGTCAGCCTCCGGGCATCGGCGTTCCGCAGGCACCGCAGAACTTGGCCGATGCGGCCGATTCCGTGCCGCAACCGGGACAGTGCCGCGGCTGCGGCTCCAGGCGCGCACCGCAGTTCATGCAGAACCGGGCACCCGCCGGGTTCGCGGTATCACAGGCGGCGCACGGCACCTGTCCCGCCGCGGGAGCCGCGGCAGGCAGCTGCGGTGCGGCGGAATGCGTGCCGACCTGCTGGCCGATCGCGTTCAAACTCAGAGCGGCGCCGAGGAATCCGCCGTCCGCGCCGTGGTGGTGACCGTGCGCGAAACCCTGGCTCGCGCCGAGCGCGAGTTCACCCGCTGCGTAGCGCTGGAAATCGCCGGTCAGGCGAATGTACTTGACGTCCTTGGCCAGCCGCTTCAGCCGCTCCGCGTCTTCCGGAGCCAGTGAGATGTCGAAGTTTCCGATCCGGGGGATGCGCAGGCCGTATTCGTAGAGCGCCGTGTTCGTCTGGCGCAGCACCGCGGTCTCGATCGGTTGCAACTGCGCCGAGAGCCCGAGCACTTGCCAGTCGCCGCGCGAGATACCCTGAGTCACAGCGATTTTCATGGCCTTGAGCAGCAGGTCGGCGCACCAGCTCTGCACTCGCTGCTGGTCGGTGAGATCGGCGGTGCCCGCCAGCTGGGTGAGCAGCTCGGCAGGATCGCGGACGGTCAGGGCGAACTCGCCGAACACGCGCAGGGTCACCACCTGCTCGCTGACCGGGTCGAGGATGTCGGCCAGCCGACCGCCGAACCGAATCCCCGGAAACTCTCTGGTGGAGACGAAATACAGCTCGGCGCGATAGAAGTTCCCGCCGGTGACCGTGTCGACCAGTGCGCCGAGCACCGGAAGCTCGGCGGCGTCGATGCGGTGCCGGCCCGGGCCCATCGCGGCGATCACCCGCCCGGACTGGACGAACAGGGCGATCTCGTCGGCGTTGACGATCGCGCGGCTGTAGCGGCGGATGTTGACATCCGGCCACTTGAAGACCAACTGGTTCTTGCGCTCCTCGGGGACCGCGATGAACTCCCGCTCGAACCACGCCATCTGCGCTCCCTCTACCGTCTTTCCCCATCGAGCGTACCGATACCGAGTGGCTCGTTCAATGATTCCTTCTTGCGATCACCGCTGCTCGGGCGGGCTTTTCTCAAAATCATTGATGTCCAGCATGTTACAAGTGGCGAGTCGCTATTGAACGTACCGCTATCTAACGGTACATTGAGCGAAGTTATGATCGCCGTCACCTGAAAGGCCATCGCCATGACCACAGTTCGACCACCCGCGGAGGCGCCCGCGCAGGCTGCCGCGCTCGAAGACGAGGACTCGGGCTACCACAAGTCGCTGCGCCCGCGTCAGCTGCAGATGATCGCGATCGGTGGTGCGATCGGCACCGGGTTGTTCCTCGGTGCGGGCGGCCGGCTGGCCAGTGCGGGCCCCGGATTGTTCATCGTGTACGCCATCTGCGGCGTGTTCGTGTTCTTCATCCTGCGGGCGCTCGGTGAGCTGGTGCTGCATCGCCCCTCCTCGGGATCGTTCGTCTCCTACGCCCGTGAGTTCTACGGCGAGAAGCTGGCATTCGCGGTCGGGTGGATGTACTTCTTCCACTGGTGCATGACCGGGATCGTAGACATCACGGCTATCGCGACCTATGTCCATTACTGGGGAGCTTTCGAGGCGATACCGCAGTGGCTGATCGCCCTGGTCTCCCTGGCCGTCGTGGTGTGCATCAACCTCGTCTCGGTGAAGTGGTTCGGCGAGCTCGAGTTCTGGGCCGCGCTGATCAAGGTGGTCGCGCTGGTCGCCTTCCTGATCATCGGCACGGTGTTCCTCGCGGGCCGGTTCAAGGTCGACGGTCAGGTCACCGGCCCGAGTGTCATCACCGATAACGGCGGGCTCTTCCCCAGTGGATTGCTTCCGCTGGTCCTGGTCACCACCGGTGTTGTATTCGCTTACGCCGCAGTGGAATTGGTTGGTACGGCCGCCGGTGAGGCGGAGAACCCGGAGAAGATCATGCCGCGCGCGATCAACTCCGTGATCGCCCGGATCGCGCTGTTCTACGTGGGTTCGCTGGTCCTGCTCGCTCTGCTGCTGCCCTACACCGCCTTCAAGAACGGTGAGAGCCCCTTCGTCACCTTCTTCTCGCGGCTCGGTTTGGACGGCGCCGGTTCGGTGATGAACCTCGTCGTGCTGACCGCGGCGTTCTCCAGCCTGAACGCCGGCCTCTACTCGACCGGCCGCATCCTGCGCTCGATGTCGATGAACGGCAGCGCGCCGACCATCGCGGCGCGGATGTCCGGTGGCGGCGTGCCCTACGTCGGCATCCTCGCCACCGGCGCGGTCGCGCTCATCGGCGTCGGCCTGAACGCGGTGGTGCCGGAGCAGGCGTTCGAGATCGTGCTGAACATGTCGGCGCTGGGCACCATCTTCGCGTGGGCCGCGATCGTGGTCTGCCAGCTGCAGCTGTGGCGCTGGTCGCGCACCGGCCGGGCGGAGCGGCCGTCCTTCCGGCTGATCGGCGCGCCGTACACGAGCTACGCGACGCTGGTGTTCCTGGTTGCCGTGGTCGGCCTGATGGCCTTCAGCGACGACCATGTGCAGCGCGGCGCGGTGATCGCGATGCTCGTCATCATGGTTCCTGCGCTCGTCGGCGGCTGGTTCCTCGCCCGCAAGCGGGTGCTGCAGATCGCGGCGGTCCGCGAGGGCGTCACCGGACAGTTCCCGGTCCTGGCCGAGCGGCCGCAGCGCCGGGAGCAGGGTGGCGACACCGTGGTGATCCTGGACAAGCCCGACGAGGAGTGAGGCAGTATCCGCCCCGGGCCTTCCGCCCGGGGCGGAGCTATTCCCAATGCCGGGAACAACACTCTGCGCATCGACAGGCGGCGGACCAGAATGAAACCCCGATTCAACGGTGGGTTTGAGAGGTTCGTATGCCGGAGCACCCCAGCGCCTCCGACCGTCCACTCGCGCACCCGTGGGCGAATCGGCGAATGCGCGGCACCGAAGTGCCTCGGCGAACTTCCCACCCCTGGGCAACTCGGCACCTGCTCAAAACCGAAGTCCCCCCACGACTGCCCAATCCGTGGTCGACTCCGCAGTGGGTCGAGGAGCGGTCGAAGCGTGCCGTCGCCGTGGACTCCGTCCCGAGCGACGTCGGGCCTCCGACCGCGCCGGGCGGCGCGGCTGGGCCGGAGCCGACCATCGGCACTGCCGAGCTGCTGCTCGGCGAACTCGAATCGGAACCCGGTTCCGGGCGCAGCGCGCGCTCGCGGCCGAGCGTGCGCAGATTGGGCGGCGGTCTGGTGTCCATGCCCAAGGTGAGTCCGCTCGATCCGCGCACTGCGGTCATGCAGGACCCGGAAGTCCCTGAACACAAACGATTTTGCTGGAAGTGTCAGCAGCCGGTCGGCCGCACGACCGATACCGGGCCGGGTGTGGTCGAGGGGGAGTGCGGCCGATGCGGCTCCCCGTTCAACTTCCGGCCCTCGCTCCAGCCGGGGGAGATGGTCGCCGACCAGTACGAAGTTCAGGGCTGCCTGGCCCACGGCGGGCTCGGATGGATCTACCTCGCCGTAGACCGCAACGTGAGCGACCGCTGGGTGGTGCTCAAAGGGTTGCAGAACCCGCTCGACTTCGAGGCACACGTGGTGGCCCTCGCCGAACGCCAGTTCCTCTCCGAGGTGGCCTATCCGGGCATCGTCAAGATCCACAACTTCGTCAAGCACCGCTCCGGCCGCGACGTGCCCGACGGCTACATCGTCATGGAGTACGTCGGCGGACGCTCGCTGAAGAAGATGCTCGACCTCCGTGCGCCGGATCGTATTCCGGTCTCCGAGGCGATCGCCTTCATGATGGAGATCCTGCCCGCGCTGGACTATCTGCACTCGTTCGGGCTGGCCTACAACGACCTCAAGCCGGACAACATCATGGTCAGCGAGGACGAGGTCAAGCTGATCGATCTCGGCGCGGTCGCCGCGATGGAGTCCTACGGCAGCATCTACGGCACCCCCGGCTACCAGGCACCCGAGATCACCGAGACCGGCCCTACCGTGGCCTCCGACATCTACACCGTCGGGCGGACGTTGGCCGCGCTGGTCATGGACATGCCCAAGAACGCCGACGGACACCAGCTGCCCGGCATCCCCTCGCCGGAACAGCAGCCACTGCTGCGGCGTTACCCGGCGCTGCACCGGCTGCTGCTGCGCGCGACCGAGCGGGATCCCGCCCGCCGATTCCCGACCGCCTACGCCATGTACGGCCAGCTCGCCGGTGTCCTGCGGATGGTGCTCGCTTACGACACGGGCAAGGAACACCCCCAGGCATCGCTCGAATTCGGCGCGATGCGCGGTGATTTCGGCATCGAGACGCTGATCGGGCAGACCGACGGGATGGCCGACGGGCGGCACCGGTTGCCCGCGCTGGACGCGCCGAGCGTCGTCGCGGCCCTGCCGGTGCCATTGATCGACGGCGAGGACCCCAGCGCCGACCTGCTGTCCACGCTGCTGCACGGCGACCCGGGACATGCCCTGGACGCGTTGCGCCGCACCGCCGACCGGATCGTCTCCGGGACGATCCGGGAGCCGGAGACCTTCGAGCTGGAGGGCACGCTCACCGCGGTGCGCGCGCACCTCGATCTCGGTGAAGTGGTGCCCGCGTGCGACCGGCTCGCCGACCTGCGGCCCGATTACGGCACCGACTGGCGTATCGAGTGGTACTCCGCCATCGCCGCGCTGCTGGACGGCCAGTGCGAGCGCGCCTTCGAGTACTTCGATCTGGTGCACCGCATGCTGCCCGGCGAAATCGCGCCCGCTCTGGCTCTGGCCGCGACCGCCGAACTCACCCTGCAGCATCTCGGGGACGCCGCAGGCGACACCGACTGGGGTGGGCTCGCCGAGGAGTACTACCGCACCGTATGGCGGACCAACCACGGCGTGGTGAGCGCGGCCTTCGGCCTGGCGCGCAGGCTCGCCGCCGATGGCGGGCTATTGGAGGCCGTGGAGGTCCTGGATCAGGTGCCGGAGGCGTCGCGATATCAGAACGTCGCGCGGATGACCGGGTGTCTGCTGCTGGTCTCCCAACCGATACCGGAGACCACCGAGGCCGACCTGCTCGAGGCCGCCGCGCGTTTGGACGCGGCGCCGGACGAGCCGCGAGCGCTGCAACTGCAGGTCATCGTGGTGGGTGCGGCGCTGGAGTGGGTGCGGGCGGGCGGGCAATCGGCCACCCCCGAGGCGACCCTGCTCGGTTTCCCGTTCACCTTGCTGGGGCTGCAACGCGGGCTCGAGTCGAGCCTGCGTGCGCTGGCGCGGATCGCGCCGCATCGCTTGCACCGGTACCGCTTGGTGGACCTGGCCAACTCCGTGCGGCCGAAGTCGCGGTGGTGACCGGACTCAGGTCGTCCGCGCGGTGAGCATGAAAAGCGCTGGCGCGGCCAGGATCACCAGCAGCCACAGCCAGTTGCCGGTGGTCACCGCGAGCACCACCGAGAACACCACGGCCGCCCCCGCCAGGACGACCAGGCGGGGCAGCGGATTGGCCGGGGTCACCTCGGGTGCGGGCGGTGTGCTGCCGGGCAGGTCGGCGAACAGTTCGGCCAGCTGAGCCTTGCTGGTCGCCGCCGCGACGGCGGTGCTGAGTTCGTCGAACTCGGCCAGGCCGATTCGGCCCGCGCCCAAGTGCTGGGTCAGCTCGCGAAGTGCCCGCTCACGGTCGGCGATACTGGCCGGAGGGCCCGCAGATTCACCCATGCCGGAAGGATAGGTGCAGCGGCAAAAGCCGTGCACCGCGTGGGTTTCCAAGGGCGGGAAGGGCGGTCGACCAGGTGTTGCCCCCGCGCCTGGCTGAGCATGGCACGCGACCACCTGCGCGGTGTTTGCTGGATTATCGCTATAGGCCGGTCGGTCGTGCTGGCAATGGCCGCGCACCGGCCGTCGCGCCGTGTTGCGATGTGGTTTCCTTGAAGTATGACTGCGGGTGTGGAGTACACCATCGACGAGCTGGCGCGTGAAGCCGGTACGACCGTGCGCAGCCTGCGCGTTTACCACGAACGCGGAGTGCTGCCGCCTCCGCAGGTCAAGGGGCGGACCGGGTTCTACGGCGCTGACCATCTCAACCGGGTGCGCACCATCAGCAGGCTGCTCGACCGGGGGATCAAACTCAATGGCATCAAGGAATTGCTCAACGCCTGGGACCGCGGTGACGACCTCGGCGACATCCTGGGCGTGGGCGAGCCCGGCGCGCCCGAGACGGCCGTCGCCGACACCGGGGACACCATCGCGGCGACCGAGCTCGCCGAGCGCTACCGCGACGTGCCCAACGGCCTGGCGCGGGTCGTCGCCGCGGGCCTGTACGAGCCGGTGGACGCGGCGACGTATCGGATCGCGGATCGACGGCTGGCGCACGGCTTCGATCGCCTGACCGCCGCGGGCATCCCAGCCGATCAAGCGCTCGGCGAGTTGGAGCGACTGCGCGCCGACGCCGACCGGATCGCCCGCCGCTTCGTCGACCTGTTCCGGGGCACCATCTGGGCGTCGTTCCAGGATTCCCCTGGCGGCCCGGCGGAGATCGCCGACCTCGGACAGCAGCTGGCCGCCGCCCGCGCGATCCCCGGTGAAACCGCCGCGGAACTCGTAAACCGCTTCATCGCAAAGTATCTCGACCAGGACGCCGAGCTCTCCGAGGTACTGCCAGGGGACTGATCGGCGGGTGCGGCCGAAACCGCTGGAAACATCTCTATTTCAGATTCCCATCAGTGGCGATACGTGACAGTAACGTGCCGTTAATTAGCGGTATATTGGCCTGATTCGGCGCGCGTTCGCACTGTTGCGACGCTACCTATGGCCGTCTACCTAAGTATGTCTTGCACCGACCTACCGATGCGCAGAAGTGTCGCTCTCCCCGACAATCTGACGGTCGCACAAGGGCAGCAGATGGGTGTGGGCAAATGGGTAGCGTGACACTGTGGATGCAGATGTCGCTCGACGGCTTCGCGGAGGGGCCGGATCAGGAAATCCACTGGCCGGTGGTCGACGAGGAACTGTGCGAGTCGTTCCTCGACGAACTGCGTTCGGCCGACCTGTTCCTCTACGGCCGCAAGACGTACGAGATCATGGCATCGTTCTGGCCGACCGCCGATGTGGATCCGGCGATCTCCGAGTTCTACGTCGACTTCGCGCGGTGCTGGAAACAGACGCCGAAGCTCGTCTTCTCCCGGACCTTGCGCACCGCCGGGTGGAACACGCGCATCGTCCGGGAGGACCTCGTCGAGCAGATCACCGCGCTACGCGCGCAGCCGGGCTGCGATATGGTGCTGTTCGGCGGGGCGGAGACGGCCTCGGTGTTCATGAAGCACGACCTGATCGATGAGTACCGGCTGTTCGTCCACCCCATCCTGCTCGGTGGCGGCATCCCGCTGTTCCCGACGCCCGCGGTGGCCTCGGGGCTGCAACTCGTCGACGTGATGACGTTCGACAGCGCGGTGGTCCAAATGCACTACCAGCAGACGGCCTCGGCGTCGATGGGGTAGCACGCGCCGGTGGCCGTCCGTCGCCCACACGGCAGGTGAGACGAACGTTAACCTCTGATTGCTCAGCGCGTCGGCGCGTCGTCGGCTAACTTTCGTTCTATGTCCGTGGTTCAGGCACGAGGCGACGTGCTGCCTGCGTCCACCAGTGAATTCATCGGCCGGGAAACGGAATTGGACCGGCTGGGCGAGCTGCTGGACGGCGACGCCCGCCTGATCACCCTGGTCGGCCCCGGGGGGATCGGCAAGACGCGATTAGCCGCGGAGGCGCTGCGCCGTGGCTCGCGGGCCGGGCGCAGGCCGGTCTACTGGGCACGGCTGGCCGAGCTGGAGCCCGACAGCACCGCGACCGCACAGGACGTGATGCAGTCGGCGGTGCGCACCGATCTCAGCTCCCCGCCGACCCGCGCCGCGCTGGTACGCACCTTCACCAGCGGGGACCGTTCCGCCGAGCGCGCGGTTCTGGTGCTGGACAACTGCGAACACCTGCTCGGCGCGGTCGCGGCGATGATCGCCGAGCTGCTGGATGCCGCGCCGGGGCTGACCATCTTGGCCACCAGCCGCGAACCGATCGGCTGGGTCGACGAGTACCTCCTGGCCGTGCCACCGCTGTCGCCGCGGCAGTCGCTCGAATTGTTCCGCCAGCGCGCCGAACTCCTCGGACGGGCGATCCCGGACGATCGCGAGCAGGTCGCCGTCGCCGCGCGGATCTGCCGCCGGGTCGACCACAACCCGCTGTTCATCCGGCTTGCCGCGGCCCGGCTGCGGCATCAGCCTGCGACGATGGTGCTGCGGGAACTCACAGGCGACGCCGACGACAAGCGCCTGCGCTGGACGCACGGAAGCCGGGCAGGCGCCGAGGAACGCCACCGCGGCGTCTACGACGTCATCGCCTGGTCCTTCGCGCTGTGCAGCGCCCCCGAGCAACTGCTGCTGGAGCGGCTGTCGGTCTTTGCCGCGGGGTACGAGACCGATGACGAATCGGTTCGCGGCGGCATCGATCTCGACGCCGCGATCGCGGTGTGCGCCGACGACTCCCTTCCCGCGCGTGCGATCGAACACCTGCTGGAGCGGCTCACCGAGCAATCGCTGGTGTCGGCGCATCTGACCGCGACGACGGTCAGCTGGTACCTGGTGGAAAGCGTGCGCGTCTTCGCCCGCGAGCACCTGCGCCGCCGCGACCGCGGCGAGTTCGAACGTCTCGCCGCCCGGCACCGCCGGTACTTCCGGGACAAGGTCGTCGCCGGACAGGCCATCTGGCTGGGCCCGCACGACCTGGCCTGGCTGGCCTGGGCGCGGTCGGCGTGGAACGACATCGTGCTCGGCATCGAATCCGGCCTCGCCGATCCGGCGGAGACCGTGATCGCGCTGGAGACCGCGACGGTGCTGCTCTCGATGAAGGTGCCCTTCGTCAAGTCCGGTGCGGGCGCGCTGACCCGGCTGACCGAACGCGCGCTCGATGCCACCAAGGCGGCCGGGATCGGTCCCTCCGGAGTCGCCGACCTCGCCACCGCGCTGCTCGGCTGGATCGGGTTGTGGCAGGGCCGGACCGACAACATTCCGCAGCTGCTCGCCGACTGCGTGACCGGGCCGGCCGAGGCGGGGCCGCGCTACGCCGACGTGGATTTCGGCTTGCCCGCGCCGGTGGAATGGATGTGGGGACTCGAGCTGATGCTGGTGCGTGGCGACCCGCGCGCGATCACCGTCCTCACCCGCGCCCGGCACAAGTTCGCCGAGCAGGGCGACCGTATCGGCGCCGAGCGCAGCGAGGTGTTCGTGGCGTTCTGCTCGGCCCTCGTCGGCGACCGGCAGCAGGCGCTGGAGAACACCGCGCGATTCCTGGAGCGGTCGGTGTCGTCCGGCTCGACGCTCTCGACGGCATGGGCGGAGATCGCGCGGGCGGTGGCGCTGGCCAAGCACGGGTCCGCCGCCGAAGCGCTGGCGATGACCAACGGCGTGCTCACCCGCCACCGCGGGGAGCCGGACACCTGGACGGCGACCTGGGCGGTGGGCGCGCACATCGTCGCGATGGCCCAAGTGCTCATCGCCGAGCGCGCCTGCGGTGGCGATCCGGCGGCGGTCGCGACCGAGATCGCCTACCTGGTCGGCAGTTTCAAGACACGGCAGCGTTCGATGGGTATCGCCGTGGACCGTGTGCCGCTGGTCGCCGCCGAGATCCGCAGCGCCGCTGAGGTCGCCCGCGCGGTGCTCGGCGACCGGGCATACGCTTCGGCCGAGCGCCGGACCCGGCTGCGCCCCGAACTGGACGCGTTGTGGTCGCCGGCCACCGAATCGACGCCACCAGCCCGGCGACCGGACCGGCCTGGCGCTACCCGTCCCGTGTCGCGACGGCCCGGCTCGTGCTGGAGCGAGTTGTCCCAGGCCGAACGCGACGTCGCTGTGCTCGCCGCGGCGGGCTGGCCCAACAGCGCCATCGCCGCCCGGCGGCGCAGCTCCATCCGGACGGTCGACGCGCAGGTCGCCACCATCCGGCAGAAGTTGATGATCGCCTCCCGGGCCGATATCGCCGGGCACATTCCCGACGAGCTCGCCGACCGCGTCCGGCGCGAATCCGAGCGACGGCCCAGGCGCGGCCGCAGGGGTGCCTGATGGGCGCAGCCGGCCGCATTCCGTCAAGAGTCCGTGCCATGGCCGGAGCGAAGGCGGAGGTACGCATTAGGCTGCTTCTCCCGGTGGTTTCTGATCGATAGGTGTGGGCGGCATGTCGGAAGTGAACGGCGGCGGGGGCAACGGCCCCGCCGCGCCCGTGGAATTCGTGGGCAGACACGCCGAACTGCGACAGATCGACGCGCTGCTGTCCTCGTCGAGCGCGCGGTTGATCACGCTGCTCGGACCAGGCGGCATCGGCAAGACGACGTTGGCGGTCGAGGCCGTGCGCCGCTATCGGGATGCGGCCGGGCATGCCGTCTACTGGACGCGCCTGGCTCGGCTCGCGGCGGGCGCGGAAACCGGAGCGGTCGCCGAGGAAGTGCTGCAATCCCTGGCGAAGAACGCCATCACGGGCCGGTCGGCCTGGGATGGCTTGGTGGCGACGTTCAGTGAGGACGACGACGAGTCCCACCGGACGATCCTGGTGCTCGACAACTGCGAACACGTGCTCGGCGGGGTTGGCCCGCTGATCGTCGGACTGCTCGAAGCGGTGCCAGGCCTGACCGTCGTGGCGACCAGCCGGGAGCCGGTGGGCTGGATCGATGAGCAGTTGGTCATGGTGCCGCCACTGTCCGGAACGCACGCCCTCGAATTGTTCCGGCGGCGTGCCGAGCGCACCGGGCGGCCGATTCCCGAGGATCCCGGGCAGCTCGCCATTGCCGCGCGGATCTGCGGTCATGTCGACAACAACCCGCTGTTCATCCGGCTGGCCGCGGCGCGACTGCTGCACCGGCCGCCCGCGATCGTGCTGCGCGAGTTGTCCGGTGACACCGACGACCGGCGCCTGCAGTGGACGCACGGCGCCAGGATCGGCGTCGGGGACCGACACCGCAGCGTGCGCGACGTGATCGCCTGGTCCTACGGTCTGTGCACCGACCTGGAACAACTATTGCTGGAACGGATGTCGGTGTTCGCCACCGGTTGCGACTCGGAGAACGACGAATCTCCGTGCGGCGCGGAAGTCGACGCGATCGTGGCGGTCTGCGCGGACGCGGCGCTGCCCGCCGATGAGATCGGCCGACTGCTCGAGCGCCTGGTCGAACGGTCTTTGCTGTCGGCGCACATGACGCCGACCGCGGTCCGGTACTACCTGCTGGAGAGCGTCCGGGTGTTCATGCGCGATCGCCTGTCGGCGCGCGGCGACGACGTCGACGCGGCGCGGCTGCTCGCCCGGCACCGGCGGCACTACCGGGACCGGGTCGCCGCGGGCCCGGCCACCTGGTCCGGACCGCAGGAGCAGGAGTGGATCGACTGGGCGCGCACGGCCTGGGACAACATCCTCATCGCCATCGAAACCAGCCTCGCCGACCCGGAGGAGGCCGTCGTCGGGCTGGAGACCGCCGCGACGCTGATGGCGTTGCGTGTGGCGTTCATCACCGGCTCCAACCGTGCCATCACGGGTCTCACCGAACAGGCCCTGGAAGTCACCGCCCAGCTCGATCCGCCGCCGACCAGGCTGCGTATCAACGCCACCGCGCTGGTCGGCTGGATCGCCATCTGGCAGGGCAGGCACACCTACACCGCGCAATTGCTGGACGAGTGCGCCGCGGAGTGCCTGACCGATCCGGAGCTGCGTCGTGGCTGGCGGGAGACCACGGCCACGGACGCAGGCCTGCCCGCACCGGTGGAGTTCACCTGGGGCCTGGAACTGCTGCTGATCCACTTCGACCTGCGCGCGGCCGACGTACTGGCACGGGCGCGGCGGAAATTCGCCGCGGTCGGCGATCGGGCGGGGGAGCAGCGCAGTGAGTTGTTCGAGACGCTCACCTACGCCAATATCGCCGACGCCGACGTGGCGCTCGGGGCCACCCGCAGGCATCTGGACCGGGCCATCGACTCCGGCGCGGCCTGGGCCATCGCGTGGGCGGAGCTGGCCGTGATGATCGCGGTGTCCAGGCACGGCGATCCGCACGAGGCGGTGCGGCTCGGACAGTCCACGCTGGAGCGCCTGCTGACCACCGGGGACACCTGGACGGCGGGCTGGGTCGCCCACTTCAGCATGATGGCGAAGACATACCTGCTCTCCGCCCGGGTCGACGCGGGCGACACCGGCAGCGCCGAATCGATCGCCGCTGCCACCGAAATCGCGCATCTGCAAGGCGGAATCGACACGCTGCACCGTTCGATGGGCATCGTCGCCGACCGGGTGACGCTGGTGGCTCGCGGCACCGCCCGAGCCGTCGAGGTGGCCACCTCCGTCGTCGGTGCAGACATCTACGCGGCGGCCGCCCAGCGCGGCGCCCGCCTGCGGCCGGAACGCGACGAGCTCCAGTTGTTCCTGCTCGGCAGGTTGCCCATCGATCAAATCCCGAGCCAGCGACCGCGAGCCAGGACCGTCGCCTCGCGCTGGGACGAGCTGACCCCCGCGGAGCGCGAAGTCGCCGTGCTCGCCGCCGCGGGCTGGGCCAACAGCGCCATCGCCGGGCGCAGGGGCAGCTCGATCCGGACGGTGGACGCACAGGTCGCGGCGGTGCGCAGGAAACTGATGGCGGCCACCAGGGCCGACATCACCTGGCATATCCCGGAGCATCTGGACGAGCGGGTGCGGCTGGAATCCGAGCGGCGGCCCGCACGACGCTCGGCTTGATGCTGTGTTCGATTTGCAGCGCCTGCGGCGCTGCGTGTTCGCGGCCCGCTGATGGCTCGCGTCCGAGCGACCGCCGCTGGCGACTGCGTCGCGGACGC
>NZ_BDBA01000189.1 GCF_001612745.1 Nocardia amamiensis NBRC 102102 | reverse complement strand
CTCGGCGGCATCGCGCCGGTGCCTGCGCGCCTGGCGCGTACGTGGCCGGCGGATCTGGTCGCCGGTGCGCGGATCGCGCAGGTCAACCTGCTGCATCATCTGAGCGAGCCCCGGGTGCGGCGCACCGCCGTTCCGGTGCAATTGCTGGTGGACACCACCGATCCGTTCGTCCCGGCCGCGGTCTACGACGCCTCCGCGCGCTGGGTCGACCAGCTGTGGCGCTGCGCCGTCCCGGCCGATCACTGGCTGCCGGTCACCGAACCCCTGCTGGTCGCCGAGGCGATCGCCAACTTCGTCGACGACTTGCGCGCCGACCGCACGGCGATCAGCCCGCGGCGCAGCAGCTGACCGCGACCGGAGGGCTACCCCGCGGGCGGGTTTGCGACAATGGGCCGGTCGCTTGCCCAGCTCACGAAGGATGTCCCCCGCCGCGATGGCCGAAAGCATGATCGATCCCGAGGACCTCGCGACCTGTCTGCGGGTCCTGGAGCAGGCGGGAACGCTGGAGAAGGATCATCCCGACTCGGTGACGGTGCAGCGTGCGGTCGGGCACATGTTCAAGAAGCTCAAGCAGCGGCGCAGGTCCGCGGCGCGCGAGGCGGTGTCGGCCGCCGACCAGGCGGTGGTCGCGGCCACCGCGACCGGCTCGCCGAACCGGATCGATGACGAGACCGCGGGCATCCCGATCAGCTCGGCCGCGAACGGCGCCAGCGCGGGCACGCTGATCCGTCCGCGTCCCTGCTACATCTGCAAGCAGCGCTACACCCGGGTGGACGCGTTCTATCACCAGCTGTGCCCGGATTGCGCGGCGAGCAGCCACGCCAAGCGTGATGCCCGCACCGATCTCACCGGGCGCCGCGCGCTGCTCACCGGCGGCCGCGCCAAGATCGGCATGTACATCGCGCTGCGACTGCTGCGCGATGGCGCGCACACCACCATCACCACCCGTTTCCCCAACGACGCCATCCGGCGTTTCACCGCGATGGACGACAGCGCGGACTGGCTGCATCGCCTGCGCATCGTCGGCATCGACCTGCGCGACCCGGCGCAAGTGGTCGCCCTGGCCGACGATGTCGCCGCGCAGGGGCCGTTGGACATCCTGATCAACAACGCGGCGCAAACCGTGCGCCGCTCCGCCGGGGCCTACAGCGCGCTGGTCGATGCCGAGTCCGGACCGCTGCCCGCGGGCGCGCTGCCGGATGTGGTGAGTTTCGGCAAGACCATGCAGGCCCACCCCACCGCGCTGACCGCCTCGCTGACTCCGTCCCTTTCCGCCGCCGATGTCGCCGAGCTGGCCCTGGTCGCCGGATCGGCGACGCCGGAACGCATTTCGCGTGGCGTGGCGATCGATGCGGGCGGTCTGGTGCCGGACCTCGCGCACACCAACAGCTGGGTGCAGACCGTCGCCGAGGTGGACCCGACCGAGCTGCTCGAAGTGCAGCTGTGCAACTCGGTCGCCCCGTTCATCCTGGTCTCCCGTCTGCGCCCGGCGATGGCGGCCGCAGCGGCGCGGCGCAAGTACGTGGTCAACGTGTCGGCCATGGAGGGGCAGTTCTCCCGTGCCTACAAAGGGCCGGGGCATCCGCACACCAATATGGCCAAAGCCGCGCTGAACATGCTGACCCGCACCAGCGCTCGGGAGATGTTGGAGAACGACGGCATCCTGATGACCGCCGTCGATACCGGCTGGATCACCGACGAGCGCCCGCACTACACGAAAATCCGCCTCGCCGAGGAGGGTTTCCACGCACCACTGGACCTGGTCGACGGCGCGGCGCGCGTCTACGACCCGATCGTGCAGGGCGAGAACGGCACCGACCTGTACGGCTGCTTCCTCAAGGACTATCAGCCTTCTCCCTGGTGAGCCGGTCGCGCCGGCGGTCGTACGGCACCGTCGACGGCCGGCGAGGGATACCCTGGAGGGGTGCTGTACCGGCTGCTTGCCGACGCCACGGCCGCCGCGCATTTCGCCTTCGTGGCCTACGTGGTGGTCGGCGGATTCCTCGCGTGGCGCTTCCCGCGCACGATCTGGCTGCATCTCGTCGCGGCCGGGTGGGGATTCAGCACGATCGTCTTCGGCCTCGAATGCCCGCTGACCCATGTGGAGAACTGGGCGCGCGAGCGCGCGGACCAGGCGCGGCTGCCGTCGAGCGGATTCATCGACCACTACATCACGGGCGTGCTCTACCCTGAGGACGCGCTCGGGCTGGTGCGGTCGCTGGCCGCCGTGCTGGTCGTGGTCTCGTGGATCGGCTACGTATCGATCCGGCGGCAACAGTCGGCCGCCGTCCGGCTGAACGCTCCGCAGTGAGAAACGTCCGCCGCTGCTTCACGCGTGCGCGAGACGGCGCCCGACGAAGTCGGCGACCTCCGCGGTGCGCTCATCGAGGTAGAAATGCCCGCCGGGAAACGTCGCCCGATCGAAGCCACCACTGGTGTGCGCCCGCCATTCGTCGGCCTGCTCGGGCCGCATCGTCGGGTCCTCGGTGCTGACCAGTGCCGCGATATCGGCGCGCAGCCGATCGCCCGGCCGATAGCGATAGGTCTCCACCGCCTGGTAATCGGCGCGTACCGCAGGCAGGACGAGTTCGGCGAGACTCGGTTCCGCGCGCAACATCTCGAGTGGCGCGGGATCGGCGGCCAACCGGATCAGGTCGCCGATGAGTTCGTCGTCGGAGGCCAGGTGCAGTCGCTGTGTCTCCTCGAACGTCGGTGCCGGGCGGCCGGAGACGAACAGCGTGGCGATCGGCTGCCCGCCGCGTTCGAGCCTGCGCGCGGTCTCGAACGCCACGGTCGCGCCCATACTGTGCCCGAACAACGACAGCCGGTCGACCACTCCCTGCGCCAGCACTTCCGCGGCGATCCGGTCGGCGAGCACACTGAGTTCGGTGATCGGCTCCTCGCCCAACCGGTCCTGCCGCCCGGGGTACTGCACGGCGTGCACCGCGACGCCCGCACCGAATCGCAGGGCCAGATTCCGATACGCCGTGGCCGGTCCGCCGCCGGGTGGGAAGCACAGCAGGCGGTGACGCGCGACCGTCTCGGATCGCAAAGTCCGCAACCACTCCGAATCGGTGAAGGCTCCAGCCACGGTTCGGTCTCCTTGCCCGTCGTGTGTCCCGGCGTCAACCTGGATCAGCCCACGGTAGTCGTCCGGTCGTACGGCACGGATATTGCCTCTGGCCTCAGAACCGCGGGATCGCCTTCGAGGGCGTCAGCTTCACATTGCCGGTCCAGTATTCGGAATTCGCCATGGTCTGCAGGAGTTCCGACGCCCGAGGAAGATCGGCGGCGTTGGCGGCGTCCAGATACTGGCCGGCGAGGTGAGGCATGATGAACCTGTTCATCAACTGGCCCCGTTCCTGGCTCCAGCCTTCGAACTGCACGGGCAGCGGATAGTCCGGGTTCGACTGCACGATGTTGCCCGCCGCGTCCCGGATGATCGTGCTCCCTCCGGCGAGCGCCTCGATACCCCTGATCTTGTCCCGGGTCGGCGCGCGGAAGTAGTCCTCGAGATAGTCGCGTTCTTCGCGGGTGAGTTCGGATTCCGCGACATGGTCGATGTAGCGGCGGTTCGCGATCCGGTGCGCTGTCTGCTGGAACAAGGCCATGTTGGCGGGTGAGCGACCCAGCTTGAGCACCGCGAGCGACGCCGCCGCCTCGCCGATGTACTTGTCTCCGTCCCAGACGCTCGGCGCGAAGTTCTGGCGGTAGTTGTAGGCCCGGATCGCGTCGATGACCATCTCTTGATCGCGGAATCCGGCATCGATCAGCGCGCTGCCCAGATCACTCAGCCCCCCACCGCGATTGACGACGCGGTCGATAGCCGCGGCGGCGCTGCGTGGCGTGTGCCGTCCGCCGTGCTCGCGGACGGCACTCCTGGCCCCCTCCATGAGCTGTTCGCGGGTCCGCATGTAGTTGACATTCCAGCCGCGTTCGTTGATCAGCGCGTTCGAGCGCCAGCCCCCGAGCTCCGCGCGATTCCGCAGTCGCGCGTGCGGGTCGAGCGGATTCCGTTTGTTGCCGAGCAGCAAGGCCGCGATCGGGCTGTTGTTGACGGTGTTGACGGCGGCGAGCCCGGCGATCAACCCGGCACCGGACAGGGAATGCGACGTGCCACCGGGGCCCATCCCGAGCGCGGCGCCCGAGCCGCCACCCTTGCCGCCGCCGCCCGCTCCTTGCACGGCGAGGGCGAACCGATTGGCGATCCAGTCGTTGCCGCGGCTGATGCCTGCGCTGAGCCGCTTCAACTGGAGGATGGCAACCACCTCGACGATGGCGCCGAGCACGAGCACGATCATCACCTGTCCACGCGCTTCGCGGAACAGATTACCCAGGAACAGAACATAGACCCCCAGAAAGATGGTGTAGGCCGCCATCCGGCCGGCCGCGACGAGACTGTCCACCATGTTGCGCACCAGGAACGTCTGCGTGGGGCCGTACACGAATCCGCCCGCGGCGAATCCGAAGATCGACATGAATCCGTGGTAGACCGAGTCCAGCGCGGCCCAAATGATCTTCAGCCCGAGATACATCCCGAAGCACAGCAGCACCGCGGCGCAGAACAGCAGCACCAGACCGGAACCGACCTGCCCGAACCCCGGATTGTCGGCCTTGGCGTAGGCCGCCGCGTCCCCGCAGGCACGCAGACCGTTCATCAGCCCGGAGTCGTCACCCGACCGCACCCCGGCGGACCAAGCGGCGGCGCAGCGCGGCGACTCGTCGACCACGTGCCCGAAGTTCCACACCTGCACCGGTTTCCGCACGAAGTTGTCCGCCAGATCGCCCTGCATCGTCGTGATCAGCCGGCCGGTGTCCGGCGCGGCATGGCCGTTCAGCCCGGCGGCCACCGAGATCCCGAGATCACGGCCCTGTGCCAGCAGACCGTGCGACGACAACACGTCCGCCAGCGGCTCGGCGAGGAAAATCGGACCGAATATCGCGACCCCCACCATCGTGACCACCTGCGCGGTGGCCTTGGCGTGGTATCCGCGCACCACGAACCAGCCGACGAAGAAAGCCCCGACCGCCGCCGCGACCGTCAGCAAGAGCGGGGTGGCGATCTGGCCGGTGACGTTGTCTGCGACTCCGGTCAGCGCGCGCCCGAACGGATCGAGCCATTGAAAGCTGATCACGAAGCCGATCACCCACACCCCGGTGGTGGTGATCACGAGGTATCCCACGAACTCCAGGCCGATCACAACCACCACGATCGTCACGATCGGACGGAGCACGCTGCCACCGCTGGAAGCGAAGAGGTAGTCGGTCACCCGGACACCGGCCGAATCCCGGACGTTCATCCAGCCCACAGCGTCGATGCTGGAGCCGACCCCGCTCTGGCCATCCGAGAAGGCCATCGCGGTGGCCCCGAGGACACCGGGAAAGACGAACAGCACGAAGACGAACGCGAGCAGATACACGATTCGTCGGCGCGTGCGGGACGCACCGATCCAGGTACGCCACCGGCCCAGCAGCGTGCGCGGTTGCCAGCGCGCCGGATCCCAGAACGCCATCTCCCAGGCATTCCACGAACACTGCGCTGCGGTGTCTCCCACTGTCGCAACGACATCCGTGAAGGTCAGGGAAGGCTTCGGCGGCACGGTAATCGGCTCTTTCCGGTCGACAATCGGTCAGCCGGGATCGATGAGTCACCGGCACGTTCCGTCCGGCGATGCTATGTTCCGCGGAGAGATTGCCCGAGAGATACAACCAGCGTGATCACAAATACCGGATGACTCTGCTCTTCGCCGATGGTCCGAAACCGATTCGGTAGAACCGCAAATGTATTCAGCCGACTGGCGCCGGCGTCCTCGGCCATGGATGCACGATGGCATGTGGCCGAGCAGCGGCGCCCGCCCGCACCCGCGCGGACAGGGCCGGATGGATCAGGCGTCGCCGAGGGGTGTCCGCGCCAGTCGTTGTTCGAGTTCGGCGACTCGCTGCCGGTAACCGTCCAATTCGCTGAGCCGCGAATCCATTTCGTGCATCAGCTGGGCGATGCGCGCGAGATAGCGGTGCGCGGGCCGATCGGCCCAGTAGTCGCCGGCGCGTCCGTATTCCACCGCACGATCGACGTCGCCCGCGGGAACACCCGCCGCGACGGCGTCCGCCGTGGCCGCCGCGAGCGCCGCCTCGAGCTGCTCCAAGCGCAGCCGGTTCGCCTGATCATGGCCCTTCCCCCCGCCGAGGGCGGCGCGCTCGGCGGCGAGATCCTGGATTTCCCGCAGGTATCCGGCGTTCTGGGCGTCCTGCACCGCCATCAGTTCGTAGTCGTGTTCGACCGGCGCGTGGCGAACTCGGTCGGGGATCAGTGCGGAACGCGGCTGCATATCGTTGCCGAAAGCGGGGATCTTCTCCCGGCCAGGGGGTGTCCGGACAATCCTCCTCGTCGGGACCGCGTACTCCGCACTGTCGGCATAGGCGTTCGTCATCGTCGCTCGACCTCACATATCGGTGCCGCGGGGTGTTGCGGTACGGCCAGTCATGCTCTACCCCTATGTCCGCACGTGACGGACAGGTCATCGGATTCACGCGCTGTTTTCCGCGCCGTGAGCCGCGGTGCAGCACCAGGACATATTGGCCGATACTGGGCCTCGCGTCGCCTGCCGCTATCCTCACTGGCGAGAAGACGTGTGTGACAGCTTCTTTCATGTCTTCGTCGGCAATCGGGCCGGAACACCTACGCGACTCCACTGTCCGGCGTACGTCCCGGTCCGCGGTGCGCCCGCTCCGGTCCGATCCGCTTACCGGCATTCCTTCCGCAATCGCGCCGAAACGTATCCGCGATCGCAGGGTCGCTGCCCGGGTACTCCCAGCGTCACGGCGCCGATGGCGACCGGGTCCGAGCGGCTACGACCCCGGCGTCGAGACACACCGCACACCTGCGCACCGGCGAAGTCGCCATCCCGATCCGCAACGCCGCAGGTGGCGCCAGATATCGGCGGCGCAACCCGGCCGTCGTGGCCGCCCCGGGCCCGCGCGAAGATCAACGGCGGCACGCGACTTCTCCGACGCGGCAACTACCCTGAAGCGAGTGAACACGCACGCACGGCTCGTCCATGACTACGAGGCCGGTATCGGTGTCACCGCCTCGCCCATCTCCCCCGCACCCGACCCGGGTAGCAATCTCGCCGCGACATTACCGGTCTGGGCGCTGGCGGCCGGTTCGGTCGCGACGCTGACGGCCGCGGCGAACCGTATGCGCGAAGCGCGTGGCCTCGATCCGGTGGCTCACCGCATCGACCCCACCCGTATCACCGCGGCCTTCTCCAGCGAGAAATTGCTCCGCGTCGGGGGCCGAGGGCCGGCGGTGTTCACCGACCTGTCCGGATTCTTTCCGACCTTCGACGGCTGGGTTCGCACGCACGCCAACTATCCGCACCACCGCGCCCGCCTGTTCGCTGCCCTGGACCTGCCCGAATCCGCGCCCGTCGATCTGGCCGTCGCCCAGATGGCCATGAGCCGCGCCTCCGATCTGGAGGAGCGGGCCGCCGCCCACGGCGCGATCGCGGTCCGGGTCCGCACCGAGCAGGAGTGGGCCGAGAGCCCGCAGGGACAGGCCGCCGCCGCGGGCCCCGTGGTGGCGATCGCACCCCGCGCAGACCGCGGCGAACCCGGCTTGCCGTCGGGTGCGGCACCCTTGCAGCCGCTGCGGGGTCTGCGAGTGCTCGATCTGACCCGGGTGATCGCGGGTCCGGTCGCGACGCGGGCGCTGGCGTTGCTCGGCGCCGAGGTCCTGCGGGTCGATCCGCCGCAGCTGCCGGAGATCCCGTGGCAGTACGCGGATACCTGCCAGGGCAAGCGCTCCGCGCTGGTGGACCTGCGCACGCACCGGATCGATGAGCTGATCGCCGCCGCGGACGTGCTGATCACCGGCTACCGTCCGGGCGCGTTGGAGCGCGCGGGCGTGCACGCCGCCAGCCGGCCCGGCCTGATCCACGGTCGGGTGTCCGCGTGGGGTGAGACCGGTCCGTGGGGCGGCCACCGCGGTTTCGACAGCATCGTGCAAGCCGCCTCCGGTATCTCGATCCTCGAAGGCGCCCCCGCGGTACCGGGTGCACTGCCCGCGCAGGCGCTGGACCACGCGTCGGGCTATCTGCTCGCCGCGGGCGTGATCGATGCGCTGGTCGCCCGCGGCCAGGACGGTGTCGGCCGGGACGTCCGCGTCGCGCTGGCTCGCACCGCGTCCTGGTTGCTCGACGCACCGGATCGCACGCCGCGTCACCCCAAGGCAGCCGCACCCAACCCGGCACATGTGGTCAGCCACGGACAGGTCGTCACCGCGGCACCCGCCCTCGCCGAATACCCGGATTACACCTGGCCCGCGCCCGTCTACGGCGCGGATCGACCCGCCTGGCCGCTACCGGCGCACTGACCGTCCCCGAGGCGCCGCGAAAATCCTTTGCGGCGTCTCGGTGGGGGCGATGAAATGGTTGTTCTCGCGTCGTCTGAACCTGCATGACGCTCATCGACACCGTTTCGGAAGGAACCCGCGCCGTGGACACCACGCTCGACCGCGTCGCCGAGCCGCTGGCCGGTCGGCGGGAGTGGTCCGAAAGTCCTGTGCGGGTCCGGATATCGGCGAAGGTCAACGGCGTTACGGAGATCGCACCGAGCACCTTCGCCTGTGACTCACTGAGCGCCATCGGTTTTGTCTTCCGTGCGATTGCCCCGCTGCCGCAGATATTCGGACGCGGTGCGCTTGCGAGGGCAAGCCGGGACGCAGTGCTCGTGAATCGCGATGATGCCGCGAGCCTGGCGGATGTCGATACCTGGCACCGTGGCGTCCTCGCACCCTTCGCCGACGAGTCGTCTCCTCATCGCAACACCGCCGATCCTTGCCCGAGCGCGGCCACGAACTGATCACAGCCGCGGTCGCCGTGATGGGTGAGCGCGAACCGGGCGTGCTCGAGGTTCTCGATCACCCGATTCGTGCAGGTTTGGGCGCTCCGGCGGCCGAGGACATCGGCGCGAGCGACGGGTTTCATCGGAGGTCCTTCGCAGGCTTGACCATTCCAGCCTCGGCGAGAACTCGGAACGCCGCGGCTTTGGCGGAGCACGTAGTGGCGTCGCAATCGATGAGCCGCTGCATGATCCGTTGCGCCTGTGCAACCGTGTAGGGCACCGTGGGCGCGTGGTGGCAGTGGTGGCTCAGGCGTTCGTCATCGTGCTCGAGTTCGGGCAGCTGTGGTGCGTGTTCGATCATCCAGGGCAGCACCCAGAACAGGAATAGCACCACGCCGACGACGACGGCTGTGACGATCAATACGACTGCAAGTTCTTCGGGCATCTCGATACCCCTCTGCGCGTGGACTTTCGCGTGGTGGCACCCGACGCCGAGGGCTCTGTGATCGACACCGGCATCACCCCGACGTCGGGTGCCAAGCAACGACGGTAAGAAGCCGAAGCGTGCTCGTCCAGACTCATGCTCCAATATGCTCGGAATCTATTTTTCCTGTGCGAGAGAGGCATTGAAGGTGGAACATTGAAGGCGCGCGAGCATATACCCACATATAGCGATTGGAGATTCGAGCCATGCGGTTACCGTTCCTCGGCAAGGGCGGCACCACCGGAGGCGGATGCCCCAGCCTCTACGCGACCGACCACGGCTACCTAGCGCAGGGATGGAAGACCGAATCACCCGCAACCATCGAGATTCCACACCTGCTGCTCGGCTTCGCACTCCCGGACACGTTCCTCGGGGCACAGATGACCGACACCGGGCGGGGTACGTTCACCCTGACGGGTACGCCGGTCACCGACCCGGAAGTACTCGAGAAACTGGACCTCTACGACGACGAAACATGCATCGAGGTTCCGATGGCAGAAAGGACTTTCTACGGTGCAACTCGTGCAGGATGAGGCATTCAACGACCTATTTCGCTCCTGCCGGCGCGAGGCGTTCCATTTGGAAGTCCAGGACACCTACGAGACTCCAGAGGAGTTCGAGCCGTTCCGGAAGTTCCTTCAGGACCAACCAGACGACTATGCATGGTTCCAACCGTGGCTCGATCATGTGCGGGAAGTGACCGGCCGTGGGGTAGCGGTCAACCGCGCCCGCGTAGTGACAGAACCTCACACCGACTACACGCGATTCGCGAAAGCGGTGGCGCGGTTCAATGCTGACGCCGGCGAGAACGTCCGCTATCTGCCGAGGCACTTGATCGACTCGGACGATCTGACCGTAGATGACTGGTGGTTGTTCGATGGCTCGTTACTGGCGTACACGATCTTCGAGCCGTCGGGCCGCTGGGTCGGTGGCGCCGTAACCACCGATCCTCGGTTGATCGAGTACTGTCGGGCTGTGAAAGAGCGCGTGTGGACGCTCGCTACTCCTCTCGCGGAGTACGCCGACCGGTGAGTGGTTCGCTTCACGAAATGCGCGAAGCTCTCGGGGGTCGACTCCGGGAGCTTCGCCTCAACTCGGGCCTCACCGGCACACAACTCGCCGACCTCGCCGGTTGGCATCAGACCAAGGTGTCAAAGATCGAGTATGGGAAGACCAAACCGACCGACGCCGACATCCGGACATGGTGTAAACACACAAACTCCGCCGACCACCTGCCGGATCTCATCGCGACTGTCCGCAACATCGAGGCGTCATATCTGGAGTGGCGCCGAGTACTTGGAACCGGCACGAAACGGCGGCAGCAGGCCTCGATCAAGTTGGAAGCCGAGACGCGGCTGATGCGTTGGTATGAGCCGGTTCTCATCCCTGGCCTGTTACAGACCGCCGAGTACGCGGAAGAGATCATGCGCAATGTGATCGAGTTCCAGAGCATACCCAATGACCTCGAAGAAGGCGTATCTAAGCGGATGGAACGCCAACAGATCCTGTACCAGCGGAAGCATCGGTTCCACTTCGTGATCGGCGAACAGGCGCTACGGACGACTGTCGGCGATGACCAGATCATGGCCGGACAACTGGATCGCCTGCTCGCCGTGCTGGGCATGCCACGGGTTCTGTTCGGGATCGTGCCAGCCGAAACCCCCTATCAAGTTCCCATATCGAACTTCATCATGTTCGACAATCGCATGGTGATGGTCGAGAACGTGACAGCCGAACTCACGATCACCCAGCCGCGCGAGGTCGCCACGTACGGGCGAGCGTTCGACGTCTTGGCGAAGCAGTCCGTGACGGGCAAGGCTGCGCGTGCTTTGATTTCCGCAGCCCTCGAGCGGCGGTCCGCTTCCTCCTGAGCGTATGCATTGCGTCGACGCGAATCTCCGATTGTCCGACCACCCTGGTTCCGGCTCAATCAGCCGGGCCAGGTTGGCCCCGGGCCTACGGGTTCAGCCGATCCGCGAATTCGACTGCGCCATATCTCCCGGAGAACTGGCGAGCGAGGACTGATCAGCAGCGGCTAGCTAGAGCTGCCACCGCCTGCGCAAGCCGGTCCCCGTCCGGAAGCTTCGCCTCCGGGACGATCGTTTGCAGCACGCCGAGTCCCTGCACGAGCACGAAATACAGCTCCGCGATCGCCTCTGCCTGGTCCTCGCTCAACTGCGGGTGCGCCGCTCGCAGGGCCTCCGACATGTCCCGATACGCCCCGGGCAGGCTCTCGGCGAAGAATTTCTGGGATTCCGGTGAGCGCGCGACGCGCACCAGGTTTTCCATGCTCGCCAGCATGCTGTCGCGATTGTCGGTGAATACCGCTGGCATCGCATTCCACAGGGCGGCGAATGCGGCCAGTGGTGTAGCGCCGCCCTGGCGGATCAGCGCCTCCATGCTGTCGCCGATCGCGGTGCCGAGAGCGTCGGTCAGTGCCTCGGTGATCAACTGCTCCTTGGAGCCGAAGTGGTAACCGATCGCCGCCAGGCTCACACCGGCGGCGGAGGCGATGTCACGGGCCGTGGCTTTGGCCACGCCGCGCTCGATGATGACCTTTCGCGCTCCCGCCAGCAGATCCTCGCGATTTCCCATGATCACAGGCTACAACGTCTCAGACAAATGTACTAGACGTATGTACCAACTCCGCCACTTCCGAGCTATCGGCACCTCGGCGCGGGGGCAGCGCTACGGATGGATAGTCTCATGCTGTGCGGCAGAAGATCATCCTGGACGTCGACACCGGCATCGACGATTCCCTCGCCCTGCTGTACCTGCTCGGCTCCCCCGAGGCCGAGATCGCGGGGATCGCGGCCACCGCGGGCAATGTGCCCGCGGCGCAGGTGGCGGCCAACAATCTCGCCTGGCTGGATGTCTGCCACGCACCCGACATCGAGGTGGCGCTCGGCGCCGCCGACCCACTGGCGATCCCGCTGCGCACCACCGAGGACACGCACGGGCCACAGGGTGTCGGGTACGCCGAACTGCCCGCCTCCGCCCGCCGCCTCTCGTCGCGTTCGGCCGCGCGGATGTGGGCCGACCTGGCGCGTGCGCATCCCGGCAAGATCGTCGGACTCTGCACCGGCCCGCTGACCAATCTCGCCCTCGCACTGCGGATCGAGCCCGAACTGCCGGTGTTGCTGCACCGCTTGGTGATCATGGGCGGCGCGTTCAACCACCCCGGCAATACGACGCCGACCAACGAATGGAACGTGCACGTCGATCCCGAGGCCGCCAAAGAGGTCTTCGACGCCTTCGCCGCGGCACCGGCGGACCGCAGGCCGATCGTCTGCGCGCTCGACGTCACCGAGACCATCGAGATGCGACCCGAGCACCTGGTCCGTCTCGCCGAGCGCGCGAAAAGCTTTCCGGTGGAACACGTCTCGTCTGCGGAGCCGCCCGGGTCCCGCTCGGTCGCGAGCAATCCGATAGTCCGGCACGTCACCGACGCGGTGCGGTTCTACTTCGACTTCCACGACGGCTACGACCTGGGCTACCTCGCTCACATGCACGATCCGTTCGCGGCCGCGGTGGCGCTGGATCCGTCGCTGGCGCGCACCCGGCCGGCGACGGTGGACGTCGAATTGGCGGGCACCATCACCCGCGCGACCACGGTCGCCGACTGGGCGGGCATGTGGGGACGCGAACCGAACGCCGACATCGTGATCGGCACCGACCCGGAGCTCTTCTTCGAACGGATGATCACCCGGATCGGCGATCTCGCACGGACGGTCCACCCGCCCGCCGCCCAGGAGGTCCGGTGACCGGCCCCGACGACACCGATTACCTGTCCGCCTTCCGCACCGAGCTCGGACTCCCCGGAATCGTCGACGTCCATACCCATTTCATGCCCGACCAGGTGCTGCGGAAGGTGTGGGCATACTTCGACTCGGCCGGTCCGCTGATCGGGCGCGCCTGGCCGATCACCTACCGCGCCGACGAACAGGTCCGGTTGAAGACCTTGCGCGACTTCGGCGTCCGAGCCTTCACCGCGCTGGTATACCCGCACAAGCCGAAGATGGCCGCATGGCTCAACGAATGGACCGCCGACTTCGCGGCGCGCACCCCGGATTGCCTGCACACCGCGACGTTCTTTCCCGAGCCGGAGGCCGAGAGCTATGTCGCCGCGGCCGCGCGGGGCGGAGCCCGCGTCTTCAAAGCGCATGTCCAAGTCGGTGACTACCATCCAGGAGACCCGATCTTGGATCCGGTTTGGGGCCTGCTGGAGGACGCGCAGATCCCCGTCGTGATCCATTGCGGTTCCGGACCGGCGCCGGGAACGCACACCGGGCCGGAACCGATCGCCGGTGTGCTGCGGCGCTTTCCCCGCCTACCGCTGATCATCGCGCACATGGGCACGCCCGAGTACTCCGAATTCCTCGACCTTGCCGAGGCTTACCCGAACCTCCGGCTCGACACCACCATGGTGTGGACCGATTTCTCCGAGGCCGATGCCCCCTTCCCGGTCGGCGAGCACAGCAGGCTGCGCTCCCTGGCCGACCGCATCCTGTTCGGCAGCGATTTCCCGAATATCCCGCACTCCTACGGCCATTCGATCCAGGCGCTCGAGCGGCTCGACCTCGGCGACGACTGGCTGCGTCAGGTCTGCTATCACAACGCGGCGACGTTGTTCGGCATCGAATGACCCTGGGATCCGATTACCCGCTCAGGCTGCGACGACCGTGAAACGGGCACGTCGGTGGGCGGGCCGTTCCGCTTCGTCGAGGAGTGCGACCGCGAAGTCCTCGATGGAGATGGCAGAGAGGCCGTCCGCGCGCGCGAGCAGTTCGTCCGTACCCAGACGGTAGGTCCCGGTCCGCTTGCCGGGCACAAGCTCGGTGGGCGGGCTCAGGTAGGTCCAGTCAGCGGCCGTATCGGCGCGGCACAGCGCGAGCTGGTCGGCGCAGGCCTGGGCGATACCGCGTAGTTCTGCGGGGAATTCCGGTGTTTCGTGCAGGGTCACGCCCCCCGCTCCCGGCACGGTCAAGGTGGCCGCTCCCCCGACGACGAGCAACCGGACGCCGGTGCGGGCCAGCCCGGCGAGCAGCACCGAGGTGACCACGGAAAGTTCGTGCTCGCGGCCGAGGGCGGGCCTCGTCGCCGTGATGACCAGATCCTGTCCGGTGCTGAGCGAAACCACGTCGTCGAGTCTCGACGCGTCGCCACGCCGGACCACCGCCTCGGCGGGAACGGTGGTCGCACGACCCGGATCACGAACCACGGCGGTGACCTCATGCTCGCGTGCCAACGCCTCGGCCACCACCCGACGCCCCACGTCACCTGCCGCGCCGAACACCGTAATACGCATGATGTGGCGCCCCTTTCCAAGTCACTTAGTTCTAAGGAACATAGCTTAGCGCTGAGCTATCGCTGCTATGAGATAACTCACCGCTGAGCTATTCGTTAGAGTGCGGTGGTGACCGATCATGTCGACCGGGTGCTCGCACAGTGGCAGGCGCAGCGCCCTGACCTGGACGTCTCACCCATGGCCGTACTGGGGCGCCTGACCAGGCTGTCCCAGCTGACCTGGGCCGAACTGCGCAGGACCTTCGCCGCGCACGGTCTGGACGCCGCGTCCTTCGATGTGCTGGCCACTCTGCGCCGCGCCGACCCGCCGCACTGCCTGACCCCGACCGAGCTGATGCGCGCCGCCATGGTCACCTCCGGTGCCATCACCCAGCGACTGGACCGACTCGAAGAGCGCGGACTGGTGCGCCGCTCCCGCAGCGAATTCGACGGGCGGGGAATCCGCGTCACGCTCACCGCCGCGGGCCACGAACTCATCGACGCGGCGCTACCCGATCACATTGCGACCGAGCGACGTCTGCTCGAACCGCTCAGCGCCGAGCAACGCGAGCAGCTGGCGGGCATATTGCGCACCTTGCTCGAATCACTCGGCGACTCCGTCTAGCTGCGGCAGACCGGTGTGGCGCTCCACTGCGCCACACCGGCACAACCGCCTTTATGGAGTCCGATCGAAATGGAAGGGACAGTGCGAGCCACCTCTGCCGATGGTGGTCGGCCGCTCGAAGCTGAACCCGTGCTTCGCCGGGTCGATAGCCTCGATCCAATTCGCGTCGAACTCGCACATCACCGGCGTCAATTCCGGTGCCGAATGCGCGACCAGCACTTCGTGATAGAAGCAGCGCGTGACATCCACATGATAGGCGCGGTTGTCATCGGCCGGGCGCACGAAGGTGAAACCGTCGCCGAAGGCGTACCGCTCTCGCGCCTTCGATACCGCGACCATGGCGGCGAACGGATCCGGCGCGGCGTCCAGCATGGCGCGGGTGCCTGCGCGCACCGAAGCGCCGAGAGGTTCGACGAACGCGCGGCGCAGCGCCGCGATCGTCGCGGTGCGTCCCAGATGCGGACTCAGCATCCGGTAAGCCACCACGAGCGCGAGAGTCATGCGCAGATTATGGGCGGCAGGTTCGTCGATGATGCGATGCCGATTGGCGGCGACGGATTCCTCTAGGCGCGAATGCATTTCGGCGACGAGACCGGTGTCGAGGTCGTGCTCACGTACGGTAGCCGCGACGTGGTCGAAAAACGCATCGATGATCGCGGTGGCATCGCCGGAAGGATCGGGGACGTAGTCGCCGCCGAGGTTGTAATGGTCGGTGTGCACAAGGGTCCTTTCGAGACTCTCGCCGGTCTCGAAAACACAGCCACACCACCGAGGGCAGAGTCGGCCGTGCCCGCCACCGACGAGCACGCCAACGCGCTCCACCGACCTACCTGGCGCTGACGATCTGGTTGATTCGTACCGCCGTAGCATGCCATGGGCACGAGTCCGCCGTCCACTCCACGCGGTCCCGACACGGTATCCACGCTGTTTCGTCACGCGGCACGCGGACGCCGCTGATCGGTGAGATCGATGCGGATGGTCAGCAGGTTCGTCCCGAGTGCTCGGACGATGGCGCTGTTCATCCGCGGGAGGGTGGCGAGACGGGCGATGGGGTCGTCGTCGGGCAGGGGGTGCGCGGTGCCGTTGCGCCAGCGTCCGTCGATCGGCGAATGCCATTCGAACACAGACATCCTGGGCACCGCGGGCGAATGACAGCAAGAGCATCGACCGACCCGCGCGGCGGACCCGCGGTCAGCGGCCGTCGAAGGCTCGCAGCAGTTCCTCGGCGGCGAGAGCCGCGGTCAGGGTGCCGTCGCGAACCTGCTTCTCCACCTGCGCCCGAATCGCTTTCACCTCCGGGTTGTCCGCAAGCCTGCGCAGTAGTTGATCGTGCACCATGGTCCAGGTCCAATCGACCTGTTGGCGGCGGCGCTTCTCGTCGAACTCCCCGGCTTCGGTGAGCACTCGGCGATGCTCGAGCACCGTGTCCCAGAAACGGTCCAGCCCGATCCCGTGCAATCCGCTCATGGTCAGCACCGGCGGACGCCACAGAGCGTCGTGCGGGTGGATCAGCCGCAGTGCCCCCGCGAGTTCCCTAGCGGCTGCTTTGGCCTCGGTCTCGTGTTTGCCGTCGGCCTTGTTCACCGCGACCACGTCCGCGAGTTCGAGCACGCCCTTCTTGATGCCCTGTAACTGGTCACCGGTCCTGGCCAGGGTGAGGAAGCAAAACACGTCGACCATGTTCGCGACAGTGACCTCGGACTGACCCACGCCCACGGTCTCGACCAGGATCACGTCATATCCCGCCGCTTCGAGCAGCACAATGGTCTCGCGGGTCGCCTTGGCGACGCCGCCGAGCGTGCCCGCCGTGGGCGAGGGGCGGATGTAGGCGTTGCGTTCCACCGAGAGCCGCGCCATCCGGGTCTTGTCGCCGAGAATGGAGCCGCCGGTCCTGGTCGAGGACGGATCCACGGCGAGCACGGCGACCCGGTGCCCGGCACCGATCAGGTGCATACCGAGCGCGTCGATGAAGGTGGATTTGCCCACGCCGGGAACGCCGGTGATGCCGACTCGATTCGAGACCGGCGGGCGTCCGGACGCCCCCGCCTCGGGCGTCACCTTCAGCAACAGTTGCTGTGCCAGCGCTCGGTGATCGGCCCTGGTGGACTCCACCAACGTGATCGCCCGCGCCAGGGCGGCCCGCTCATTGGCACGGACCGCCGCGGCGAGCGCGTCGACGTCGATCGTCCGGCGCGCGGCCGCCTTCGCGGTGTGCCGCGCTGCTGAACCCGATTCGCTCATTCCGTGGCGGCGGAATCCGCGGCGCCGCTACCGAGTTCGTGACCGAGTTCCGCGCCGAGCTTCTTCAGCAGGTCGATCGCCGCGTCGGCGATCACGGTGCCGGGCGGGAAGATCGCCGCGGCCCCGGCCTGGTAGAGCTCGTCGAAGTCACCGGGCGGGATGACGCCGCCGACAATGACCATGATGTCGGGGCGCCCGACATCGGCCAGTGCCTGCCGCAGCGCGGGCACCAGCGTGAGGTGGCCCGCCGCCAGCGACGACACCCCGACGACGTGCACGTCGTTGTCGGCCGCCTGCTGCGCCACCTCCTCCGGAGTTTGGAACAGCGGGCCCACGTCGACGTCGAAGCCGAGATCGGCGAAGGCCGTGGCGATCACCTTCTGTCCCCGGTCGTGGCCGTCCTGGCCCATCTTCGCGACGAGAATGCGCGGGCGGCGGCCCTCGGCCTCGGCGAACTCCTCGACCAGCTCGCTCGCCTTGGTGATGTTGGTGACCTTTCCTGCCTCGTCGCGGTACACACCGGACAGCGTACGGATCTCGGCCTGATGGCGTCCGTACACCTGTTCCAGTGCGTCGGAGATCTCGCCGACGGTGGCCTTGGCCCGTGCCGCGTCGATCGCCAGCGCGAGCAGGTTGTTCGCCATGCCGCCCTCCGAGGAGGCGGCGGCGCGGGTCAATTCGGCCAGCGCGCGGCGCACCGCGTCGGGGTCCCGTTCGGCGCGCAACCGCTGCAGCTTCTCCAGCTGCTCGGCACGCACCCGGGAGTTGTCGACCTTGAGGACCTCGACTTCGTGATCCTCTTCGACCTGGTACTTGTTGACGCCGATGACCGGCTGCTGCCCGGTGTCGATGCGCGCCTGGGTGCGCGCGGCGGCCTCCTCGATGCGCAGCTTCGGGATGCCCTCGCCGATCGCCTGCGCCATGCCGCCGTGCGCCTCGACCTCGGCGATGTGCGCACGCGCCCGGTGGGCCAGCTGGTGGGTGAGCCACTCGACGTAGTACGAACCGCCCCACGGGTCGATCGGGCGGGTGGTGCCCGACTCCTGCTGGATGAGCAGCTGCGTGTTGCGGGCGATGCGGGCGGAGAAATCCGTCGGCAGCGCCAGCGCCTCGTCAAGTGCGTTGGTGTGCAGCGACTGGGTGTGGCCCTGGGTGGCGGCCATCGCCTCGATGCAGGTGCGCGCCACGTTGTTGTAGGCGTCCTGGGCGGTGAGCGACCAGCCGGAGGTCTGCGAATGGGTGCGCAGCGACAGCGATTTCGCGCTCTTCGGGTTGAACTTCGCGACCAGCTCGCTCCACAGCAGGCGCCCGGCGCGCAGCTTCGCGACCTCCATGAAGAAGTTCATGCCGATGGCCCAGAAGAACGACAGCCGCGGCGCGAACTCGTCGACCTCCATGCCCGCGTCGATGCCGGCGCGGATGTACTCCACGCCGTCGGCGAGGGTGTAGGCCAGCTCCAGGTCGGCGGTCGCGCCCGCCTCCTGGATGTGATAGCCGGAGATGGAGATCGAGTTGAACTTCGGCATCTTCGCGCTGGTGTAGGCGAAGATGTCCGAGATGATCCGCATCGAGGGCTTCGGCGGATAGATGTAGGTGTTGCGGACCATGAACTCCTTCAGAATGTCGTTCTGAATAGTTCCGGCCAGCTGCTCGGGCGCGACGCCCTGTTCCTCCGCGGCGACGACGTACAGCGCCAGGATCGGCAGCACCGCGCCGTTCATCGTCATCGAGACGCTGACCTGGTCCAGCGGGATGTGGTCGAACAGCTGACGCATGTCCAGGATCGAGTCGATGGCCACGCCCGCCATGCCGACGTCACCCTGTACGCGCGGGTGGTCGGAGTCGTAGCCGCGGTGCGTCGCCAAGTCGAACGCCACCGACAGGCCCTTCTGGCCCGCTTGCAGATTGCGCCGGTAGAAGGCGTTGGAGTCCGCGGCGGTGGAGAAGCCCGCGTACTGGCGGATGGTCCACGGCTGGTTGACGTACATCGTGGGGTACGGCCCGCGCACGAACGGCGCGACGCCGGGCACGCTGTCGAGCGGATACCCTTCGGCCGCAATGGCATCCCGGTCGGCCTTGGTGAACACCGGCGGCACGTCGATGCCTTCAGGCGTCGACCACACCAGTTGCTCGGGTGCGTACCGGTTGGCCGCCGCTGCAGCCCGCACGTAAGCCGCCACCTGCGCCGCGTCAACCGCGGCAGGCTCCGGCGCGCGCTCGGTCAGCGGAACCTCGGCGAAACTGCCGATCACGTGCTTGATCTCACGAGTAGTCATCAGGCTCCCACCTTCTCCAGCAGGCCGGACAGCGCGGCGACCGCGTCGATGCGCGCGGCGAGGAATCCGTCGGGGCGTTGCGCGTCGTCCAGGTCGGCGACGGCCTTCGCCGCACCGGCCAGCAGCACGGTGGGCACGCCCGCGGCACGCAACTGCTGCACCGCCGCACCGGCCTCGGCCCCGTACCGCGCGTCCGACCCGCACAGCACCGCGATCGGCGCACCGGATTCGGTTGCCGCCGAGGCGATTCCGCTCACCTCGAGCGGGCCGGGATGGATCGACTCGATTCCGCCCGAAGCCAGGAGGTTCGCGACGAAGGTGACCCGGACATTGTGCTCGGCGACCGAACCGAGCGGCACCAGCAGCGCTTTCGGCCGGGTGCCGTGTTCGGCCAGGTAGGCGTCGGACCGGTTGCGCAACTGCTCGAACGCGGCGCCGTAGCGGGCGACCCGGCCCGGCTGCCTTGCGGCCTCCGACAGTGGCCGCTCGGCCAGGTTCGGGAATTCGTTCACGCCGGTGACGGCGGCTTTTCGGTGCGCGACATCGGTGTCGCGGGCGGCCTTGGTCGCGGTGATCCGCTCGGCGAGCAGACCGGACGCCAGCGCGGCCGGGTAGCCACCGGCCGCCTCGATCTCCTGCAGGAACTCCCACGCCTTCGCCGCCAGCGCGGCGGTGAGGTCCTCGACGTACCAGGAACCCGCGCCGGGGTCGAGCACGTGGCCCAGATGCGATTCCTCGAGCAGCAGCAGCTGGGTGTTGCGCGCCATGCGGTCGGCGAACGACTTCGAGACACCGAGTTCGCCGGGCGGCAGGGCGGAGTCGAACGCAAGCACGGTGACGGTGTCCGCGCCGCCGACGCCGGCCCCGAACGCGGCGAGCGTGCTGCGCAGCATGTTCACCCAGGGATCACGCTGGCTCATCATGGCAGCCGAGGTGACCGCGTGCTGGGGCGCGCCGCCGAAATCCGGTGCTCCGCACACCTGCGCGACCCGCGCCCAGAGCTGCCTGGCGGCACGGAACTTCGCGATGGTGGCGAACTGATCGTCGGTGGCGGCGAAGCGGAATTCCAACTGCGCCAGCGCGTCGGCGAGGCCGAGGCCCTCGGTGAGCGCCCGGAGGTAGGCCAGTCCGGCCGCGACGGCAGCGCCCAGTTCCTGGGCGTCGGAGGCTCCCGCCTCGTGGAAGACGGTGCCGTCCACGGTGATCGCGCGCACCGTCTCCGGCCGCCCTGCCGCCCGTCCGGCGAGTGCGCAGGCCTCCGCGAGACCGATGTCGGCGAGGCCGGCGAATCGACTGGTCAGCGGCGCGGCGCCGAGTGCGACCCGGATGTCCTCGCGCGCGGGGGCCGCATAGCCGTCGAGCACGGCGAACGCCTGCTCCGCCGCCTCGTCGGCGGCGCCGCCCGCGTTCAGGGTGAGCGGAGCCAGCTCGAACAGCAGTCCCGCCA
The DNA here is from genome assembly GCF_001612745.1 of Nocardia amamiensis NBRC 102102. Taxonomy (GTDB): domain Bacteria; phylum Actinomycetota; class Actinomycetes; order Mycobacteriales; family Mycobacteriaceae; genus Nocardia; species Nocardia amamiensis. The sequence continues at coordinate 5,434 of NZ_BDBA01000189.1, read as the reverse complement.
ATGCCGTCGGCAGCTCGGCCACCGGCACGCCGCGTTCGCCGACACCGAGCCAGATGGCACTGATCCCGTTCTCCAGCCCGGCCAGGATCTCCCGGTTGGCCGCCGCGGCATCACAATCACTCACTTGGGCGCTGACGAACCAGCCTCGGTGCACGTCCCGGGTGGCGTCGCGTCCGCGGACGAACGGGAAGGTTCCCGGCAGCGGCTGCTCGGGCAACTCGTCGCGGCCGGTGTAGAGCGGGGCAACGGTCAGCCCGTCGTAGGTGGTCTCGTCGAGCAGCCGCTCGGGCTCCTCGGGAAGTTCGGTGACATCGACCCGGCGAGCCTTCGCCAGGACTCCGGCGACACCCTTGCGCCATGCGGCGAACTCGGGCACCGGATCCGCCCCAGAATCTGAAGCAATCGGCATAGCTTGCTGTTCCTCTTCCTCGACACGAGCGCACCGGCAGTGTGCACCCGATACCCACGCATTCGCCCAGCTCAGCGACTACTTCGGTTAACGAGTATTCGTCCCGTTTCTCCCGATGCTAGCGGGCGTATTCCGGGCCGGTTGATCCTGCCCGCCACTACCAACCGGTAACCTGTGGCCGGTGACGAGGCTGATCCGTGACCCACGTATCGTCGCGCTGATCCTCGGCGCGGCCGCGTTGTTCGGCGCGGCGCTGCTGATTCCGCTGCCGAGCCCACGCCAGATCCAGGAGTGGGCGGCCTCGGTCGGCCCGGTCTTCCCGCTCCTATTCTTCCTGGTCCATGCGCTCGTGACGGTGGCGCCGATCCCCCGCACCGTGTTCACCGTCAGCGCAGGACTGCTGTTCGGTCCACTGCTCGGCATCACGCTCGCGGTGAGCGCCACGACCGTCAGTGCCGCGCTGGCCATCCTGCTCGTGCGCGCGCTGGACCGCGATCAGGTCACCGCCCGGCTCACCCATCCCGCGGTGCGCGCCATCGATGACCGGCTCGCGCGCCGGGGCTGGCTGGCCGTCGGCTCGCTGCGGCTCATCGCGGCAGTGCCGTTCTCGGTGATCAACTACTGTTGCGGGTTGTCCTCGATCCGCTTCTGGCCGTACCTGATCGCCACGCTGCTGGGCGTGCTGCCCGGCACGATCGGCACGGTCATCCTCGGCGACGCGCTCACCGGGACGACCCATCCGGCGATGCTGGTGCTGTCCGGCATCTGTCTCGCGATCGGCCTCGTCGGGCTGCTCGTCGACGCACGATGGAAGACCTCGCCGGAAGCGTCCGCCGAGTCCGTGCCGGTCTCGTCGTAGGCGGCTTACGCGCCTTCACTCGCCCCGACGCACAAGCGCCCACCCCGAACCGTCACACGACCCGACGCACAAGCGCCCACCCCGAACCGTCACACGACCCGACGCACAAGCGCCCACCCCGAACCGTCGCTCAGCCCTGGCACGGGCTACGGACGGACTCTGTCCGACTGTCGTCCCTTCTGCGGCTCCCTCGAGCCGTCGCTCAGCCCTGGCACGGGCTACGGACGGACTCTGTCCGACTGTCGTCCTTTCTGCGGCTGCCCTGAGCCTTCGCACGACCCGATGCACGAACGGCTGCCCCGACCCCGCCCGACTGTGTCTTCGCCGCAGCACTCAGTCCGCGGCGAGTTCCACCGGGACCGCGATAACGTCCACCATGGCGCCGTTGCGCAACACCGTTACCGGCAGCTGTGCGCCGATCGCCTCCGCGAACAGCTGCCGCTGGATGCCTTGCGCGTCGCGCACTTCCGAGCGCCCGACGCTGAGCACCAGATCGCCGCGGCGCAGTCCGGCCTCGTCGGCGGGGCCGCCGCGGATCACCTCGACGATGCGTACCCCGGCGGCTTGGCCGGTGCGTTCGGCGACCGGCTCCGGTAGCGGCGCCGGAACGCCGACCAGCCCGAGGTATGCGCGCCGGACCCGGCCCTCGCGATGCAGAGTGCCGACGATCCGGCGCGTCGTCGCATTGATCGGAATGGCCAATCCGAGGCCGATTCCGGCCACCGCGGTGTTGATCCCGACTACCCGGCCCGCCGAATCCGACAGCGCGCCACCGGAGTTGCCGGGGTTCAGCGCGGCGTCGGTCTGGATGACGTCCTCGATCACCCGTCCCGCGCGGCGGGAGGCGACCGGAACCGCGCGTCCGAGCGCGCTCACCACCCCGGCGGTGACCGAACCCGCCAGGCCGAGTGGGCTGCCGACGGCCACCACCAGCTGGCCGACCACCAACTGATCGGCGTCGCCGAGCGTCACCGCGTCCGGCGCGCCGCCGCGGGCGCGCAGCACTGCCAGATCCGACAGCGGATCGATGCCGCTCACCTCGAACCGGGACTCCACCCCGTCGGCGAAGACGATCTCTCCCGAGCGGGCCGATCCGATGACGTGCGCGTTGGTCAGCAGGAACCCGTCGTCGGTGAACACGACCGCCGATCCGGTCCCCCGCCTGGTCCGTACGCTGGCCACGTGCGGCGTCACCGACGCCGCCACCGCGATCACCGTGCGGGAGTACGCATCCATCGCGGCGTTGTCCACGCCGACCACCACCCTGTTTGCCGGAATTGCACCACTGTGTCCAGCATGCCCCCGGCACGCGCGCGATGCATCGTGTTCGCCACAGGCGCAACCGCACTGTGGTGAACCGGGCGTGTCGCGGGGCGGCAGATCTCCGGCTGCGGCGGCGCCGAGACCTTGGCCCGCTGTCCACTGTGCGAACCGGGCCGGTGTCAACCAACCCGCGGTCAGGTGGCACTGGTGTAAGCGCCACGTGCGGGTCGGGAGGTACAAACATGCGAGGCTCGAGTGGGGCCGGTGTGGGCGTTCGCCGAGGGTCGGCCGACGTGCCCGTTGGGGCTGGTGCGACAGACCGGCCCCCGCCCATGTCCAGGGACGTTACGCCGACGGCAGCCGGTCGAGGAACCCGTGCACGCTCGTGATCCGGTCGTCCGCGGCGAGGGTGATCACATCCGAACCCGCGACCGGTGCGCTGCCGTCGGCGAGCGAGACCAGTTCCCATGAGAAACGCGCGATGTCGTGGTGGCCGTCGACCGAGCCCAGCAGACGGAACTCGAAGCCGGGGAACTGCGTTTGCACTCCCCCGATGGCCGCCGCCAGCTGGTCGTGCCCGACGACGTCCGCGAGGGGGTCGGTGTACGCGCCGTCCTCGGTCCACGCGGCGGCGACCGCCTTCACCCTGGCTTCCGCATCGGTGGCATTCCATGCGGCGAAATACCGATCGACCGCTTCCTGGTAGCGCGACATGATGAATCCTCCTGTGCCGTAATGGTTTTCGTCATCCGAACCGGATCTCTCCGATCGGCTGACCACTACCTTGCCGTGCACTGGTCACCGCGTCGATTACGCGCGAGGTAATGATTGCCGAATACCGGTAGCGGTACGACTCAGCGCAGCCAACCTTTCTTCTTGATGTAGGCCAGCGGTAGCGCCGCGGCCAGCAAGGTCAGCGCGGTGGCGACCAGGAACCCGTACTGCCATTGCACGTCGGGCAGCCATGTGTAGAGGGTGGCGATCAGTGTGGGCGGCAGGAAGATCGCGCTGATGGCGGTGAGTACCGTGACGATCCGGTGCTGCCGCAGCGCCGACCACGCCAGCACGGATTGCTGGAGATAGCGAACTTTGTCGTGCTGGATGCCCGCGTGCTGTTTCACCCCGTCGATGTCCGCGAGGAGGATACCGATCAGCTCGTCCAGCTCGCGATGTCCCGGCTGCATGTCGGCGGCCAGGTGGCGTGCGGCGCGGGCCAGTTGCAGCTGGGTCTCCTGGATACGGGCGACATTCTGTTCGGCCGCGTCCATCCGCGACATCGCGGCGCGCAGGTCGATCGCGCGGCCGCCGGTCACCGTCTCGATCTCGTCGTGCACCTGCGCCAGGGTCGCGCTCATCGCCCGGATCACCCGTTCCGATGTCTCGTTCAGCGCCCAGAGCAGCGCGTACATCACCCCGTGCGGGGAGCCGGTGAGCTCCGGGTTGCGGCGCATCTTCGCGACCGCCCGGTCGAACGGGGGGAAATGCTCGGACGGCTGCAGCGTCACGAGGAACTCACTGCCGAGCGCGAAAACGATCGTCTCGCGTTCGATGGTCTCGCCGCGCTGATACGTGGCGGCCACCGGGAAATAGAGAAAGTCGTCGGTCTCCCAGACCCGGTCGCCTGCGGCGGCGAAGTCGACGCCGAGCCGTTCCCGGAGCACGGCAGAGGTGTCGGTATCCGCTCTCGCCAGCGGAATCCAGTGCTGCTGGAGCACTTCGGTATCGAAGTGGTCGGCGGTCACGGCGTCGAGAAAGATGGTCATCGGCCGCTACCCCGAGAAGATCGAGCCCGACGAGAAGCCGACCGGCCCCTGCGGACACGCGTAGCGAATCGCCCGGCGCGCAAGATCCGATGCGCGATATGAAATCTCGGCTTTCTCGAGCAATGTGGCCATAACGAGGGCTCCAATACTTACTATCGTTCGGGGTGAGCGCACCCCTCCCCCACCAGGGATGGACGCGCTTGGACCGGCCGCGCCGCACGAAAACCAGGGCAGAGCTCGCCGCCCCGCGTCCACCAGGGACGACCATGGAATTCCGTACCGCGCCGGACGATCAGGCCGGAACCGCCCGGCCATCGATCGCACGCACAGATCAACGACGAACCGGCACAACCAGTTCCGCGACGACGGCTCGGCGGTAGACGTCGATACTGTCATCCGGCATCTGCCGCTCACCTCGTTCCGTCGGTCGATCGACGCACGAATTGCGCCATCCATCATTAGAAACCCCCGGCCGGGGTACGTCAATCAGTTGACCAAGTATTCGACAGCGCGCCACCCACCGGAAATCTGCGGGCACCGGACAGGGGAACAACCTGCAGGACAACACTTTTCGGTGCGATGCCGATGCGTGACTCGACCCGCTCTTACTCCTCCACATCCACCCCATAGCGGCGGGCCAGCACGGCGAGACCGCTGCGATAGCCCTGTCCGACGGCGCGCAAGCGCCAGACATCGCCACGCAGATAGATTTCGGCGAGCAGCAGCGTTCGCTCCTCGGTGGCCGCGTCCAACGTCGCGCGGGCCACGACGCCCGCCTCGACACCCGGCGTCGCCTCGAACTCGAGGGCGCCGACGTCACCGAAGGTGACATCGGCGCCGTCCAAGGCGACGGCCAGCACGATCCGGCGAACGTGTCCGGGCAGGTCCTCCAGGCGCAGTGCGAATGACTGCTCGTCGGGACCGTCGGCGCTCAACCGCGCACCCCGGGTCTCGGGCTGGTTGTAGAAGACGAAGTCCTCGTCGCCGGCGACCTGCTCGTCTCCGTCGACCAGGAACGCCACCAGATCCACCGCCCAGCTGCCGTTCTGCGTCCAGGACGCCCGGATCGTCCAATCCGGACCGTACTCGCCCACCGGAAGATCCATCACCTGGCCGCGAGCCAGCGCCACCGGCTCGGCC
>NZ_BDBA01000188.1 GCF_001612745.1 Nocardia amamiensis NBRC 102102 | reverse complement strand
CCCGGACCGGCCCCGCCGCGAGGCGCCCGCAGGGCCGCGTGTCCGCACCGGCAAGCCGGTGCGCCGCAGGGCCGAGGGCCAGTGGGCGCTGGGTTACCGCGAGCCGCTGAACCCGAACGAGCAGTCCAAGAAGGACGACAACCCGCTCAACGTTCGCGCCCGGATCGAGAACATTTACGCCAAGACCGGATTCGACGGCATCGACAAGGGCGACCTGCGTGGCCGGTTCCGCTGGTGGGGCCTGTACACCCAGCGCGAGCAGGGCTACGACGGCAGCTGGACCGGCGACGAAAACATCGACGTCCTGGAAGCCAAGTACTTCATGATGCGCATCCGCTGCGACGCGGGCGCGCTGAACGTCGCGCAACTGCGCACGCTGGGTCAGATCTCCACCGAGTTCGCCCGCGACACCGCCGACCTCTCCGACCGCGAGAACGTGCAGTACCACTGGATCGAGGTGGAGAACGTTCCCGAGATCTGGAAGCGGATCGAGGCGGTCGGCCTGAAGACCACCGAGGCGTGCGGCGACTGCCCGCGCGTGGTGCTCGGTTCGCCCCTGGCGGGCGAGTCTCTGAACGAGATCATCGACCCGACGCCCGCGATCGACGAGATCGTGCGCCGCTACATCGGCAAGAAGGAGTACTCCAACCTGCCGCGCAAGTTCAAGACGGCGATCTCCGGTCAGCAGGACGTGGTGCACGAGATCAACGACGTCGCGTTCGTCGGCGTGGTGCATCCCGAGCACGGGCCTGGTCTGGACCTGTGGGTCGGCGGTGGCCTGTCCACCAATCCGATGCTGGCGCAGCGGGTGGGCGCCTGGGTGCCGCTGGACGAGGTGCCCGACGTGTGGGAAGGCGTGGTCTCGCTGTTCCGCGACTACGGCTACCGCCGCCTGCGCACCAAGGCCAGGCTGAAGTTCCTGATCAAGGATTGGGGCATCGAGAAGTTCCGTCAGGTGCTCGAAGACGAGTACCTGAAGCGCAAGCTGATCGACGGCCCCGCGCCGGAGCAGCCGACCGAGCCGATCGATCACGTCGGCGTGCAGCGGCTGCGCAACGGGCTCAACGCCGTCGGCTTCTCCCCCATCGCGGGCCGGGTGTCGGGCACCATCCTGACCGAGGTCGCCGACGCGGTGGAGCGGATCGGCTCCGACCGGATCCGGTTCACCCCGTACCAGAAACTGATCGTGCTCGATGTTGCCGACGACAAGGTCGACGCGCTGATCGACGAGCTGGAACCGCTCGGCCTGCAAGCCCGCCCCTCGCTGTGGCGGCGCAACCTGATGGCCTGCACCGGCATCGAGTTCTGCAAACTGTCCTTCGCGGAGACGCGCAAGCGTTCCCAGGCGCTGGTGCCGGAGCTGGAGGAGCGGCTGGCGGATCTCAACGCGCAGCTGGACGTTCCGATCACCATCAACATCAACGGCTGCCCGAATTCCTGCGCCCGCTCGCAGATCGCCGACATCGGCTTCAAAGGCCAGCTGGTCGACGACGGCAACGGGAATCAAGTGGAGGGTTTCCAGGTTCACCTCGGTGGCAGCCTCGGTTTCGACAGCGCCTTCGGACGCAAGCTGCGTCAGCACAAGGTGACCACCGGCGAGCTCGGCGACTTCGTCGAGCGGGTGGTGCGCAATTTCGTCAAGCAGCGCGAGGACGGCGAACGATTCGCGCAGTGGGCGGTACGCGCCGACGAGGCCGACCTGAGATAAGTGTCGACGGGAGATCAACTGTGACAACCGAACTCGCGGAAAAGCTGTCCGAGGACGAGCTCCGCGCCATCGCCGCGCGCGGTGCGGCCGAACTCGACGGCGCCTCGGCCACCGAACTGCTGCAGTGGACCGAGGACACCTTCGGCTCGAACTACATCGTCGCCTCCAACATGCAGGACGCGGTGCTGGTGCACTTGGCCTCTCAGGTGCGCTCCGGCGTGGACGTCTTGTTCCTGGACACCGGCTACCACTTCGCCGAGACCATCGGCACCCGCGACGCGGTGGAAGCGGTGTACGGCGTGAACGTGATCAACGCCCGGCCGGAACACACTGTGGCCGAACAGGATCAGCTGCTCGGCAAGGATCTGTTCGCCCGCGAGCCGAACGAGTGCTGCCGGTTGCGCAAGGTCGTCCCGCTGCAGAAGTCGCTCGCCGGATACAACGCCTGGGTCACCGGCATTCGCCGGGTGGAGGCGCCGACGCGGGCGAACGCGCCGCTCATCTCGTTCGACGAGGCGTTCGGACTGGTGAAGATCAACCCGATCGCGCCGTGGTCCGACGACGAGATGCAGGACTACATCGCCGCCCACGGCATCCTCGTCAATCCCCTGGTGGAGGAGGGGTATCCATCCATCGGCTGCGCTCCGTGCACACGGAAGCCGGAGCCGGGAGCCGATCCGCGAAGCGGCCGTTGGGCCGGCCTCGCCAAAACCGAATGCGGGTTGCATCAATCATGACCGAAACGATTCGTAGCGAACGTTCGCTCGGCATCAGCGATTTCGACACACTCGCCGCGCTGGAGTCCGAGTCGATCCACATCTTCCGCGAGGTGGCGGGCGAATTCGAGCGGCCGGTGATCCTGTTCTCCGGCGGCAAGGACTCCACGGTGCTGCTGCACCTGGCGCTCAAGGCGTTCTGGCCCGCGCCGCTGCCGTTCGCGCTGCTGCACGTCGACACCGGGCACAACCTGCCCGAGGTGCTGGAGTTCCGGGACAAGGTGGTCGAACGCTACGGCCTGCGCCTGCACGTGGCCAAGGTGGAGGACTACCTGGCCGACGGCCGCCTCACCGAGCGGCCCGACGGAATCCGCAACCCGCTGCAGACCATCCCCCTGCTGGATGGGATCAGCGAGAACCGGTTCGACGCCGTGTTCGGCGGCGGCCGCCGCGACGAGGAGCGCTCGCGCGCCAAAGAGCGGATCTTCTCGCTGCGCAACGCGTTCGGGCAGTGGGATCCGAAGCGTCAGCGTCCCGAGCTGTGGAACCTGTACAACGGGCGCCATGCGCCGGGCGAGCACGTGCGCGTGTTCCCGCTGAGCAATTGGACCGAGCTGGACATCTGGCGCTACATCGCCCGCGAGGACATCGACCTGGCGAGCATATACTACGCGCACGAGCGTCCGGTGTACCTGCGCGACGGCATGTGGATGACACCCGGCGTGTGGGGCGGCCCGCGTGAGGGCGAGGTGCTGGAGACCCGCTCGGTGCGCTACCGCACCGTCGGCGACGGATCCTCCACCGGCGCCATCCTTTCCGACGCGGCCGACAACGAGGCGATCCTCGCCGAGGTGGCCGCGTCCCGACTGACCGAACGCGGTGCGACCCGCGGCGACGACCGGGTGTCCGAAGCCGCGATGGAAGACCGCAAGCGAGAGGGCTACTTCTGATGCGGCGTCTCTCGACTCCCCGACCGAACGCGGCGCGCTGTGCCCACTGCGACGACCGGGTGTCCGAAGCCGCGATGGAAGACCGCAAGCGAGAGGGCTACTTCTGATGCGGCGTCTCTCGACTCCCCGACCGAACGCGGCGCGCTGTGCCCACTGCGACGACCGGGTGTCCGAAGCCGCCATGGAAGACCGCAAACGAGAGGGTTATTTCTGATATGTCCGACCTATTGAGGCTGGCCACCGCCGGTTCTGTCGACGACGGCAAGTCCACTCTGGTCGGACGCCTGCTCTACGACACGAAGTCCGTCCTGGCCGACCAGATCGACGCCGTCACCCGCGCGTCGGTGGACAAAGGTCTCGCCACACCGGATCTCTCGCTGCTCGTGGACGGGTTGCGCGCGGAACGCGAACAGGGCATCACCATCGATGTCGCCTACCGCTACTTCGCCACGCCGCGCCGCTCTTTCGTGCTCGCGGACACCCCCGGGCACGTGCAGTACACCCGCAACACCGTCTCCGGCGCGTCCACCGCGCAGCTGGTGATCCTGCTCGTCGACGCGCGCAAGGGCGTCATCGAGCAGACCCGCAGGCATGCCGCGGTGCTCGCGCTGCTCGGCGTACCGAAGCTGGTGCTCGCGGTGAACAAGATCGACCTGGTCGACGACGCCGCCGCCGTCTTCACGGCCATCTCCGCGGAGTTCACCGAGCTCACCCGCACACTGGGCTGGTCGAGCGAGGACGTGCTGGAGATCCCGGTCTCCGCGCTGCACGGCGACAACATCGCCACCCGGTCGGACAACACCCCGTACTACAACGGTCCCTCGCTGATCGAGCACCTGGAGTCGGTGCCGGTCGACGCCGACAGCACCGGCAGTCACGCGCTGGGCCTGCGTTTCCCGGTGCAGTACGTGATCCGGCCGCGCACCGCCGAATACCCGGACTACCGCGGCTACGCGGGACAGATCGCGGCCGGTTCGGTCGCGCCGGGCGACGAGGTGGTGGTGCTGCCCTCCGGTATCCGCACCACCGTGGAGCGGATCGACACCCCCGACGGCGAGCTCGCGGTGGCGCAGACCGGCCGCAGCGTCACGCTGATCCTGGCCGACGAGGTCGACATCTCGCGCGGCGACATCATCGCCTCGGCCGCCGACGCGCCGGAGCCCATCGACACGTTCGACGCCACCGTGTGCTGGCTGGGCGACAAGCCGCTGCGCCCCGGCGCCCGGCTGCTGCTCAAGCACGGCACCCGGACCACCCAGGCCATCGTCGGCGCACTGCTGGAGCGGTTCGACGAGCAGCGCCTCGGAGCCGATCCGAACCCGGAGTCGCTGGAGCTCAACGACATCGGACGAATTTCCGTGCGCGTCGCCGATCCGATCGCGGCCGACGACTACCGGGTGAACCGGCACACCGGCAGCTTCCTGCTGATCGACCCGGCGGGCGGTAACACGCTGGCCGCCGGTCTGGTCGGCGATGTGCTGACCGCGGTCGAGGTCGGCACCGGAGTCTGACATGACGGTAGCGCGAGCCCCGTTCGGCGCCCGGCCGGTCGCGAGCACCGCGGCGGGCCGAACGGGCCGCGCCACATCCCGGTTCGGCTACCCACAGCTCGGTCGGGTCACCGCGGGGAGGCCGCCCGCGCTGATCGCGGTGGCGCACGGAAGTCGCGATCCGCGATCAGCGGCGACCGTTTCCGCGGTCGTCGCGGCCGTCGCGGCCGTGCGGCCCGACATCGACGTGCGCACGGCCTTTCTCGACCTTACCGCGCCTTCGGTCGAACAAGTCGTGGATTCCGTTGCTGCCCAAGGCCATACACACGCCGCCGTCACGCCACTGCTGCTCGGCAGCGCCTTCCACGCCAGGGTCGATCTGCCCGGCCTGCTCGCAACGGCCCGTGCGCGCCATCCCCAACTGCGGTTGACTCAAGCCGATGTCCTGGGTGCCGACGCCTTGCTGATCGACGCTCTGCGCGATCGCGTCCTCGCGGCCCGCGACGCCGAGCAGTCGGCGGATCGGCGGATCGGCGTCGCGGTCGCGGCGGTCGGGTCGTCGTCCGCCGCCGCCAACGCGCGCACCGCCGAGGTGTCCGCACGGCTCGCCGCCCGCACCGGCTGGCTCACCGAGATCTGCTTCGCGACCACCGAACCGTCGGTGGCCGAGGCAGTGTCGCGTCTACGCGCCCGCGGCGCGGACCACGTCCTGGTCGCGCCCTGGTTCCTCGCACCCGGCCTGCTGACCGATCGCCTGGTCGGCGCGGCGCCGCACGTCATCCACGCCGACGTGCTCGGCGCGCATCCGGCCCTCACGGACGTCATCCTGGATCGCTACCAGGCGGCCGTCACCGAAACTCCCGCGCTCTCGGCCTGACCCGGCGAGATCGACGCGCCGATCTTCCCACCGAGAGGTAGCCGTCACGCCCGCGTTCGGTACCGTCGGCGTAGCTCAGCCCGGCGCAGGCTGGCCTACTGGGGGCGGCTAGCCGAGCTGGATGCCGACAGCACCGCCAGCGCACAGGACGTGATGCAGTCGGCGGTGCGCACCGATCTCAGCACCCCGCCGACCCGCTCCGCGCTGGTGCGCACCACTCGATGCCGCGAATGCATCGGCGCGATGCGGCAGCGTACCGAGGGGTCTCCTTTACCTCGCCCTCGCGCGGGCGACCGCACACGCCCGGCGTCATCCACATGCCGTCGCGCAGGTTCACCGGACGCTGGTGGGCGCAGTAGATGCCCGTGCCGGATCGATATCCGCACCGCCGCGCCGACGACTGTTTCGCACGGGACGTGCCGGATACCAGACTGGATCGCCTCCTACGACCATGCACAACCCCGCCGAGAGTCCAGCCGCGCGCTGCTTGCTCAGCTGGTGCACCGGTGCGGATCGAATCCGGCCGGGGGCCAGCGCCGGAGTGGCGGTATCCGGCCACAGGCCGCTACCGACTTGCCGGTTTGCGTAACTTTAGCCGCGTTGGGGGTGAATTCCGCCGTTGAATAGCGGTGCGCCCGTGGACTTGTCGGGATTCTTCCGATAGTTCGCGGGTGATGCCAGCGCCGCGCGCGATGTGAATGGCGGCACATTATAGTTGTCTCTACGGACGATGTTTGCCAGCAGTGGGAATGCGGTATGCATCGGGCCGGGGGCGACGGCGACACGTGCCGGATCCGCGAAATCGCTTGTTCGACTGCGTGATTCGTCGTGTGCCGACAGCGAAAACGCTCTAGTCAGCAGTAGCGCACGAACGCAGGATCGAGGGGCGATGCCCAGGGATGAGTGGGGTCTGAGTGGGTTGCACGCGGTTACCGGCTGGCTGATCGAGCAGCTATTGGAGCGGCCGGAGGGGAAGAGCCGCAAACTACCGGTGGTGGTGGCGCTCGGCCCGCGTGGTACCGGCAAGACAGAGCTGTTGCGCACGTTGAAGTCTCGATGCGAGCTGGTCCCGCATGCCTATCTGGACTTCGAGAGCGGGGAGCGAGAGCCGCGGGAGGCGCTCGGAAAGCTGGCCTTCGAACTGAGTAAACATTGGGGCCAGTTCGGCAGGCTGGCTTTTCCGCAGCTGTCGTTGTGCCTGCTCGTGGTCGGCAGCACACTGCACACGCATGCCCACGATCGCCGGGAGGCGCTGCGTCAGCTGCGCCGGATCCTGGTGGAGTCCCACCCGATCGAGCGCAATCGCGCGAGCATCGTCGAGTTGGTGGGCTTGACCGGGACGGCGGGTGGCCTGCCTCCTTGGACAGCTCCGGCCGTCGATGTGCTGCTGCGGGGCCTGAGCCGGTTGGTCCGCAGGCGGTTACTGCGTGGCGTGCCGCGTCCGCGCGACTCGCGGGCCGACCCAGAGGACGCACTCATCGACCTGGCCATGTGGGCACACGACGACGGTGCGGACGCCAATGGCAATGCCGATCTCCGTGCCGAGGCCGACGCGCTGTTCTGCGAGGCATTCCTCGGTGACCTCCGGCGAGCCTACACCGGCTTCGCGGGATCGAAGCGGACGCTGAATTGCGTTGTGCTGCTGGACAATGTGCATACTCCGGCGGGGCGGAAATTTCTACTGGCTTTGCAGGAGGCGCGGCGCAGGGCGGGCACGGAGTTCGATCCGATGGTGGTGGTCGCGGCCAGCCGGACGTGGATCCCGTACTGGAGCGACAGTTGGCACCGTCCCGGTGGGTATCGGTTCGATCGCGAGGACGAGCGTCCGCCGGAGCACCGGACCGGCACGCTGAGCTGGCCCGCGCCACGCAGGCCGTCGGACATCCAGACCGATTGGCCGCGGGATGCCGCGGCGGAGTGCCCGTGGAGTCCGTGGTATCTGATTGATTTGAGCAGGCTCACGGTGCAGGACATCGTGCAGCTGGCGGCGGATCGCCGCCTCTACGATCCCCCGCGAGTCGCCGATTTCGTGCGTGGGTTGACGGCGGGGCACCCAGGTGGCAGTTCCGCGGTTCTTGCCGTGTTGGCCCGGGCCGACTATCGAGCGCGGTTGGCCGCGGCCCGCCAAGTCTTGGACCAGACGCGCCCGTGGCAACCCGACGTCGAGACCGAAAATGGTTGCCGCCCGACAGTGCACGAAGGCATGCGCGAGGAATTTCTGCGGGACTTCGCGGCGTTGCCGGACCGGCGCGATCTGGTCACCGCCTCCGCCGCTCGGAACGTCGAGATGCTGTATCGACCCGAAGTGCTCGACTCGGAGGTGCCCAACGGGGAGGGTCTGCTGGAGTCGCTGCGTAACCACTTGTGGATCCGGGAGCGTCACGGCGTGCCGCCGGAGCTGCAGATCCATCCTTGGCTGCGCCGGATTCTCTTGCGGGAGTTGGCCGCTCGTGATGATGCCGATCCGCGGAACTGGACACGGACGCACGTGCTGTGCCGGACGGTCTACCGCCGCGGCGGGCAGGAGGTCGCCGCGTGCTATCACGAACTGGCGCTGGGACAGCTCACCGCCGTTGTCAACTACCTTGGGCGGCCGTTCGCGGGCGACGACGACGAGATCGATGTGCCCGGGGCACGGGTGTGGCTGTCGGAGCTGGATCTGATCGCGTCGGCACCGAATCGCCTGGACGTCGAGCGGGCGCCGATCGACCACGTTCGGGACCTCGTGCGCGGCAATGGATTCGGCAGGGATGACGCGCTGGCCTGGCTGGTCGCGGGTCTATGGGTGCGCAGTGATCCGCTCGGCGATCCGGAGCAGACGTTGAACGAGACGATCGCGGGCCAGTTCCGTGAGCTGGCCCGTGGCCGCGGACCCGGCTCTGTCCTGTTGTTCGAACGCGCGGCGAAGTACTCGCGGGGAGGTTTTGATGACTGATCGGATCGTGCCGCCCGCGCCGCTCTGGCGGCGGTGGGCGTGGATCTCCGGGGTGGTCTTGGTGGTCGTCGTCGCTCTGGTCGGGGCGCTGGTCGGCGTGCCCGCCGTGGTGGAGTGGACCAAGCGCTGCGGAGACGGTGTCGCGCGAGTGGGCCCCTACGACGAGTGCGTCGGGGTGACCGACGGCAGCGTGGTGTTCGCACCGGAGCTGGCCGATATCGAGGAGCGAATCCGCAAGGAGAACAGCGATGTCGTCTCGAGGAGTGTGAATTATGTGAGTGTCGTCCTACTGCTGCCGATCACGTGGCAAAGGGACGATGTGGTGACCAGGGAGTGGGTCCGCCACCACTTGGAAGGCGCGCACTTGGCGCAGCTCGCGGCCAATCACACCACACTCATGGGAGGAGACACACCGTTGATCCGGCTGCTGCTGGCGAATGCCGGGAGTGGTTTGGGGCAGTGGAGTTCGGCGCTCGACGAGCTCGAGCGGCGTCGCGCCAGCGAACGCATCGTGGCCGTGACCGGTATCGGTCTCAGTGTCGACAACGCGGTGCACGCAATGCATCGGCTGGCGGATTCCGGGATGCCGATGATCGGGTCCACCATCACCGCGGACACCTTGACGGGCATCAGAGGGTTTCTGCGAGTGTCGCCGACCAATGCCGCGCTGGCGCGGGCGGCTGCCAACTATGTTGAGTCGCATGCGAAGAGCGCCGTGCTGGTGCGTGACCTGAATCCGCACGATCACTATACGGCCACGCTCGGTGACCAATTCGCGAAGTACTTCCAAGGCAGCACGCCACGGTTCACCGGCCGCACGGAACTATACGATTCGGTGAATCCCGGCGTTGACAACACCTTTCACCTCATGATGCCCAACATCTGTGCTGCCGGACCGGACGTAGTGTTCTTCGCCGGGCGGGCGCTGCATGCGACCACATTCATTCAGGCGTTGGCGGGGCGAAACTGCCAAGACAAGAAGATCAAGGTGCTCACCGGCGACGACATGGCGTTCTATTCGATCCCCGACGTCGCGCTGCGCACGGCGCTGGATTCCCAGGTTTCCGTGGTCTATACCGAGCTGGCCCACCCGGACGCGTGGAATGGGAATCACCCGGACGTATTCAATCGCGATTCGATCCGCCAGTTCAGCGACGACTGCCAAGGTCCGGCGTGCTACCGGACGCTGTCGGCGGACCGGCTGGACGACGCCGTCGCGATCGTCGCATACGACGCGGTACTGACGGCGGTGCGGGCCATTCGCCTCGGGAGCGGCGGTGGCGGCAACACGCTGGGACCGGAGCATGTGTTGCAGGCAATGCTCCGGCTGAACGGCGAGACCGCTGTACCGGGCGCCAGCGGCAAGATGTCGTTCGACGATGGCGGAAATCCGATCAACAAGCCAGTCGCGATGTTGGAGGTCCTTCCCGGCCACCCACCGAAATTCGACAGGGTGTCATGGCCCGACCGCTGAGTTCGGTGAACGAACTTCCCCGGAGCCGTCTGCGCCGCGCGGTTGCCAAGCGGCATTTACGATGTGGGGCAACCGAAATCGACGGGGAGGCCGGCGTGCGTGGCGAGTGGGATCTACTGGTGCGGATTGTGCCTGAGGACGGCGACGAGCTGGTTTCGGCGTTCTCGTTGCGGCGCGAACTACTTGACCTCGACATCGACGCCGCCGAGCTAGTAGACGGCGGCGAGGTTCCCGATGGCGCGAAGTCCGCCTCGGGGTTGATCGCGACGTTGGGAGTGAAACTCGGTCCGGCGGCCCTGAAGGCGGTGTTCGCCAAGATCCGCGATTGGCTGAGCCGCACCGAACGCAGCGTCGAGTTGACGATCGACGGCGACACCATCAAGCTGACCGGCGCGACCGCCGCACAGCAGGAGCAACTGCTCGCCGTGTGGTTGGCGCGTCATGGTTCCACAACCTGATCATCGGGTCGGCGCCCGCGCCGCGCTGCTGGTGGCGACGAGCACCTACAGCGATCCTGGCTTGAACGCGCTGCGGGCTCCCGCGCAGGATGTGGCGGCCTTGCGCAAGGTTCTGGCCGACCCGGAGATCGGCGGCTTCACCGTGACCGACGTCCTCGATCAGCCCGAGTACGCCATCCGCCGAACAATTGACAAGTTCCTGAGCGGCCGCCGCGTCGAGGATGTCGTGGTGGTGTACCTGTCGTGTCATGGTGTGCTCGACCGCCGGGGGAACCTGTATTTCGCGGCCACCGACACGGATAAGCAACAGCTCAGTTCGACTGCACTCGAATCGAGTTGGCTGCTCAACCGATTGGACGAATGCCGCGCCCGAAGCCAGGTCGTCATCCTGGACTGCTGCTTTTCCGGCGCATTCGACCGGACGAAGACAGGCGGTGACATCGACCTCGAACGCCGGTTAGTCGGCAACTCCCGCGGACGGGCCGTCCTGACCGCCTCACGTGCGGAGGAGTACTCCTACGAAGGCGTCCCTCTGTCCGACGACACTCCGGATGCGGAGACGGGATCGGCCTTTACAACCGGGCTGATCAAAGGCATGGCAGACGGTAGCGCCGATCGCGACGGCGACGGCTACATCAGTGTCGAAGAGGCACACGCCTACGCCGCAGACTACGTTCGCGCCCGCGGCGGCCATCAGAGCCCGCAGTTGTGGCTCTACGGCGCCGAAGGGTCGATCATCCTTGCTCGCAATCCTCGCGACTCCACGCAACTCGGATGGCAGTTTCCCGCAGCACTGCGCGACGGACTCGCTAGCCCGTATCCGACCATTCGCGCCGCGGCGGTCAGAACTCTCGGTGATTTCCTGACCGACCCGGATGCCTGGCCAGAGGCCGAGACCGTCCTGAAAAGCATTGCGGCACACGATGTGCCAGAAGTCGCCAAGGTTGCGCGCGCGGTCTTACGGACGCGCGAGGAGAGGCTCGTGACTGATCGGACCGTGCCGCCTGCGCCGCCGTGGCGTCGGTGGGCGTTGATCTCCGGGGCGGCCTCGGCGGTTGTCGTCGGTCTGGTGGCGGCTCTGGTCGTTGTGCCCGCCGTGGTGGATTGGACCAAGCGCTGCGGTGACGGTGTCGCGCGGGTAGGTCCGTACCAGGAGTGCGTCGGGGTGACCGATGGCAGCGTGGTGTTCGCGCCGGAGCTGGCCGATATCGAGGAGCGGATCCGCAAGGAGAACAGCGAGGTCGCCTCGTCAGGTGCGGACCATGTGAGCGTCGTCGTGTTGCTGCCGATGACGGTGCGCGCCGACGATGTGGTGTCTGTGCAGTGGGTCCGCCACCACTTGGAGGGCACGCACCTGGCCCAACGCACAGCCAATGACACCAAACGCTGGGGACGCACACCGTTGATCCGGCTGCTGCTCGCGAACGCAGGCAGCGGGCTGGGACAGTGGCGTTCGGCACTCGACGAGCTCGAGCGCCTTCGCGCTGGCGAACGCATCGTGGCCGTAACCGGTATCGGTCTCAGTGTCGACAACGCGGTGCACGCGATGCAGCGGCTGGCGGAGTCGCGGATGCCGATGATCGGGTCCACGGTGACCGCGGATAATCTCTCGGAGATCGACGGCTTCCTGCGGGTGTCGCCCACCAATGCCGCGCTGGCACAGGCAGCCGCCAACCATGCTGCTGGTTGGGGCGCAAAGCGCGCCGTGCTGGTACGTAACTGGGATCCGGACGATCGCTATTCGGCAACGCTCGGTGACGAATTCACGAATTACTTCCGACGCGGCCGGTTCACCGGTTCCACGGAGCTATACGATTCGCGTAGTCCACGCGTGGACAACACCTTCAACCACATGATGCCCAACATCTGTGCCGCAAAGCCCGACGTGGTGTTCTTCGCCGGGCGGGCGCGGCACGCGACGACGTTCATTCAGGCGTTGGCGCAGCGAAAATGCACAGAGGTCGAGATCAAGGTGCTCACCGGTGACGACATGACGTTCTCTCCGATTCCCGTCTCGGTGGGGACAGCGTTGTCTACCCGCGTTTCCGTGATCTATACCGAGCTGGCGCACCCGAAGGCGTGGGAAGGTGATTCCAGGGACATATTCGACACCCATTCGATCGAACAGTTCAGCGACGAGTGCCGAGAGAACCAAGACAAGGTGTGCTATCGAGACTTGTCGGCGGACGGCGGGCTGGACGACGCCGTCGCGATCATCGCCTACGACGCGGTGCTGACGGCGGTGCAGATCATTCGCCTCGCGGCTGGCGATGGAGGCACCCAGGTGGACACGGGCCATGTCTTGCAGACAATGCCCCGGCTGAGCAACCCGATAGTGGTGTCAGGCGCCAGCGGCAAGCTGTCGTTCGACGAGGCCGGAAACCCGGTCGGCAAGCCGGTCGCGATGTTGGAGGTTCTTCCCGGTCAGCCACCGAAATTCAACGGGCTGGCCTGGCCCGACCGCTGAGATCGGCCGGGCTGCTGGCGAGCCTGCCGTTCCTCTATGCGGTGCGCGCGCCGGGAAACGCGTGCATCCGTGGCCTGAGCAGGCAGTCGCACGGTTACCTCGTTGCCTCGCACCGGTCCCGTTCGGCGAGCCCGGTCGCGGTGCATTCCGACTCGAAGGCGTGCGGCCACGGTGATGCGGTCCGGGCCGTTCGGTATGGCGGGTTTCGGGCCCGACCTGGCGTTCGCCATCGCCGCCTGGTGCGGTCAACTGACCCACGGGCACCCGACGGGTTACCTGGCCGCCGGTGCATTCGCGGCGCTGATCGACCGTGTACTGCAAGGGGCCGAGGTGCGGATCGCGGTGCGCGACACCATTGATCAGCTGGCCCCGCTTCCCGGTGGTGACGAAACGGTCGCCGCATTGACCCGCGCTGTCGCGATCGCCGATGCGGCTCCGGCGACCCCGGAGCGGGTCGAGCAGGTGGGTGCGGGCTGGGTGGCGGAGGAGTGTCTCGCGGTTGCCGTGTACTGCGCGTTGCACGCGGCCCGCACCGGTGACGTTCGCGAGGCGCTGCTGCTCTCGGTGAGCCATTCCGGCGATTCCGATTCCACCGGTGCGGTGACCGGCAACCTGGTCGGCGTCGTGCACGGACTGTCCGCGCTGCCGATCGACTGGGTGGCCGCGGTGGAGGGCCCGCGACGAGCTGGTGCAGGTCGCCGACGATCTCGTGGTGAACTTCGGCTATCGCGACAGGTCCGCGCTGGCGAGCCGGTATCCTGTGGACACCGCTGACTGATGTGACGGCACAATGGGCCTCGCCGAGCGCGCCAACTCGCAAACCTGGATGGAGCAGGTCGACCGCACGCTGCGCGATGTTTGGTGCCAGCGCGAGGTGGCGGCCAGCGTGGGCCCGGATCGCCTCGACTCCGGATTACGTGGTCAACGGCTCGCCGACCGACTAGCGGGTCGGCCGAGCAGGTCGTCCACAACGGTGCGGGCGGTGGCGACACCCCGCTCGTCACCCATCTGCCGCGCGGTGTGCGCCGCGGCGATCACCGCGTCCAGTTCGAACGCGATGGCGTCGGCGGTGCGCGAACCGAGCTGGCCCTGTTCCTGCGCGCGGCGAATCTCCTTGACCAGCAACGCCAGCCAGTCCCGGCGGTCCTCGGCGATAGCGTCGCGGACCGGGCCGGGCCTGCTGTCGAACTCGGCGAGGGTCGCGACGCGGAAGCATCCGCCGGGGAACGCCGGGTCGGCCACTTGGCCGAACCAGCGCTCGACCAGGGCGCGTAGGCGCGGCAGTCCACCGGGCTCGCTCATGCTGGGTGTGATCACCTCGTCGATGAACACCTGTCGCGCGGACTGAACCGCCGCGAGTTGCAGGCTCTCCTTACTGCCGAAGAGTGTCGCGATGCCGCTCTTACTGACGCCGAGGTCGCCGGCCAGCCGCCCGATGCTGATCCCGGTCAGGCCTTCGACGGAGGCCACGTCGGCGGCCCGCCGGGCGATCGCTGCCCGGGATCGCGCGCCCTTGGCCAAGCGCTGATCGGTGACGGACTCGGTCATGGCCCCATTCTTCCACGCAGCGGTTGCATATACGAACGTACGGTCGTACTTTAATTGTACGAACGATCGTGCGTTTTGTTCCCGATTCCCGAAGGACTCCCATGACCGACGCGTCCGCGCGGGCCGAAAGCCCGCCGACCGCCACCGCGGCTACCCGCACACTGCTGATCGCCTGCGGCGCGGCATTCATCGCCTTCCTCGACCTCTCGGTCGTCAACATCGCCTTTCCCTCGATCGCCCGCGACTACCCCGGCACGGCGGCCACCACGCTGACCTGGGTGGTCAGCGGATACGCGGTCGCCTTCGCCGCATTGCTCACCCCGGCGGGCCGGTTCGCCGACGCGCTCGGGCGGCGCAGGCTCTTCCTCGGCGCCCTGGCCGGTTTCGCTCTGACCTCCCTGCTGTGCGGGCTCGCCCCCACCGCGGGCTGGCTCATCGCGGGCCGGGTGCTGCAAGGCGCCACCGCGGCGCTGATGGTGCCGTCCGCTCTCGGACTGGTGCTCGCCGCCACCCCACGCGAGAAGATCGGCGCGGCGATCGGAGCTTGGTCGGCCGCCGGCGGGTTCGCCGCGGTGGTCGGCCCCGCGCTCGGCGGGGCGCTGGTCGAAGGGTTCAGCTGGCGAGCGGTTTTCGTGATCAACGTGCCGGTGGCCGCCGCGCTCATCGCGGCGGCGGCCCGCGTTCCGTCCGCCGATGTCCGGTCGCCAGGCAGTGCGCTACCGGATCCGCTCGGCACGCTCGCGGTCGCGTTCGGTCTCGGCGGTGTGGTCGCGGGCGTCACCGAAGGGCAACGGTGGGGCTGGACCTCGGCGGGAACGCTCACCGCGCTGATCGGCGGCGGGGTGCTGGTCGTGGCCGCGCTCGCGCGCTCGGCGCGCCACCGCGATCCGGCGATCGCCGTGGAACTCTGGCGCAATAGGTCGTACGCGCTCGCCAACGCGACCTCGTTCGTCTTCGGCGCCGCGATGTTCGCCTGGCTGCTGGCGGGACCGCTGTTCCTGGAGGCGATCTGGGGCTATTCGGTGCTCGGCTCCGCGGGCGCGATGACCATCGGCGCGGTGGCTTCGATGGTGACCGCGACCGTCGCGGGACGGGTCGGTTCTCCCGCGGTCAGGCGGTGGCTCGGGGTGCTCGGCGCGTTGATGTTCGTCGCCTGCACGATCTGGATGAGCACGGACGCCTTCGGTTCGACTCCGGCGCTGTGGTCGGCGTGGATTCCCGCGGGCGTGCTGGGCGGCGGCGGCATCGGGTTCCTCGTCACCATCCTGGGCACCGCGGCCGCGAGTTCGCTGCCGCCGCAGCAATTCGCCGCGGGCACCGGCATGAATCTGACGGCGCGGCAGGTGGGCGGTGCGCTCGGCGTCGCCGTGCTGGCCGCGGTATTCGCGGCGCGTCCCGGCGATCCGCTCGGCGCGTTCCACACCCTGTTCGCCGTCTGCGCGGGCATCGCCGCCGTCGCCGCCTGCCTGGCGGCCCTGCCCACTCGCACCCATCTCACCACGGAAAGCTAGGACTCCCCGTGAGCGACAACAACATTCGCACCGAATCCAACGACCCGCTGCTGCTGCCCCTGGAAGAACAACGCCGCCTGCTCGTCGAGGCGCCATGGCGGCGATACGCGGTGCTCGGCGACTCCATCGCCCAGGGCGTCGGCGACCCGAGCCCGGGATACCAGCCCGTGGGTTGGGCCGACCGCGTCGCCGCAGTGCTCAACGCCGTGCGCCCCGGTCTCGCGTACCTGAACACCGGCCGGATCGGCGCCACCTCCGCCCAGGTACTCGCCGAACAATTGCCATCGGTGCTCGAATTCCGGCCCGATCTGGTGCATCTCAGCTGCGGCGGCAACGACTTCTTCCTGCCGCGCGGCGACATCGCCGAGCTACGCGAGAACCTGGACACCCTATTCGGAACACTGGCCCGCACGGGGGCGCAGGTGGTCACCTTCACCCTGGCCGATGTGTGGGAAGTCGAGCGCATGGCGCCGATGCGCCCGATGCGCGACCGGATGGCCGCGCTCAACGACCTCGTTCGCGAGCTGGCCGCCCGCTACGACGCGCTTCTGCTCGAGCTCTGGGACCACCCGCTGCGCCTGCGCCCCGACCTGATGAGCGCCGACCTCATCCACTTCAGCATGAGCGGTCACGCGGTGCTCGCCTCGGACATGGTGCGGACGTTAGCCGACCACATTCCTGCCCCTCGCTGATCCCCGATCGGGACGTGGCGAAGCGAAACACGCGAAAAGCTCAGTCGGACAACCTGAATACGCGGCGCGGGTCCGGAGCAGAAGCACCCCGGACCCGACCGGATCAGCTACGGAATCAGAAGCATTCCAAAGAATTCGGAGACCATACGGACAACTTGATCGATGAAGCGAGGAATCATCACGTTACCTCCTGTCGTCCAGTGAAGTTACCAACCAGTCCGTACTGAATCTGGTATCCAGCAACGAATTACAAGGAATTCGTTGCAGACCATGCAAGGGATGGAACCCGCTGGTGTTCGCACAGCACCGACTCCGGATTCCTGCCGAGGTATTCGGGCTCGGTGATGTCAGGGTGCCGGGAAAGTGGCGCGCCCACCCAGGTCGGGCAGCACCCGGCACCGAGGCTTCGGGAGCCGACCCGACGCCGGGGCCTGCGGATACCTTGCCCTGGATGAACCTCTGCGAAGCGGCACATCGCGTGTCACCGGTAGCGGTCGAGTAGTTCGGCGCCGAGGCGGGCCAGTTCGGCGCGCACCTCCGGTGGGCCGAGAACTTCGATCGACGCACCCCAACCAGCCAGTTGCTGGGCGAGCATCCAAGCCGTCGGGGCGGTGATGCTGACCCGGACGCGACCGTCGTCGGCCGGGCCGTCCACGACGCAGTTCCTGCCCTGCTGGTCACGCAGGATCGGCAGCAGGCGCTCGGGGACGAGGACGGTCGCGGCGAGGGTCGCGCGCCGCTGCTCCATCTCCTCGACTACCTCCGCCCAGGCGGTGGAGAGATCGAAATCGTCCGGGCGATCGGCGATTTCCTCGGTTGGGATCGCCTCGGTGATGCGATCGACACGGAAGGTTCGCTGTCCGCGCTCGGTCCCCGCGATCAGATACCAGACGGCATCCTTGTCGACCAGACCCCATGGGTCGACGAGGCGTTCGGAGCGCTCGCCCGTCCGGTTCGCATAGCGCAGCCGAACCTTGTTGCGCTGCACGACGGCTCGCTGCAACAGCGACACCACCGGCGGCAATTCACGGTCGGTGGCGCCCCAGCGGGCGGGGTCGATCACAACGGCGTCGGCCGCTGCCTCGGCGTCGCCGCGGAAGGTGTGCGGAAGTGCCCGCACCAGCTTGCGCAACGCGGATCTCGCTTCCGGAACCGCACCCGCGGACGGACCGGCCAGCAGGAACAACGCCCGTGCCTCCCCCGCGGTCAGCCCGCTCAGGTCGGTCCGTGCGCCGCCGACCAGCGACCACCCGCCGCCGCGTCCCGGCTGCGGATACACCGGCACCCCGGCCGCCGACAGCGCCTCGAGATCTCGCCGCGCCGTGGCGACCGAGGTCTCCAGCTCCGCGGCGACCTGCGCGGCCGTCACCCGCCCACGGGTCTGCATCATCAGCAGGATCGCCACCAACCTGTCCGCTCGCATGTGCACAATTCTGCCGTTGAAAGTGATCATTTGGTGCGCACTTTAGATCGGATGATGGATTCACCAGCAAGAACGAACCGAAGGAGAAACCCCATGCTGCGCGGAATGGCGACGAGCACCTTCTACGCCGACGACCTCGAGGCCGCCAAGGACTGGTACAGCGAGTTCTTCGGCATCGAGCCCTACTACCACGTCCCCAACGGCTACTACGAGTTCCGCATCGGCGATTACCAGCACGAATTCGGCATCGTGAACCGCGCGTACGCCCCGGCCGGAGCGCGCAACGCCCCTGGTGGCGCCATTGTCAACTGGCATGTCGACGATTTGCAGGCGACCTTCGACCGGCTGCTGGAACTCGGCGCGACGGTCTACGACCCGATCACCCCGCGCGGCAACGGCGAGGGCTTCGTCACCGCCTCGGTGGTCGACCCGTTCGGCAACGTCCTCGGGCTGATGTCGAACCCGCACTACCTCGAAGTCCTGGCCAAGACCGGCCCGGCGTAGCGGCGAGACGGCGTGGCGTCGGCGAAGCGAGCACGCCCGACGCCACGCCGCCCACCGTCGCTTCACCATTGCGCCGCCGAACGTCAGTCGATCGAGTGAAGCGCTATCCGTCCGGTCGACGTAATCCTGTGTGCCGCAGGCCATTCCACAGGCACGCCGCAGCGGCAGCGGTATTGGCAGGTCTGGGCGAAATGACCGCACCGACGCCGGTGCTGAGCGGCCGAGCGGCGGCATTCTCGGCCGAGCTGTCAGGGACGGAACCAGCGTTCCAGGACCGTCGCGACCCCGTCTTCGAGGACGTGACCGGTGACCTCGTCGGCAAGGTCGCGGATCTCCGCGGGCGCGTTGCCCATCGCTACCGCATGTCCTGCCCAGGACAGCATCTCGCGGTCGTTGTAACCGTCGCCGATGGCAAGTGTCGCGTCGCGCGGGACGCCGAGCGCGGTGCGCAGACGTTCCAGCGCCCAGCCCTTGGACACGCCCTCCCTGGATACCGTGAGCCACGGCCCGAACTCGCCGTGCACCCAGCTCGCGCCGGGCACGCGAAGCGAGCGCAGCGCGAGCAGCATCTCCTCCAGCGAACCGTCCGGCAGCCAACCGTTCAGCCGAGGGGTCGGCTCGCTGCTCAACACGTGGTGGTCGACGAGCAGGAACTCCCCGAGCGAGTATTCGCCGGGACCGCCGCCGGTGGCCCAGGTTCCCGTACCGACCTTCTCCACCGCGAAGATCATCTCCGGGAACAGTGCGCGCAGCGCGGTGATGGCGGGCGCGGGGTCGAATGTCTGTACCGCGACCGCCTCCACCTTGGCCACGTCGATGTGCACGGCGCCGTTCGAGCACAACGCGTGCCCGTCGCGCAGGCCGAGTTCGATCAGCACGGGACGCGTGGCCAGCAGGGTTCGCCCCGTCGTCACCACGACATGCGCACCCGCCGCTACGGCCGCGCGTACCGCCGCGAGCACTCGTGCACTGATCGGTGTGCCGGTATCCAGCAGCGTCCCGTCCACATCCAATGCGATCAACTGGGGTCCCCCGGATGCCATCAACCTATTGTGCCTCCGCGATGCGATACCCGTCGGCAAACTTGTGCGCCGAGAACTGAACGCCCACCGAGTGATTCGTTCCGTTACACGTCTCCCACTGCGCTGACGCGAATGGTCGCCGGCGCCGCGACCATTCGGCTGACGCCGACATCGGAACGCGACGTTCACTCGCTGGTTCATCCGCCGCAAGACCGCAGCCGTCTTCGATAAACCACGCACCTCGACGCGGTCGACCTCGGTGGCCGCTACTAGCGACCGTTGGCTCCGCCACCGGCGCCACTCGCGCCCCCGGCTCGTCCGCCCGACGACCCGCCCGGCCGCGATCCCCCGACCGAGCCCGGCCGACTCGATGATCCGCCGGGAGACGAAGCGCCCGGGGAGTTGCCGCCTGACCCACCCCGCGACGACGCGCCGCCCGGACGCGCGCCGGATGCGGAGCCACCGGCCGAGGCCCCGGCCGACCGACTCGACGAAGAACCACCGGTCGAGCCACCCGGCGAAGAACCACCGGCCGACCTGCTCGGCGAAGAACCACCGGTCGATCCGACCGGCGAGGAACCACTGGTCGACCCACCCGACGAAGAACCACCAGGAGAGCCATCCGAAGACGGATCACCGGAGGAGCTATCCGGCGTGGAATTGCCCGTCGAGCCGCTGGTCGACGCGGTGCCGCTGGCGGAATCCGCGCCTGAAGACGTTCCGCCGGGGGAGGTTTGATCGGAACCTCCCGGCGAAGTGCCCGCGGTCGCCCCTCCTGGTGTGCTCGCTTCGGAAGAGCCGCTTTGACCGCCCGATGCCACCCCTGAACCCTCCGTGTCGGAGGGGCCGGTAGCGGGAGGATCCGTGCGGGCCCCTGACGTCGCGCCAGGGTTGGCCGAGCCAGCAGCCGCGTTGTTCCCGGGGATGGTCGAAGTATCCTGCGGCGCAGGAAGATTCACGCCAGGTACCGGGATGGGCGTGCCGGGCTGTGTCAGCGGCGTCCCGGCTCCGGGAACGGGAAGCTGCCCCGACCCGGGAGGCAGACCGGCGTCGGGAGGGTGGCCGACCACTGGCCGACTGGGCATATCGGATGAGGGAGGCCTAGCGGGATCCTTGGGCGCAGGCCGGATGACCGGGCCGAACGGCAGCGGATTCGCGAAGTAGGCAGGATCGCCATATCCGCCGCGCCACAATCCACCCGGGCTACAGCAGTTTCGCGGATCGCGGTGCGAGCCGATCCGCGACTCGGACACCGAAGGACCATAGCCCGCGCTGCGCGGCACCGGTGTAATGAATCGGGTGTAAGCGGAAGCTCGCGGGGATAGGAGCGCGGGCAGCACCTGGTTCGTATTCCATCCAGCCGGCGCGGACATTCGCGACAAAGCCTCCGCGAGATGCTCGCCGCCCATCTCGTGAAGCAGGTTGTCCGCTGGTACCCCGAGATCCGGAAGACGGTCCAGCATGGGCGACAACTCGGGAACGGTCGGTCCACCGAACACGGTCACGGCCGACATCGCGACCGCGGAAACCACTGCCGCACTGGAGAACACTGCCACTCGCGGAGCATTGCCGTGCTCGCTCGCGGCGCCGAGCGCCATGGTGCGAGCCGCCATGAGTGCGGCGCCCGCGGCGATGGTATGGCCCGGGTCGGCCGAAATCACCACCGGCCGACCGAGTTCGCCGAGCACGCGCGCCACTTCGGCCGGGCGGGACGCGCCGCCCACCAGCAGGATGCGACCGATGTCCGACATCGTGATGCCCGCGGACCGTACACAGTCACGGACCAGTTCCAGGGAGTCCTGTATGTGTGCGACACGTAGTCCGTCGATGTCCACCAGAGAGGTCATCGACAGACGCGTGGACTTGGGCGATACATCCGGAGCGTAGCGCGCGATCATCGAACCCAGCGGCCTGCCGCCGAAGTCGTAGGAGCGCACCGGCTTTTCGATCATGGGATGGTTGTCCCAGTCCGGGCCGACCCGCACGATGGTCACGTCGAGGCTCGTGCCGCCGAGGTCGTAGACCAACACGAAGCTGGTCTCCAACGGGCCGTGCTCGTGTTCCAGCCATTCCGCGGCCGCGACGGGTTCCGGCACCAGAAGAACGTCCCTCGCCCCGGATAGATCCAGTGCTTGACGCAGTAACGAGACCTGCTTGTCGGAGTACATCGCCGGGTACGTCGTCACGACTCCCGCTTCGGACGCACCGGGCTCGACCGCACGGAGTTCGTTCACCACCGCGGCGACGAGGTTGGCCGGCGACCAGATGCGCCCGCCGACGATGACCGTGTCCGGATCACGACCCAGATCGGCGAAATCGGTGACCGCCATGCTGAATTGGGGAATTCCCCCGAGGCGCAGGCCGCCCGCGCTGTCGAACGTCACCGCGGTGCGCCGCGACCGCACCGTTGGACGCGTTCGTTCCGCGGTGACCGAAGCCGTCACGGAGTTCACTGCACCGATGCTGAATCCCAGACCTGTCGTCATTCGCTATCCCGTCAACGCACCGTGACCACGTCCATCACATGGATTTCCCCTGTGGCCGCGGTCGTCTTCCAAACAGCCACCACAGGTTAGCTGTTTCACGATCGTGTGGATACGCAATTGATATGAAAAGTTTCGACGATCGCCACAATCGTCCGAATTGCCAGGTGAGCACACCAGCACTGTCGTGTTCACCCCGCTCGACATGACCGAATGCGGTTGCGTACGCGAACATTCCGCTACTTCACAGCGATCTTGATATCACCACGGCAATCCAACCGGCGGATGGTTTCCGGCGCTGAAACACACCGTACGACAGACACTTATCGGTCGGTTACCAGAAGATTGCCCTTGCTACGAACCTTCAGCGGACGCCACCAAGGACAGCTCGTTGATGTATCAACGCAACGTCCGATTCGCGCCAGCATCACCCCAGCCGCCCGGCTTGACTCGACCGCGAGCCCCATCACCGAGGTGGGATCGAGAGTGGAAAGGGTAGCGAAACCATGCCAACACGATTCGCCGAGCAGGTCGTCCTGATCACCGGCGCAAGCTCGGGCGTAGGCAAGGCCGTGGCGATGCGGGTCGCGGCCGAAGGCGCCGCGGTCGTGCTCGGCGCACGCGGCATCGACGCGGGTGAGCAGGTGGCCGCCGACATCCGCGCGGCCGGTGGGCGTGCGCTGTTCGTGCCGACCGATGTCACGGTGGAGCAGGACGTAGCCCGGCTGACCGAGGCTGCGCTGTCCGAACACGGTCGCCTGGACGCGGCATTCAACAACGCGGGCGCCGTGCAGGCGTTCGGTCCGATTGCGGAGATCGATGTGGTGGACTGGCACTCCGACCTGGAGCTCAATCTCACCAGCGTGTTCCATGGCCTGCGGCATCAGGTTCCGGCGCTTGCGGCCTCCGGCGGCGGCGCGATCCTGAACAACGCGTCGAATCTCGGCGTGGTCGGGATGGGTTCGGTGGCACCCTATGTAGCGGCCAAGCACGGCGTGGTCGGCTTGACCCGAGCGGTGGCGCTGGAGGCCGCCGACCAGGGCGTGCGGGTCAACGCGCTGGTGTCGGGGGCGGTCGACACCCCGGCGTTCCGTAATTCGATGGGCGCCACACCCGAGGGGGAGGCGGCCATCGCCGCCCTGCACCCACTGGGGCGCATCGCCACTCCGGACGAAATCGCCTCGCTCTGCGCCTACTTGCTCAGTGGCGAGTCGAGTTTCGTCACCGGCGCGGCACTGGCCATCGATGGCGGATTCACCGCACGCTGACCAACCAGGGATAGGCGTACCTCCGCCTTCGCTCCGGCCGATGTCGGACCACGCTCGACCGTACCCATTAGGTGTCCGCCTCGAGGTACCGGTGCAGGCCGGATACCTCGAGGCGGAGTTCAGGCGCGAGCCAGCAGACGACGGACGCGGGGGCGAGCGGCTCCTCCGGCGCGTACCGCGGGCTGACGCAGACGCACCAAGCGGTCGAACTCCGCGGCGGTTCCGGTGGGCTCGGGGAGCAGGCCCGCGTTGAAGTCCGCGGCCAGCTGCCGGACCGTCTCCTGGGCACAGGACTTGTTCGTGCCGATGAAACCGGTGGGTCCGCGCTTGATCCAGCCGGTGACGTAGGCGCCGCGCACCACCGGGCCACCCGCGCGCTCCAGCACGCGGCCTTCCGCGTTGGGGATCACTCCCGCGCTCTCGTCGAACGGCACGCCCGGCACCGCGACGCCGCGGTAGCCGACCGAGGTGAGCACCATTCCGGTCTGGAGCCGATCGGTCTCACCCGTCGCGACCGCGCGAATTCTTCCGTCCGGATCGGTGACGAGTTCGGTGTGGCCGATCTCGATGCCGGTCACCCGGTCGGTGCCCAGGATTTCGGTGGGTGCGACCAGGTAGCGGAACACGATCCGCTTACGCTCACCGACCGGCCTGCTGCGCACGCTGTGCAGCAGTCGCAGCTTCTGCTCGACATGGAAGGGCAGCTCCGCGCCGAGACCGGGCAGTTCGCCCTCGATCACGATGTCCACATCGCACCCGAGCAGACCGACGAATTCCGGCACGGTGAACGCGGATTCGAGCGGGCCGCGCCGACCGAGCACGACCACTTCCTCGACCTTGCTCTCCCGCAATGCTCGCAGCGCATACGGCGCGATGTCGGTATGCGCCAGCGCGTCCGGGTCACTGGTCAGAACACGGGCGACATCGAGGGCGACATTGCCGTTGCCGACGATCACCGCACGCCGACCGGACAGATCGAAGACCCGATCCACGTAATCGGGATGCCCGTTGTACCAGGCCACGAAGTCGGTGGCCGACACGTTGCCGGCCACACCCGCACCCGGGATGCCGAGCTTGCGATCCGACGACGCACCCACCGCGTAGATCACCGCGTGGAAGTGGTCGGACAGTTCGGCGGGCGAGACGTGCGCGCCGACCTCGACATTCAGGTACGACCCGAACCCCGGCTGTGCCGCGATCACGTCGAACAGCCCACCGACCTTCCTGGTCTTGTCGTGGTCCGGGGCGACGCCGTGCCGGGCCAGCCCGTAGGGCACCGGCAGCCGATCGAGCACGGTCACCGACACGTCGGGCTGGGTCAGCAGCTCATCGGCGGCATACATCGCCGACGGCCCCGACCCCACGATCGCCACCCGCAGCGGCG
Source organism: Nocardia amamiensis NBRC 102102 (assembly GCF_001612745.1). Lineage (GTDB taxonomy): Bacteria > Actinomycetota > Actinomycetes > Mycobacteriales > Mycobacteriaceae > Nocardia > Nocardia amamiensis. The sequence continues at coordinate 1,874 of NZ_BDBA01000188.1, read as the reverse complement.
CACGCTCGGTGTGGATCCGCGCCGCCGGCACCGGACGGGCCAGCAGCGGTCGCGGCCGGGTCTGCCGGTAGAAATCGGCGTTGATCTCGATGAACGGCTTCTGCTCCTCGGTCAGCTTCTTCGCTGACACGATGGCGTCGACCGGGCACGCGGTGGCGCAGGCGCCGCAGTCCACGCACGCCTTCGGGTCCACGTACAGCATCTCCGCCGTCCGGAAGTCCGGTTCGTCGGGCGTGGGATGGATGCAGTTGACCGGGCAGGCGTACACGCACGACGCGTCGCTGCAGCAGGATTGGGTGACGACGTAGGGCATGCGGCTCAGGCGGCCTTGCTCACGGCGCGCAGCGGCTCCGACCGATACCGGGTGGCGTGGCCGTCGATGCCGAGCGCCTTCCAGACGGCCTTGGCGACCGGGTTCATCAGCCCGATGTCCTTGGCCAGGGTGCGCACGTCGCAGAAGTAATCGCTGAAGACCTGCTTGGCCTCCTTCGACCCGTAGAACAGCTGCTTGCGAACCTGCTTCGGGATGCCGAACTCGGCGAAGAACGCCCGCGGCGGGGTCACGATGGCGCGGCCGAGGATCCACATGACGATCGGCATGGCCAGCGACAGAATGAACTTCTGCCTCGGGTTCGCCTGCGGCACATGGTTCTTCAGGAATTCGTGCGCGAAGGAGATGTGCCTGGCCTCTTCCGCGACGTGAATGGCCATCACGCCGCGCATGATCGGATGCACCTCTTCATCCGAGCGCAGGATCTGCTTCTGAATGTGGTCGATCGGCTCTTCGCCGGCCAGCACGGCCATGAAGAACAGGTTCGGGAACCAGGCCGCCACCGGCGCGCCCAGGTACTTGAACTTGCTGACCAGCGGGCCCATGCCGGGCACGTCCAGCCCGATCCGGTTGACCATCTCCTGGAACATCAGGGTGTGGTTGTGCTCCTCGATCATCTCGTGGGAGCAGTACCGGAACTCCGGCGAACCGTTCGGCAGGCCGAAATTGTGGATGACCATGCCACTGATCAGGATCGACTCGAACTGCAGGCCGACCTTGGCGATATTCGCCTGGCGGTATTTGCCGACCGCGATCTTCTGTTCGGTCGACAGCGCCTGGTACCAGGGGTGGCGGGCCACCGGGTCGGCGGACACCGGCAGGATCCAGCGTTCTTCACCGGCGTCGGCGGCGAAATCGGGGTTGTCCCAGTCGATGTCCTCGAACGGGTCGAAGTGCTTGTCGACCGATCCCTCCGAGAGCAGCAGCAGCTTCGCGGCGTACTCCTGCGCCTTCTCCAGATCGGGATCCACTGCGGGCGTCACGGCTGCGGACATCGTCGTCACTGCCTCTCATCGATGTAACCATTTAACTGTATCCCATAGTTACACCAACGCAGAGTTACGTCAACCTAGCAGTTGCTCGGGCCGTCCGGCGATGCGCGCCCTCATCACGCGCACCGCCGGACCGCCCTGCCTATCGCGGCCGAGACCCTCGCCCGATCAACGCCGCCGCGAAAGTCTGCTTGCCCGCGCCCGACCGATCGAACGCGGAGAGAACCGAACAAGACACACCCCGAACGAGCATCGTCCGCAGCGCCGCCGGGCCGAGCGGCGGCGGAGGCAGCTCTATGAGAAGCGCAGCCGGACGACGTCCGTCCCCAGTCCGCACCGAGCCGAGCGGAGGCGAGGCAGCCGCCTAGCTCATGAGCGCCCCGTCTCCGGCTGCCAACAGCGACGTCCCCAACCCGGTGGTCCATACCCCCGCGACGACGACCGCCCTGCTCAACCGGCGCTTGGTCCGGCGGGACAGCATCAGTGCGCGGGTAGCGGCGCGACGACGGGCGCGACGACGACGGATGCGTCGCCGCTCGGCCGCCGCCTCC
>NZ_BDBA01000187.1 GCF_001612745.1 Nocardia amamiensis NBRC 102102 | reverse complement strand
CGGCGCGCCGGGGCGCGCACCGGGGGGAGGGCCCGGCCGTGCGCCGGGCGGAGGCCCGGGACGGGGATTCTGGTACGGGTTGGGACCTGGAGGTGAATTGCGTTGCGGACGGCTGCCTGGTTCATCGCCGCGGGGGGACTCGTAGGGCGAATTCACTGACAAGATCTCCATAACTCGTAGCGGTCCAGGTGGCTATCAGCGCTGGTCACCGGGGCGGACGCAGGTCGGCTCCGCGAGTCACCCGCCGGGCAGATGACCAGGCACTTCATTCGGCGGCGGTGCGCCGGTTCGCGCGTGTCCCGGTGCGGCGGCGCGGCGGTGCCGGCGCGGAACCGAGCACATAGGACTGCACCAGATGATTCCAGCTGCAGGTCCGGCATACCTCGACGACATGAACCGAGAACTCCTCGCGAGTCTCGGCGAGGCGCGTGAGCTCCTCGGGTGTGCGAGCCGATCCGGCGACCGGTCCGAGGCCGTCGCCGAAGACCCAGGATACGAGGGTCAGCTGTTCTTTCCGGCAGATGGGGCATGTGACCTCGCTCCCCCGACCGTGGAACTTCGCCGCACGCAAGAGATAAGGATTCGCATCACATACCTCGGCGACATCGACCCGGCCCGCATAGACGTCAGCCAGCAGCGACCGGCGCCGGAGGGCGTAGTCGACCACTTGCCGCTGAATTCGCACGAGAACCAGAGTAGCGGTGTTGCCATCGGGCCGCCCCGGGCTGTGCGGATTGCCCGGTCGGCGATCCGTCCGGGTAGCGGCCCGTCGCGCCGCTACCCGGACTCCGATCCGTCTGTGTCCACCGCAGTATCCGGGCATGCGAGCGCGTGACCTCGACCGCGCCGCCGCGTCCAGCCTGCTGGATGCCGCCTACGCCGAGGGACAACTCGGCGCAGACGAGAACCACGACACAATCGCGACGGCAGCGGACGCTCGGCGAATTGACCCGGCTCACCGCTGATCTGCAAACCCCGCCGACGCGGGGGAGTTCGCTGCCGACCGGCCGCAAGTCACGCGGAAAACGTTGCGGCGCCCCGCATCCGGGACAGGTATCCACGTCACGGGCAAGGGTTGGTGCGTCCGGCTCTGTGACGGTCACATTCGCGGGCGAGCCGCTTGCCGTCCATCCGCCCTCTCGCTGACCTGGCGCGTCGTCCATCGAGCGGCGACGACTGTGCACGGATGTATCGCTCCGATATAGTGGAAAGTCGCATCCATCGGTTAGGTCTGAACACAGTCAGGGGGTGAAGCCCGGTGCTCGAACTGGCAATTCTCGGGCTGCTCCTCGAAGCGCCCATGCACGGTTACGAGCTGCGCAAGCGGCTGACCGGCCTGCTCGGGGCGTTTCGGGCCTTCTCCTACGGATCGCTCTATCCGACACTGCGCCGGATGCAGGCGGACGGGTTGATCGCCGAGGAGATCCCCGCGGGCGCGACGACACGTCGTGCGCGCCGGGTTTACCAGCTGACTCCGGCGGGGCGGGAGCGGTTCAACGAATTGCTCGCCGACACCGGACCGCAGAACTACACCGACGACGGCTTCGGCGTGCACCTGGCCTTCTTCAGCCGCACCCCCGCGGAGGCGCGGATGCGGATTCTGGAGGGCAGGCGGCGTCAGGTCGAGGAGCGCCGAGAGGGGCTCCGGGAGGCGATCAAGAAGGCCAGTGGGTCCTTGGATCGCTACACCCGGCAACTCCATCAACTCGGACTCGAATCAAGCGAGCGCGAAGTGCGCTGGCTCAACGAGTTGATTGCGGCGGAGCAATCGACGAAGGCGGCACCACAGAAAGAGGGAAATATCGGCCATGAGTGACGACAAAAAGGCTGACAACGCCACGGAAGTTCGCGTCGCCATCGTAGGTGTGGGCAACTGCGCCTCGTCGCTGGTCCAAGGCGTGCAGTACTACAAGGACGCGGACGAGTCCTCGACCGTTCCCGGGCTGATGCATGTGAAGTTCGGGCCGTACCACGTTCGCGACGTCAAGTTCGTCGCCGCGTTCGACGTGGACGCGAAGAAGGTCGGCTTCGACCTGGCCGAGGCGATCTTCGCCAGTGAGAACAACACGATCAAGATCTCCGACGTGCCGCCGAGCGACGTCGTCGTGCAGCGCGGCCCCACCCTGGACGGCATCGGCAAGTACTACGCGCAGACCATCGAGCTGTCCGAGGCCGAGCCGGTCGACGTGGTCAAGGTGCTGAAGGACCACAAAGTCGACGTGCTGGTGTCCTACCTGCCGGTGGGCTCGGAGGAAGCCGACAAGTTCTACGCGCAATGTGCCATCGACGCCGGTGTCGCGTTCGTGAACGCTCTGCCGGTGTTCATCGCCTCCGACCCGGTGTGGGCGGAGAAGTTCACCAAGGCCGGTGTGCCGATCGTCGGCGACGACATCAAGAGCCAGGTCGGCGCGACCATCACCCACCGCGTGATGGCCAAGCTGTTCGAGGATCGCGGCGTGCAGCTCGACCGCACCATGCAGCTCAACGTCGGCGGCAACATGGACTTCAAGAACATGCTCGAGCGCGAGCGCCTGGAGTCCAAGAAGATCTCCAAGACGCAGGCCGTCACCAGCAACCTCAAGAAGGAACTCGGCGCGAACGACGTGCACATCGGCCCGTCCGACCACGTCGGCTGGCTCGACGACCGCAAGTGGGCCTACGTCCGCCTGGAGGGCCGCGCCTTCGGTGACGTGCCGCTGAACCTGGAGTACAAGCTCGAGGTGTGGGACTCGCCGAACTCGGCGGGCATCATCATCGACGCGGTGCGCGCGGCGAAGATCGCCAAGGACCGCGGCATCGGCGGACCGGTCATCCCGGCCTCGGCATACCTGATGAAGTCCCCGCCCCAGCAGCTCGCCGACGATGTGGCGCGCACCCAGCTCGAAGCGTTCATCATCGGCGCCGAGTGACTCGGTGAACACCGATGCAAGCCGGCCGGAGGCGCAAGCTCCCGGCCGGCTGCGTCACTCGCACGCGCTCTAGTCCAGCGAGACGTAGACCTCCACGGAGGCCGGGCCGGTGTAGCGCTCGACCTCTGCGGTGTGGGAGCGGGTGATGGTTCCCGCGTTCTCCGCTTTCGCGACCTGGGCCCATGCGGTACGCAGCAGGTCGTAGGGCTTGTCGGCGACGACGAACTTCGCGTAGCGGCCGCGCGGGATGATGGTGAGCACGTCGCCCGGGTCCAACTCCTCCATCCCGGCGAGTTCGTAGCCGAGCACGGCGACGGCATGGTCGTTCTGGCCGATATAGGCGGCCACCCGGGGCACGTTCTTCTCCCGCGCCAGATACCGGTCCCAGGTGAAGTTGACCAGGTCGAGGTCGCGCGCGGTGACCTCGCGGCCGGCGAGCGGCACGGTGAGGCCCGCGACCATACTCTGCTCCAATGTGACGATCTCGAAATCCACTGTCTGTTCCTACTCGTCGACCTGATCGTCGGCCAATGCCACGAAGACTTCCGCCGTGCGGGCGTCGGGATAGTGCTCCCAGTCGCCGGTATAGGCGCGCACGAGGCGGCCCGCGGCCTCCGCGTCCCACACCGCGCGCCAAATGCTCACGATGGTGTCGCCTAGGTTGTCGCCGCTGGCGATGAACCGGGCGAACCGGCCGGCGGGCACCCGGGCGAGCACGTCACCGGGGAGCAGATCGGCCAGGCTGTGACAGCGGTAGCCGACGATATGGGTCAGGTACGAATTGATCTCCGGCGCATGGTCGACGTACGCCGTGGTCGGCGGTCCGGGCAGCTTGCGAGCCAGGTTGCGCTTCCACGCCTCTTCGACTTTCGCGCGGCGCGGCCCCTCGACCGCGAGCGCGGGGCTGCGAAGCACTGTTCCCGCCACCAGCGTCTCGGGTTGGTCAACGACATTGAAATCCACCGGCGTAGCCCCTATGTCTCGTCTGTCTCCACTTGGCGTCGCTCCCGGTGCCCCTCATGGTGACGCAGGCTACCGCCTCCGGGCCCGTCGCTCGCGCCGCGCTGTCGTCGCTCGAGCGCATATCCTTCCGCATCGTTTCCGCGGTTCCGGCGTCGGCCTCCGACGCACTCGCTGTTCGCTCTCACTCTGGCCAACGATGCTGCCATGTCATCCGTTCCTCCGGGCCACGGAAGGTCACAGCATCATCGCTATCCCGGAACCGGAATGCTGAGTCCAGGGAAAATCTCGACTTCCCTGGGCGGCTGCGTGGTGGGTGGGATGATGACGGGCTCGCGCTCCGGCGACTGCTGCGGCGGATTCAGGATGTCGTAGGCCCCGCCGGAGGGCTTGCTCTGATTCGGCTGCGCCGGCGTACCAGGGAACTGCTCGATCGGAGTGCCGTCGAGGGCGTTGTCCATGACCTGTTTCCAGATGTCGGCGGGCAGGCCGGAGCCGTAGATGTCGGCGCCGCGCGCGGTCCGGATCGGCTGCGACTGTTCGGTGCCGATCCACACCGCCGTGGACAGCGAGGGGGTGAAGCCGATCATCCATGCGTCTTTGTTCGCGTCGCTGTCGCCGAGCTGGGTGGTGCCGGTCTTGGCGGCCGAGGGACGGTTGTTCTTCAGCCCGTGCCCATTGGAGTAGGCCGCGATCGGGGTCATCGCCTGAACGGTTTTCTGCGCGATGGTCTGGGAGATGCGCTGCTGGCCCGGCGGCATCTGCTTGCCGGCCCGCTGGTCCGGGGCGCCGCGATCCAGCAGCACGCGCCCGTCACCGGTCACCACCCGCTGCACGAAGTACGGCTGGTGGTAGACGCCCGACGCGCCGATCGTGGCGTATGCCGAGGCCATATCGAAGGGGCGGACCAGATACTGGCCGAGAACGATGCCGTTCAGCGGTTTTCCACCGTCTTCGGTCAGCGTCTTGCCCGCTACGCCGGGCATCTCCTCGGGGATGCCCGCCGCGTGCGCCGCGTCGGCGATGGACTGAGGCCCGTCGAACATCGACATGGTCAACCGGTAGAAGCTGGTGTTCAGCGAGCGCTTCAGCGCCTCGGCCATGGTGCACTTCCCGCAGGACTCGCCGTCCACGTTGGTGATCCGGGTGCGGTTGTCGGTCACCGGGGAGCTGTCCAGCATGCGAGACAGCGGAATGCTCTGCTGCTGCGCGGCTATCACCGCGAAGACCTTGAACGCCGATCCGGTTTGCAACGGCGCCTGGGCGAAGTCGAAGCCGATGCCGTCGTGGCCGCCGAAGTAGGCGCGCACCGCGCCGGAGCGTGGATCAATCGACACCACCGCCGCGCGAAGTTCCGGTGGCTGCCCATCGAGCCGAGCACGCACTGCGTCGAGCACCGCCTGCTGCGCGTTCGCGTCGATGGTGGTGGTGATCTGCAGTGCGCCGGTGTTCAATTCGCGTTCGCTGATACCGGAGGCGCGCAGCTCGCGCACCACCTGGTTGCGGATCAAACCCTCCGGGCCGCGGGTCACGTTGTCGTCGGGGATCTCGGAGAGCGGGATGATCGGCGGAAACATCGTCGCGTCGCGATCGCCCGGCGCCAGCACTTCCATCTCGACCATGCCGTCGAGCACGTAACGCCAGCGCTCCTTCAGATCCGGAAGATGAGTTTCCGGGTCCAGGATCGACGGCGTCCGGATCAGCGCGGCCAGCACCGCACCCTCGGCGAGGGTCAGCTGGTTCACCTGCTTGTCGAAGTAGGCCTCGGCCGCCGCCGCTATCCCGTAGGCCCCGCGGCCGTAATAGATTGTGTTGAGATAGGCGGCGAGGATATCGTCCTTGCTCCACTGCCGGGCCATCTTCGCCGCGATGATCAGCTCGCGCAGCTTGCGCGTGACGGTGCGCTCGGAGCCGAGGAACGCGTTCTTCACGTACTGCTGGGTGATCGTGGAGCCGCCGCCCGCGTTTTCGCGCCCGAGCAGGTTGTCGCGGACGGCGCGGAGAAAGCCGGAGGTCGAGTAACCGGGATTGGTGTAGAAGTTGCGATCCTCGGCGGACAGCACCGCTTCGCGTACCGGCCGCGGCACCTCCGACAACGGGACCGGCGTGCGATTGCCTTCGGGTGGAACGACCTTCGCGATCACGGTACTGCCATCGGCCGCGAGGACGGTGGCGATCTGGTTGCCCTGCATCGCCGTCGGATCCGGTATCTCGGCGCTCCAGTACGCCAGGACGGACAGCAGCGCGGGCACCACGCCGAACAGGATGAACAGGGCGAGCAGGAAACGGCGGACCCGTTCGGCCCTACTGCGTGGCGGTCGGTTCGGGTCGTGCACCGGAGGTGGCGTGGGATGGCGCTGTTTCCGGTGCGCCGTGTTTCGCTCGCGTCCCGCCCGCGCGGTCCGGTTCAGCGCTCGCGCGTTCCGGCCCGCGGTCGAGGAATACAGTGCGGGTCGGGGATTCCTCTTGGCGCCGCGCGTGCGCCCCGGCCGTTTGCGGAACGAGCTCACGATCATCTCCTCCCGGAGTGTCGGACGAACCCACCTGCACGAACACGATCGGAAAAGAGTATTGAGGAACCGAGTTTACAGTGTCCGTTGACAGCGGCTTCCGCTTCCAGGTGGCTGACGCGCGTGTGACGTCTCGCGCCCGGCGAGCTTCAGAGGATCGGCGCACCCCGGCTGCCGCGATTACCACATAAGGCAACCACATCGGCCCGACTCTCGATTTCGAGCGGAGCGAGATCGAGCATTGCCTGTTCGCGGCCCGGCTCGCGTCCGAGTGGCCGCCGCGCAAGCGACGAAGTCGCAAGCGGCGGTCGCTCGGACGCGAGCCACAAGGGGCCGCGAACACGCAGCGCCGCAGGCGCTGCAAATCAAACACAGCTCAGCTCTTCACGCCGCCCGCGGTGAGGCCCGAGATGATGCGGCGCTGGAAGAGCAGGACCATGATGACCAGCGGGATGGTGACGATGGTGCCCGCGGCCATGATCGCCGCGTACGGCTGGACCAAGGGGTTGTTGCCGGAGAAGCGGGCGATCGCGACCGTGACGGGCTCGGTCTTGTCGCTGGAAAGCAAACGGGCCAGCAAGTATTCGTTGACCGCGGCGATGAACGCCAGGATCGCGGTGGTGAACACGGCGGGGGCCGCGAGCGGCAGCATGACCAGACGGAAGGCCTGCATCTTGGTCGCGCCGTCGATCCGCGCCGCTTCCTCGAGTTCCCAGGGCAGTTCGGTGAAGAACGACGCGAGGATGTAGACCGTCATCGGCAGCACGAACGAGATGTTGGGGATGATCATCGCCTGGTACTCGCCGATCCAGCCGAGATTGGTGAACAGCTGGAACAGCGGGGTCACCAGCACGACCACGGGGAACATCGAGGCGCTCAGGATCAGTCCGGACACCACGTACTTGCCCCGGAAGGTCAGCCGCGCCAGCGCGTACGCGGCGAATACGCCGATCACCAAGGCGATCACCGTGGTGGCCGCGCCGATGACGACGCTGTTCACCAGCGCCTTGCCGAAGTCGTTGCCGCGGCTGGTGTCGAACGCGTTGCGGAAGTTCTCCAACGTGACGTGCGTCGGCCACGGCGTGTTGTCGAAGGTGTAGTCGGGGTCGCGGAACGCGGTGACGGCCATCCAGTAGAACGGCGCGAGACCCCAGACCAGGACGATCAGGGCGCCGAGGTACAACCGCACCGAACCGAGCCGCTTGGTCCACGGAACCGGCGGCGCGGCGGCCTCTTCCGCCTGCGCGGCGGGCTTGTTCGTCGTCTGCACGGACATCAGTGCGCCTCCCGTGTCGTGCGGGACACGTGTCTCATCCGGCCCTCGGCGTTCATGCGGGACACCCGCACCCGGTCGGGACGGACGAGCGTTTCGTGATCGTGTCTCATCCGGCCCTCCGCTGCTCTTCCTGGGTGCGAACCGCGTTCGCGCCCAGGACCTTCACCAGCACGAACGCCACCGCGAAGATCAAAAGGAAGGTGATCGTGGACAACGCGGCCGCGCTGTTGGGTCCTTGCCGGACCTGCTCGACCACCAGGATCGACACCGTGCGGGTGGACGGGTTGCCCAGCGTCATGATCGCGGGCAGGTCGTACATGCGCAGCGCGTCCATCGTGCGGAACAGCACCGCGACCAGCAGGGCCGGCTTCAGCAGTGGGAGCGTGATCTGGGTGAACCGCTGCCAGGCCGACGCGCCGTCGACCCGCGCCGCCTCGTACACGTCGGCCGGGATCACCTGAAGCCCCGCGAGCAGCAACAGCGCCATGAACGGCGTGGTCTTCCAGACGTCGGCCGCGATCACCGCGAACCGCGCGGGCCACTCGTCGGAGGTCCACAGGATGTGCGTGCCGAGGACCCGGTTCACCACGCCGTCGTACTGGAACATGAATTCCCACAACCGTGCCGTGACGGCGGTCGGGATGGCCCACGGAATCAGCACGGCCGCGCGCAGCAGCGCCCTGCCCCGGAAGGTCTTGCCCATCACCATGGCCATGCCGAGGCCGAGCGTCAGCTCGAGCGCGACCGTCACGACCGTGAAGAACAACGTGACGCCGATGGCCAGCCAGAATTGCGAGCCCAGATTGCCGGTCGGGCAGGGCACCGTCTCGCCGGTCGCGACCTGACACTGCTGCAGCAGCCAGTGCGTGTAGTTGGCGAACCCGGCACTGCCGCCCTCGACGAACATGCCGGTCGCCGGGTCGAGCCCGGAGTCCTTCTGGAAGGACATCCACAGTGCCCGGACCACCGGATATCCGATGACGACCGCGAGCGCGAGCAGCACCGGCGTGACGAACAGCCAGGCTTTCCCGGAACGTCGCAGTTCCAGCCCTATCGTCGCGACGATGCCGCGTCTGGCCGGAACGAAATCGTCGTCTTTCGGCGCGATAGTCGCCGTTCCCGAAGGATCCGACACCGTTTCTCTCTCCTGCGGGTTCGTCGGGTCCGTTGCAATCAGCGCTTACGATCCGGCGGTCTCGATGCCCTTCTGCATACCGGTGATCGCGTCATCGACGGACTTGGTTCCGTTCAACGCAGCATAGGCGTTGTCCTGAATGGCCTTGGACACCGCGGGATAGAACGGGGTGACCGGGCGCGGCACCGCGCTGGCGATCGAGTCCTTGAGCGCGGGCAGGTACGGCATCTTCGCGATCAGCGCGGGGTCGTCGTACATCGACGCGCGCACCGAGGGCAGCGCGCCGGAGGCGACGATGTGCTGGGCGTCCTCACTGATCAGGAAGCGCAGGAAGTCCAGCGCGGTGGCCTTGTTCTTGGAGAACGCGCTGATCGCCGCGTTGTAGCCGCCGAGGGTCGAGGCGCCGACGCCGTTCTCGCCGGGCAGCGGAGCGACCGCGAACTTGTCCTTCACCGCAGAGGCCTCGCCGCCGACGTCGCCGAAGGTGGACGGCCACGACCGCAGGAACAGCAGCTTGCCCTGCGCGAAGGCGTTGCTGGACTCCGGCTCCTTGAAGGTGATGGCTTCCTTCGGGATGTCGCCGCTGTTGTACGCGTCGACCAGCACCTTCAGTCCGGCGCGCGACTGCGGGCTGTTCACCGTGGGGGTCTTGCCGTCGGCGCCGACGAAGCTGCCGCCGTAGGCGTTGATGACCTCGGCCGCGTTCACGGTGAGACCTTCGTAGGGCGCGAACTGGCCCGCGTAGCAGCCGATGTTCTGCTCACGCGCGATCTGGCACTGGGCCAGCATCTCGTTCCACGTCTTGGGCGGGCTGGGCACCAGGTCCTTGCGGTAGAACAGCAGGCCGCCGTTGGTGTTGCGGGGTGCGGCGTAGAGGGTGTTGTTGTAGGTGGCGCTGGCTACCGGTGGGGAGAGCAGCGCGGTGGTGTCGACGGCGAAGGAGTCCTTCAGCGGCTGGATCCAGCCCTTGGCGGCGAACTCGGCCGTCCACGGCACGTCCAAGGCGACCACGTCGTAGTTGGACTGCTTCGAGCGCATGTGCTCGACCAGGTCGTCGTACTGCTGCGAGGCGTCGTTCGACTGCTCTTTGAAGGTCACCTGCTCGTCGGGGTGCGTGGCGTTCCAGCGCTCGATCAACTGCTTGACCGCGCCGGTCTCGGTGGTGTCCTTGCCCTCGACATAGGTGATCGGGCCGCGCCCGGTGAGGTTCTGGCTGATCGGGCTGCCGCCGCTGTCGCTGGTGCATGCGCTGGTGAACGTCGCGGCCAGCAGCGCGACGGACGCGGCCGCCACCGCGGCTCGCGGCACGAGCGACGAACGTAGGGCCGACACCTTCTTCACAGCCATCGCAAACACTCCAGGATCAATCGTGAGCGGCAGCACACCCTGCCGGTGCACAAGGCAAGATACATGGTGTCGATCCGGCACGCCGGAGAGTGGCGCGAAGTCCCGGTTTACGCTTGGCCTGATGACTTCGCCGAACGCGGTTCCCGATCGGATGCTCACCCGCATCGGTGGCCTGCTGCGCAAGGCCGAATCCACCGACAACGAACACGAGGCCGAAGCGTTTCTCGCCGCGGCTCAGCGGCTGGCCACGAAGTCCTCCATCGACCTGACGGTGGCGCGGGCGCACATCGCGGGACGCGAGCGCAGGCCGACGCCGGTGCAGCGGGTCATTCCGATCGGCGAGCCGGGCAAGCGTGGACTGCGCACCTATGTCCAGTTGTTCGTCGCGATCGCCTCGGCCAACGACGTGCGCTGCGACGTAGCCAGGACCTCGACGCAGGTCTACGCCTACGGCTTCGACTCCGACATCGACACCTGCGCGGCGCTGTACGCCAGTTTGTTGGTGCAGATGGTGCGGGCCTCCGACCAGTACATCAAGTCGGGTGCCTACCGGTCGGCCACTGTGGAGAAGGTTGTCGTGGAGAAGCGCTGGGGACGTCAGGTTCGGCGCCGGGTGCAGGTGCCGGTCGCGGGCGTAACGGCACGGCTGAACTTCCAGATGGCTTTCGCCGCGCGGATCGGGCGTCGGCTGGCGGAGGTGAAGGCGGAAGTCGAAGCGGAAGTGTTGCCCGGGGACGCTGGTGCGACCAGTACCGCCCTGGCTCTACGTGACAAAGAGATCGAGCTCACAGACTTCTACTCGCGGACATCGGAGGCGCGCGGCACCTGGCGCGGGCCGCAGGAGTCGACGGGTCATTCGGCGGCGGCGCGGGCAGCGGGGGATCGCGCGGGCAGAGCCGCACGGATCGGCGGGTCGCCCGAACTACCGTCTACCCGTGCGCAATTGACCCGGCCCGACGCCAGCGGCCCGCCGTGAGTGGGACGCGCTCGGTAGGTGCGGGCGAACCCGGTCGTCTCGACTCATCCGACGCGCCGGCGGACAATCGTGTGCTCCTCTTCGCGGATGGTTCGGCACCGACTGAGGAGCAGCGTCGGTGACCGTGCGCGACAGTCAGCGCGCCAAGGTGTACGACGCCGAGCAATTGGTGCGCGGGGCATTCGATCGAGCCGACGAGCATGGCGTGCGAACCGTCGAGCTGTACGGCTCGCATCTCACCTTGCCGATCGAGCGCCGATTCGCCTCGGTGGAGTCCGTGCAGAGCTACGCCGACAAGGTGCTGGCGCTCAACTGGGTTCGGGCGCGGTGGGAACGGGCCGCGAGGCCGGTGCGCGTCCGTGCGCGCTCCGGAGTGACCGCCGCGCATTACGAAGCTGCCGAGGCGGTCCTCGCGGTCCCGCTGCACACCGGCGGCACCGCTTGGGCGCTGCGCGAGCTGGTGATCCTGCACGAACTAGCACATCACCTGGAACCCGCTCCCGCCTCCGTCGCCCCGCACGGCCCCGAATTCTGCGACCGCTACATAGACCTGGTCGACAGCATCATCGCCCCCGAAGCAGCGCTCCTCCTCCGCACGACGATGCTCGGCTGCGGAGTACGGCTCGGGTGAGCTTCGAGTGGCACATGGTGTAGGGCCCTCTCGCGTTTCTCCGCAGCCGTGTGCCACTCGCTGATCAGGGGGTGGGGGAGTGGAGGGTGGAGACGCGGGTGAGGCGGTTTTGCCACCAGGTGGTGCGGTCGGGGTCGGGGTGGCGGTGGCGTTCCAGCAGGTCGGGGTCGGGTTCGGGTGGGGTGCGGCGGACTGGGAGGTAGCCGTCGACCGGGCGGAGGGAGCCGGGGGTTACGTCGCCTGTGAGCAGGCTCAAGGTGCCGAGGCCGCAGGCGAAGTCGAGTTCCGGGAGTGCGCCGGCCAGTGCCAGCTGGGCGGCGAGGCCGACGCTGGTCTCCAATGCGGAGGAGACCACACACGGCAGGCCCGCGGCCTCGGCCACCTGGAGGGCCCGGCGGACGCCTCCGAGTGGGGTGCACTTGAGCACGGCGATATCGGCGGCCCCGGCGATCGCGACCCGCAACGGGTCCTCGGCGCGGCGGATGGATTCGTCGGCGGCGATGCGGACCTCGACGCGGCGGCGCACCGCGGCCAGCTCCTCGATGGTCCGGCACGGCTGTTCGACGTACTCCAGGCCGCCCGCGGCCTTATCGATCCGGTCGATATGGCGCACGGCGGTGTCCACATCCCAGACCGCGTTGGCGTCGACCCGGATCGCACCGTTGTGGCCGAGCGCGTCGCGCACCGCCTCCACCCTGGCCAGATCCTCCGCGAGCGAGTCGGGATGGTCGGCGACCTTCACCTTGGCGGTGCGGCAGCCGGATCGGGCGACGATCGCGTGCGCATCCTCCGGACCGACTGCGGGCACGGTGCAATTGATCGGGATCCGGTCCCGCACCGGCTCGGGCCAGCCCGCCGTGACCTGTTCCACGGCCGTGGCCAGCCACGCGGCGGACTCCTGGTCGTCGTATTCCGGGAACGGGCAGAACTCGCCCCACCCCAGTGGCCCGTGGATCAGCATCCCCTCCCGCACCGTGATGCCACGGAATCGGGTCCGCATCGGGATGGCATAGACGACGCTCTGCGTTGCGAAATCGCTCATTGCCGGTCAGCTTATTCGGCGGCGTTGTCCGATCGAGGGATTGCGCAGGTGGACTCGAGTAGTTTCGCGGAGTCGGCGTGGGACGGAAACGGGGATCGTCGACCACATGACCGGGACAGGCCCCCAGCAGCCATGGCCGTATCACTACGGGAGGTCCTCGCCACCTGTCGCTGGCAAGCAGCCCGTTCGGGCCTGGGACCTCACGCTCGCGGCTGTGCTGTACGTCGGCGCGGTAGCTCTCGGTTCGGCCGCTGCCTACTTCACTGTGTTCTTCGCCTTCGCCACCGACCCGTGCTCGTACGGCACATGCCGCACCGAGTACCTCACATGGGCGTTCGCGGTGTCCTGGGGTGGCACGGCCCTCGCGCTGCTCGGCACGCTCGCCGTGCTGATCGTGGCCGCGATCAGGCGCTGGTACCTGTGGTTCTGGCCGGTGCTGGCGATGCTGCTGATCGTCGGCTCGTACTGCGGTGGCCTCGCGCTCGCGGGGCAGATCTACACCGGACCGTGAGAGTCGAGATGCTATGTGGCCGTGCGGCGCTCATGCTGGGACCATGGAATGGGGCGTCCGGCGGCGACTGATCGACTTCCTGCGCGTGGCGCTGAGCTCCGTGCTAGTCCTCGGATTGGGTTGGCTGCTGGCCTCTTTCGTCCCGCTGTACGAAGTGCTCGCGCGCGACGGCCGGGATGGGCGCGGCGTCGCGTATCTGCCGTGGGCGCAGGTAATCGCCTGGACCGGCATCGCGGCATCGGTGCTCGCCGCGGTCGTCTCGGTGCTGGAGAAGGTGCGCCATCGCAAACCGATCGCCTGGACCCCGCTGCTGGCGGTGCCGCTGATCGTCGAATCCTGGCTGGTCGGCTTCCTGATCGCGATCGTGCTCGTCTCGATCTGAGCGCGGCACCCGCCCCTCGACGGGTACCGCGCGCTCGTTCACAGCCGTTCGAGGATGGTCGCGTTCGCCAAACCCCCTGCCTCACACATGGTTTGCAAGCCGTAGCGGACGCCGCGGTCCTGCATGGCGTGCACCAGGGTGGTCATCAGGCGTGCGCCGGACGCGCCGAGCGGATGCCCGATGGCGATGGCGCCGCCGTTGACGTTGACCTTGGCCAGGTCCGCTCCGGTGTCGTGCGCCCAGGCCAGCACCACCGGTGAGAACGCCTCGTTGATCTCGATCAGGTCGATGTCGGACAACCGCAGTCCGGCGCGCTGCAACGCCTTCCTGGTCGCCGGGATCACGGCGGTCAGCATCAAGAGCGGATCGTCACCGGCCACGGCGAAGCTGTGCAGCCGGGCGAGCGGCTTCAGCCCGAGTTCCGCTGCCCGCTCGCTGGTCATGATCAACACCGCCGCGCTGCCGTCGCTCACCTGGCTCGCGGACGCCGCGGTGATCTCCCAGCCGATCTGCGGGAAGCGGGCGGCCATGGCCGGGTCGTAGTAGGCGGGACGCAGCGCGGCCAGCGTCTCCAGCGTGCTGCCTACCCGGATGCCCTCGTCGGTGGCCAGTCCGCCGATCGGCGCGAGTTCTCTCGCGAACAGTCCGTTCTTGGTGGCCAGGGCGGCCTTCTCGTGGCTGCCGAGCGCGAACTCGTCGAGCTGGGTGCGGGTCAGTCCCCACCGGGCGGCGATCAGCTCGGCGCTGATGCCTTGCGGCACCAGGCCGTCCGGGTACCGTTCGGCGAAACCGGCACCGGAGACGTCGTCGGAGCCGATCAGGTTGGCTCCCATGGGCACGCGGCCCATCGACTCGACGCCCGCGGCCACGACGATGTCGTAGGCGCCGGCGATGACACCCTGCGCGGCGAAGTGGATCGCCTGCTGGCTGCTGCCGCACTGCCGATCGACGGTGGTGGCGGGGACGGATTCGGGATATCCGGCGGCCAGCGCGGCCCGCCGGGGCATATTGGCGCCCTGCTCGCCGACCTGGGTGACGATGCCACCGATCACGTCGTCGATGAGCGCGGGATCGATGCCGCTGCGATCCACTACCTCGCGCAGGCTGTGGGCCAGCAGGTCCACCGCGTTGATGTGGTGCAGTGCGCCGTTCGGCTTGCCTTTGCCGATCGGCGTGCGAACCGCTTCGACAATCACCGCGTCTCTCATGGTGCTTCCTTCCGGACCGAGAGCCGAGCTGCCATGCCTGGCTCTATTAACACATAGTCAGGATAGCTCTGGCGATAGTTGAGGCAAGTCAGGGTCGGTATGATGTTCGTCATGGCAGCAGTGATGGAAGGACCGTTGGCCGATCTGAGCTCGTGGAAGGCCGATGAGTGCTCGATCGCCAAGGCACTCGACATCGTCGGCACCCGCTCGGCGGTGCTCATCCTGCGCGAGGCGTACTACGGGACCCGCCGGTTCGACGGATTCGCCAGCCGGGTCGGCATCACCGACGCGGCCGCCGCCTCGCAGTTGCGCAAACTCACCGAGGCGGGCTTGCTGGCGAAACAGCCGTATCAAGAGGAGGGCAAGCGCACCAGGCACGAGTACGTGCTCACGCCGATGGGGCGGGATCTGCTGCCCGCGGTGCTCGCGCTCATGCAGTGGGGCAACGCGTACCTACAGGCGGGTCCGGCTCCGCTGCTGCTGGTCGAGGAGGCGACCGGCGCTCCGGTCCGGGTGCAGGTGCGCAGCGAGTCCGGCCGGGAGATCGAGCTGGAGGAACTCGGTGTGCGGCTCAACCAGGAGTACGTCCGCCAGCGGCGGAAACGCCGGTCCGGCGGGGACGCCTAGGCCGCCGCGGCCGCCGCCGTCGTCGCCGCGAGCAATCAGCGCATCGACTACGCCTGCGGCGGTGGAACGGAAGCGACAAGCGGCCGGGATGGCGCGGCGGGACCCGTCGACCCGATAACTTGCCGCACGGCGCACGAGTGGGGCGGCCGAACGCGTTCCCAGCCCGCGGGTCTCATCGGCCGTTCAACGCGATCCAGGGTGGATTGCGACCGACATCGACGGCGGACCCGCTCGCCCGGATGGCTCCGGCGAGCGGGTCTCGGTGGGCGCTCAGTCGAGCCGACTGCCGTCGGTGCCGAAGAAGTAGATGTGCTCGGCGTCGGTGGCCAGCCGCAGGCGAGTGCCCTTCGCGGGCGGATTGCGCCAGTCCGCGCGCGCCACAATGGTTTCCCCGGCGCCGCCGGTCCCGTCCCCGACGCTGGTGCGGCCGTAGATGTAGGCATCGGAGCCCAGCTCCTCCACCACGTCGACTTCCATCTCGATACCGGAGCCGTTGCCCAGTTCGAAGTGTTCCGGCCGGATACCGACCGTGACGGTGGTCCCCGCCGCGTCGGCGACCGAACGCGGCAGCGGCACCGCATGCCCGCCCAGCTCGACTCCGCCATCGGTGACCGGGAGCGTGAACAGGTTCATGGCGGGCGAGCCCATGAAGCCCGCGACGAACACATTGGCCGGATCGCGGAACAGGTCGCGCGGCGTGGCGCACTGCTGCAGCAGGCCGTCCTTCAGCACGGCGACCCGATCGCCCATGGTCATCGCCTCGACCTGGTCGTGCGTGACGTACACCGTGGTGGTGCCGAGCCTGCGCTGCAACTGCGCGATCTGGGTGCGGGTCTGCACCCGCAGCTTCGCGTCGAGGTTGGACAGCGGCTCGTCCATCAGGAATACCTGTGGCTGACGCACGATCGCGCGACCCATCGCGACCCGCTGGCGCTGGCCGCCGGACAGCGCCTTCGGCTTGCGATCCAGGTAGGGCTCCAGGTCGAGCAGCTTCGCCGCCTCCAGGACCCGCTTCTCCTTCTCCGCCTTGGCGACCTTGGCCAGCTTCAGCGCGAAGCCCATGTTCTCCGCGACGGTCATGTGCGGGTAGAGCGCGTAGTTCTGGAACACCATGGCGATGTCGCGCTCCTTGGGCTCGGCGTGCGTCACGTCGCTCGCGCCGATCAGGATGCGGCCGTCGTTGACCTCCTCCAGCCCGGCGAGCATGCGCAGCGAGGTCGACTTCCCGCAGCCGGACGGACCGACCAGCACCAGGAACTCACCGTCCGTGATCTCCAGATTCAGCCGATCCACCGCGGGTTTGGCGGCACCGGGGTAGAGCCGCGTCGCGTGGTCGAAGGTCACAGTGGCCATGACGAATTCACATCCCATCCCGGCAGGAACGTGCCGGACGATCCGAGTAAGGGTTTGCGCGGCGATCCTATCGGGAGCGCCCAGCCTTGGCCACGGCTGTAGGCCGGAGAACGCGCGCGGAACGCCCGCGCGTACGACCTCGTCGCTACCGTCGGCCAGTCGGGTGATCGCGATCCCGACCCGGACCCGCCGCGGGGGCTTCGACGTGCTGCGGGCACCGGGCGGCTACCTGCGGGAACCCGGCCGCGCCGGTAGCCTCGATCGGGGAGTCCACCCGAGCGACGAGGAGCACGCATGAGTCGTCCAGTTCGTATCGGAGTTCAGCTGCAGCCGCAGCACGCGCCCGCGTACGGGCTGATCCGCGACGCGGTGCTGCGGTCCGAGGACGCGGGTGTCGACATCGTGTTCAACTGGGACCATTTCTTCCCGCTCACCGGCGACCCGGACGGCGCGCACTTCGAGTGCTGGACGATGCTGGGCGCTTTCGCCGAGCAGACCGAGCGGGTGGAAATCGGCGCGCTGGTCACCGGCGGCGGCTACCGCAATCCCGACCTGCTGGCCGACATGGCGCGCACGGTCGACCACATCAGCGGTGGCCGCCTCATTCTCGGCATCGGCGCGGGCTGGTTCCAGAAGGACTACGACCAGTACGGCTACGACTTCGGCACGCCGGGCAGCAGGCTCGCCCTGCTGAAGGAGAACCTGACCCGGATCACCGCCCGGCTGCCCAAGCTCGATCCGCGGCCGACCCGGGACATCCCGATCCTGATCGGCGGTGGTGGCGAGAAGAAGACGTTGCGGCTGGTCGCCCAGTACGCCGACATGTGGCACACCTTCGCCGACCTGGATCTGCTCGCGCACAAGAACCAGGTGCTCGCCGGCCACTGCGCCGCCGTCGGCACCGACCAGGCGCGCATCGAACGCTCGGTGCAATGGCCCGGTGTGGCCAGGGCGCAGAGTTTCGTCGACGCGGGCGTGACGACGTTCACCGTCGGCGTCAGCGGGCCGGCCTACGACCTCAGCGAGCTCGAAGCCGCCATACGGTGGCGCGACGAAGTCAACCCGGAACCTGTCAGCGGAATCGCCTGAGCACGATAGCTCGGCCGGGTGATCCGCGACGGCGCGGCAATCGGATCAGCGTGAAGGAAACTCTCGACCACCGCGCGGGCGAGGATTCGCCCGACCACGGCCCGGGGTAGCTGCGAAATAGCAAATTCCCGCGGCTAGGGTTGTCCGTCATGGCTGTTCTGCCCGTTGTGCGGTCTCGTGCACTGATCGCCGTGATATTGCTTGCTGTCGGTCTGAGTGCGACGGCGTGCGGTTCCGGGTCGGATGACGCGTCCACCGAGCGCAACCTCTGCGCACCGCCGGGCCTGGCCGCCGCGTCCGCCGCTCCCACCAACCTGGCCTCC
>NZ_BDBA01000186.1 GCF_001612745.1 Nocardia amamiensis NBRC 102102 | reverse complement strand
GGCCTGCACGTGGAGTTCTCCGGCACCGAGTTCGCCGGACTGCTCGCCCAGGTGTCCGGCGGCCGCTTCGACGTCGGCTCGTCGAACATCACCACCACCGACGCGCGCCGCCAGCTGGTCGGCTTCACCAATGGCTACGACTTCGGCTACTTCTCCCTGGTGGTGCCGAACGGCAGTGCCATCACAGGGTTTTCCGATCTCGGCCGCGCCACCAGGATCGCCGTGGTGCAGGGCACGGTGCAGGACGAGTTCGTGGTGAACCAGCTGCGCCTGAACCCGGTGAAGTTCCCGGACTACAACACCGCCTACGCCAACCTGAAGTCCGGCCAGGTGGACGCGTGGGTCGCGCCGTCCGCCCAGGCCGAAGGGGCGATCAAGCCCGGTGACGGTATCTCGGTGTCGCAGAACACCTTCAGCCTGGACAACTTCGTCGGCTATGCGGTCGCCAAGCACAACCAGCCCCTGATCGATGCGCTCAACAGCGGATTGGACGCGGTGATCGCGGACGGCACCTATGCCCGGCTCTACAGCGACTGGGTGCCGAGGGAATTGCCGCCGGGCTGGAAGCCGGGTTCCAAGACCGCGACAACGCCGCAACTGCCGGACTTCGCCGCGCTGGCCGCGGACGAGCGGCAGGGCGACACCGAGCAGAAAGCGCCGAAATCGACGGTGCAGCAATTGAAGGACACGTTCTTCGACTGGTCGTTGTATCGCAAGGCCTTTCCCGATCTGATCAAGACCGGCCTGCCGAATACCTTGATCCTCGCGGTGGTTTCGGGTGCGCTGGGCACTCTGCTGGGCATGCTGCTCGCGGTCGCCGGAATTTCCCGGACGCGCTGGCTGCGCTGGCCTGCGCGGGTGTACACCGACATCTTCCGCGGCCTGCCGGCCGTGGTGATCATCCTGCTGATCGGCCTCGGCGTCGGCCCGGTGGTGCGTACTCTCACCGGCAACAACCCGTACTGGCTCGGCGCCGTCGCACTCGCGTTGCTGGCCTCGGCCTATATCGGCGAGATATTCCGCTCCGGTATCCAGTCGGTCGAGGCGGGTCAGTTGGAGGCGGCGCGGGCGATCGGCTTCGGCTACCGGCAGGCGATGACTCTGGTGGTGATCCCGCAGGGCGTGCGCCGGGTGCTGCCCGCACTGATGAACCAGTTCATTGCGCTGATCAAGGATTCCTCGCTGATCTACTTCCTCGGTCTGCTCGCCACCCAGCGCGAGCTGTTCGCGGTCGGCCGTGATCTCAACGCGCAGACCGGGAACCTCTCGCCGCTGGTCGCCGCAGGCCTGGCCTACCTGCTGCTGACCGTCCCGCTCACCCACCTGGTGAACTACATCGACCGCCGGATGCGCGCCGGACGTCCCGACCGGCCGATCGATCCGATCGAGACCGCAACGATCACGGAAGGGCGCGGATAGATGAGTGCCTCCCTCACCGGTACCGGACTGCATCTGACACTGGGACACAACCATGTGCTGCGCGGCATCGATATCCACGTCGACGCGGGCAAGACCGCCACCGTCATCGGGCCGTCCGGCTCCGGCAAATCGACCCTGCTGCGGGTGCTGAACCGGCTGCACGAGCCGGACCAGGGCGACGTGCTACTGGACGGCAAGTCCGTGCGCACCGAGAACCCGGACCGGCTGCGCCAGCGCATCGGCATGGTCTTCCAGCACTTCAACCTGTTTCCGCACAAGACCGTGGCGGAGAACATCGCGCTCGGCCCGCGCAAGCTGCGCGGCCTGTCCAAGGACGAGGCTCGGGCGCTGGCCGTCGAACAGTTGGCGATCGTCGGATTGGCGGAGAAGGCCGACACCAGGCCCGCCAACCTCTCCGGTGGCCAACAGCAGCGGGTCGCGATCGCGCGGGCGCTGGCCATGCGGCCGGAGATCATGTTCTTCGACGAGGCCACCTCGGCGCTGGACCCGGAGCTGGTCAAAGGGGTGCTCGCGGTGATGACCGACCTGGCCTCCGGGGGCATGTCGATGATCGTGGTGACGCATGAGATGGGTTTCGCGCGCACGGTGTCCGACAGCGTGGTGTTCATGGACCATGGGCAGGTCGTGGAGACCGGCTCGCCCGACGCGCTGTTCGACAACCCGCAGACGCCGCGGTTGCAGCGGTTTCTCTCCCAGGTGCTCTGAGCCGCCGCGTCCAGCACATCGAGGGCAATCTCGATTGATGCGCATCTGCTAATGTATTGAGCATCGCGATTCCAACTATCCGATCGAGGAAAGAGGGAAATTCGATGACCACAGCGCATGCGCAGCACACCGGCCACGAGCACGTCCATGGCCCGGACTGCGGCCATACCGCTTTCCAGCACGGCGATCACACCGACTACGCCCATGACGGTCACCTCCATCGCGAACACGAAGGTCACTACGACGAATGCGAGCCGTCCGGGCACGTCGAGTGCACCGACCACCCGCATCAGCACGGCCCGAACTGCGGCCACGAGGCCGTCCAGCATGGCGACCACGTCGACTACATCCACGACGGTCACCGCCACGCGGCCCACAACGGTCACTTCGACGAGCACTGACTCGCCGTACCCCGGTCCTGGAAAGGCACCGATTCACGCTGCGGGTTCACCAGGTGGTGATCCGGCTCGGCTCGCCCGTCGCGGCTCAACGCACAGGTCGCGATCCTGATCCGTGCGTTTCCCGGACGCGGCGCGCGTCCAGAGGGAAAGCTGAGCCTGGTCCACCACATCCGAGCGAGGTGAACCATGGACGTCAAGGAAATCAATCGCCGAACGATCGCTCAGTTCCGTGCGGGCGGCGATATCGAGGGTATGCATCGCGACCGCTTGGTCCTGCTGACCACCACCGGCCGCCGCTCCGGCGTCCCGCACACCACCCCGATGATGTTCCACCGCGACGGCGACCGGCTCTTGGTCGTTGGCTCCAACGTCGGCGCGCCGAAGCACCCGGACTGGTACCTGAACCTGCGGAACAATCCGCAGGTGACCGTCGAGGTGGGCGAGGAGACCTATCCCGCGCTGGCCACCCCGCTCACCGGTCACGACCGCGCGGTGACCTGGGCCATGCTCGTGAACACCTACCCGTTCTTCGCCGAGCACGCAATGAATACCTCGCGCGTCATCCCGGTGGTCGCGCTGACCCGGGCGTAACGCGAACCTTCAGCCGCCTGCACTCGACGGTCGACGATCGCCGATCAGGTGCTCGGTCAGTTCGGGCGCGCCGATGTCTCGCCACGGTTGCTCGCGGCGATTTCGAGCAGCGTCATCAGGTTGCCCGGGTCAACCGGCTCGATGACTCCCTCGGGAACTGCCAATTCGGCGAGGTGGTGGCCGGTGGGACGCAGTGGCGGGGCATGGTCGGGTTGTCCGAGAATGGTGGCGATGTTCCCGTCGGTGTCGTAGACGGCGTAGTAACGCATGAGCTGGCTCCTCAGTGGCCGGTCGAGACGGTCATCCGAATGGTGTAGCTACTCCTGGTCAGAACACGCTGTGGCTGAAGGAGTCCGAGCCTAGCTGGCTCCAGCTCCGAATGGTGCCGTCTCCGAATTCAGGTGCGCATGAGTAACGGGTTACCCGTTTTCGTCCGACTTTTGCGTCCGCGATGCAGGTAGAGCGGTCTACGGAAACGTGATCTATGGTTTGCTGGCGCAGACAGTCGCGAACGCCGACCAGAGCACCGGCGAGTGCTCGATCCCGCCGGTGTCGCGCCAGGCGGCCAACCGGTCGCGCTGCCAATCGGCGAGTGCAGACACCGGATCGGGCTGTTCGTGTGCGGCGTCGATGGCGCAGATGGCCTGCTGGAGCGGGTTGGCTTCGGACGGTGCGCCCGCGACGCGCCCGAAGGCGAGGTCGGTCGGTAGCGCCCACCTGCTCGCGGTGACCAGTTCGGCGCCGCCGCTGATCATCGCGGTGGTCAGGCCGAGCGCTTCGCTGAATCGCAGGTCTCCGCCGCTTTCACAGGCGATCAGTGCCACCCGGCTCGGGATCGGCCATAGTTGCGGCCCGGCAACGGGAGATGGGTCGATCGTGTGTGTGCCGAGCAGCAGATCCTTCGCCGACAACGGCCGGTGCGTCCGGGTGGGTTCGGCGAAGCCGACGGCATCGGCTGTGCAGGAAAGGTGCAGCTCGGCGTCCTCGCTGCGGCCGGATTCCGGCGCGGCCGCGGTGACGTGCCCGACGTAGATCATGCGGCTGGCCCCCGCGCGCAAGGTGGCGCCGAGCCAGGCGCGGTCGACATCGGTGCGGCGGAAGACCTCGACTGGGTCCTCGACCGCGGGCCGCAGCCTGCCCCGCATGGCATAGTCCGCGATGCGCTGCGCGAGTGGGGTGTCGGCCGTCATGCGGCCGAGCACCGAGCCGAGCGTCGAATCGGCGCGGAACCCGGGGACTCGTGGGTCCAGCACCGCGACGACCGGACTCGCCTGCGTCCGCGTCCATTCGCGGGTGATGCGGCCTGGCGCTTGCACGACGCTCGCCGGGGCGAGCAGGCTGACGTCCGCGATGTCGATCAGCCGGATATCGCGGTCCGGCGCGATCAACTCCCACGGCACCTGCGCGACGCGCGGCGACGGTTGCAGCCGGATATGCGGACGCACGCCACGCTGCCACAGTTCGTAGAGCTGAGTCGCCAAGCCGTACGGCAGCAGTGCTCGAGAAAGGGCCTGCGCGACAGCGTATTCGCGCTCATAGTCGGTGAAGGCTCCGCTGGTCAGCGCGCGTTCCAGGCCACCGGGCTCGCCAGGCCGTGGCAGCGCGTCGGCGAGCATGCTCACCGCCCGCATGGCGGCTTCCTCCGGCAGCATGCTCGCGCCACGCTCCGCACTGTCGCCGACCCACCGCCACGAGACGTACACGTCTCCCGCGTCCGCCATGCGGACGATCACTGTCGGCGTCATATCGTCACTACCCGATCGTCGCGGATCACCCGGCCGTAGCGCTGTTCGGCGGCGGTGATGAACGGCGCGAGCGCGATCCGGCCTTCCGCGGCCAGCGCCAGGCGCGGCGGTGGCGCGACCGGTAGACCGGCGCCTGCCGCGACGTCGGCGAGGGCGGCGCCGAGTTGCAGCGCGGCGCTGCCGGGATGGTCGTCGAACTCCGGCGGTGCTTCGAACAATGCGAGCGGGAGCCGCGCGGGCCGGTCGTACTCGGCGCGGTCGATGACCAAGGTGGTTCCAGCGCATTGCGTCTCGATGAGATCGGCGAGCAGTGGCCCGTTGCCGGACAGGTAGGCGAACCGGAACGCCAACCGCATGGCGGGGTCGGCGATCTGGCGGTTCCACTGCTCGCGCTGGGTGCCATTGGGCAGGGTGCAGCGCACGGCGTCGATGGCCAGGGCGGCGGGCACGGCGAGGCCGATCGCGTGCGCGAGCATTTCCGCGGTCGGCGCCTCGGTCGCGGCGATCGCATCGTCCAGGAGCTTCGCATGCCAGAAATCGAGCTGGGCGCAGTGCAGTCCGAGGCCGCGCTCGGCGTAGATCGCGAACGCCGCGGCGAGCAGCTCCTCGCACTCGGCCGGCCGCCCGGTCGCGAGCGCCACCGTGGACAGCCGGATGCGCAGGTCGGCCGCGTCCAGCACGGCGCCCGACTCGATGAAGTAGGCCAAGGCCCGGTCGTAGCAGTCCTGGGCGCCGGCGAGATCGCCGCGGCCCTCGGCGAGGAACCCCATCGTCTTGAGCCCGATTCCGGCTCGATAGCCGAGATCGGCGCGCTCGAAGTACTCCTGACTCGACCGCAGCGGAGCCTCCGCTTCGTCGTACCGCTCGACGCGGACCAGCATGGTCGCGAGGTTCTGTTCGGTCTCGGCGACCGCGTTGCGGTCGTCCACCGACGCGAACGCGGCCAGCGCCTGCCGCGCGAAATCGATGGCCAGATCGCGGCGTCCGGTCTCGAAGTAGGTCGCGGCGAGATTCATCAACGGGTGGCCGGCCAGTTGCGGTGCGAATCGCCGTGCCGCCGCCAGCGATTCGGTGGCCAGCTCGGCGGCGTAGGCCCAGTTCTGGCGGTGCAGTGCCACCGCGGTCAGTGACAGCAAGCAGGCCACGCGGAGCACGCCGAGGTCGGTGTCGGTGTTGTCGGCGAGCAACGCCCGTGCCTGCTCCAGCGCCTGCTGCGCCTCGTCGAGCGCACCGAGATGCTGCAACGCCTGCGACATGTTGACCAGTGTGTTCGGGCGCAAACGCGGTGCGTACTCGGGCATTTCGGCCAGTGCCGCACGGTAGAGAGCGAGCGAGGCGGTGTGGTCGCCGAGTTCGTCGGTCATGCTGGCCGCGTTGATGATCGCGCCGAGCCGGATGTCGCCGGTGGTCTTCTCCGCGGCTTCCTCGAAGAGGCGCTTGGCCTCCGCCGTGTCGCCGCGAGCATAGGCCGCGGCGCCAACGGCGAGCAGTTCGCGACCGTCGTCCGGAGTCTCGTCGGTCATGTCAGAAGTCCGAATCCGAGGCGGCGGCGGCGATTTCGGCGAGTAACGGGCGTTCGACGGGATGGTCCGGCGCATCGGTTGTGCGGCGTAGCCGCGCCATGACCAGCGCGCGGATTCGGGCGCGACGGTTTACGTCGTCCGGTTCCGGCTCTTCCACGCCGACGCCCGGCACGTAGATTTCCACGGCCACACCCGACTCCGATCCGGTCGGTGCGGCTGTCTGCGCCTGCCAGAGTTCGCCGTCGCGAATCAGAGGCACGTCGACCGCGCCTGCGGCCCGGATACGGGCACGGGGATGCAGGTGCGCTGGGACATCCACCACCGGCAGCGGCGCGGCGACCACGCTGACCCGCACGATCGTCGTGCCCGCGTCGCGCACCACTTCCCAGGACACGGCGCGCTCCGAGGCGTCGAGCAAGCCCGGTGGGCAGCGACGCCAGTCCCAGCCTGCCGTGCCCCTGGCCGAGACCAGGGCGCCGGGTGCGACTGTTGCGACCGGTCCCGCGGCCAGCGCGTAGTCCTCCGCACGGCCCACGGGCTCGGCGCCGCTGGGTCTCTCGCCCAGCGCGTCCGCTCCGTCGACGATCAGCTCGCACTCCTCGCTCAACGCGGCGATTTCGTCCTCCAGCAGGTGCTCGTCCAGCGGGGCGATGCCATCCAGGGTGGAGGCGGGCCACCAGCGCGCCGCCCAGCGGGCATAGCCGAGCCGCCAAATGCGTGCCGCGAGGTCCGGCAATGCGGGCTCGGCGGTGTATCCGCTTGTGTCGCTGTCGGATTCGTCGAGAGCGAGGGCTACCTCCTGGCCGTAAATCGCCCAGACCCATTCCTGGGCGAGCGAACGGTCATCGATCACCGCCGCCGGGGTCGCGTGGCCGGCGAGCAGGCTCCAGGTCAGATGTCCACCCGCCACTTCGAGTACCAGCACGTCGATTCCGGCCATGCCGTCCACGACGGTGGGCGCGCCTTCCGGCGCGATGATCCACAGTCCGTCGCGATACCGGATCCGTACGGTCGTGCTCATGACTGCGCCTCGCTGGCGCTCGGCTCCGTCATGACCACGAACGTGGCTGTGTTGATTGTTCGCTCGCTA
>NZ_BDBA01000185.1 GCF_001612745.1 Nocardia amamiensis NBRC 102102 | reverse complement strand
TCGCTCATCAGCTCGCCTTCGCTTCCGTCGCGTCCGGCTCGCCCGCCTGCACACTGAGTGCCCGTTTGACTCGCGTCCGATGGTCGAGGATGACCGAACGCGCCACGCCGTCGAGCAGATCCCACAGCTCGTCCGGCTCGTGTATCGCGTACTCCCGGACATCCCTGCCGTGCAGGCGGACCCACAGTCGCCGCAAGTAGGGCCGCCACGGTGTGGTCAGCTCGGCGGCGATGGCGGCCAGTGGCCCGGCCGGCGGTTCGGAGGTATCGGCGCTCACCACCAGCCGACGGGCCTGCAGCACATACGCCTCCCGCTGCCAGCGGCCGTTGATCACTTGGTGCGCGGTGGATTGCGGTGCGGTCGTGCCGTTTTCGGCCAAATGCAGACGTGGTCGACCCACTGCTCGCCGGTGCCCGATCGGCGCCAATCCGAGCGCCAGCGTCGTCCCCGCCGTCGCCGCGACCCGCAACGACTCGTCCAACAGCGCCCACGGCGCGCAACTCCTGGCGATCTCGGCGTCCACCAGCTCCGGAATCGGCGGCAGCTCAGCGCGGTCGCTGGATGCTTGCAGGACGGTGAACACACGCTCGTAGACAGTGCGATCGAACGGAAGTCCCAGGGTCGATTTCGAGGCCGAGGCGCCGATCTCCGGCCGCGGCGGCGCCGGATGCGCGGTCAGTCCGAGGTCCTGTGCCGAGGGCGCGGATTCGTTCTGCCACAGCCGGATTCCCGTGTGAGTTCCGGCGTGTCCGCCGATCAGCCGATCCAACGCGGGCTGCGCCGCGGGCGCGTCCCGACCCAGTCGTGCGGCGGCACAGGATTCCAGCAGGGCGTCCACCTCGGCGGCGTGGTCGTCGCCGGACGGGTTGGCCAGCGGGCGCCGGCGCCAGGCGAGGTCGAGCAGCCCGGCCAGATCCTGTCCCGTGGTGTCGTTCAGGTACTCCTTCAACGCTTGGGTGGTGCGTCCCGCGATGTACTCGTGGATCTCGCGCAACACAGCCTCGGCGATGGCGGTTCCCCGCGCCGGATCCGGCATGCCGGAGGTGGTCGCCAGCTCGAAGCAGCGCTGAAAGTACAGATCCTGCGGATGCCCATCGGTGATCCGCAGCGTCCGCCGCACCTGCTTGAGCACCGTGAACCAAGCCGCCGTCGCGCGCAGCACGTCGGCCGCGGCCTGGATGCGCGCTTCGAGCAGCACCGCGCCGTCGGCCGTCAGGATCGGCCCTGCGCACAACGGATGCTGCACGGGCCGGATCACCAGCGGGTCGAGCACGAGCTTCACCGTGCGGCGCAGCGGACCGCCATGTGGGCCACTGAGCGGTTCGACGCCGTCGAGCCTGCGCCACACCTCGTCGAGCACCATGGCGCGCGGTCTTCGCATTCGACCAGGTTAGCTGTGCTTATTCGGCAGCGCCTGCGGCGCTGC
>NZ_BDBA01000184.1 GCF_001612745.1 Nocardia amamiensis NBRC 102102 | reverse complement strand
CTCGCTCACGACGCCTAGTATCGCCGAGCCGAGTGGAACGGTGTCGAGCCGAGGGGTGCGACCGCGACGGGGACGCCGAAGGTGGAGGCGTGCAGCATGAGTCCGTTGCCCGCGTAGATGCCGACGTGTGAGGCGTCGGAGTAGAAGAAGACGACGTCGCCGGGCTGCATGTCCTTCTTGGCGACGAGTGTGCCGTAGGCGGCCTGCTGGGAGCTGGTGCGCGGCACGGTCTTGCCGACCTGTTTGAACGCCCACTGGACCAGGCCGGAGCAGTCGAACTGGGACGGGCCGGTGGCGCCCCAGACGTACGGGTCGCCGACGCGGGTGAGCCCGGCGGCCAGGGCGCTGGTGCCGCTGCCGGGGACCAAGCCCTGCAGCAGGGTGTCGCGGTCGTAGCCGGGTGGGAACGGCGAACCCGCCAGCGCCGACTTGTCCGTGGCCGACAGCCCGCTCCATGCCTGCACCACTTCGGCGATGGCGCTGCCCAGGTCGTTGCGCTTCTTGTCCAGATCGCTGCGTACCGCGTCGGCCTTGTCGGCAGCCGCACGGGCAGTGTCGGCGGCGGCGCGGGCCGTCGATTCGGCGGCGGTCGCGGCGTCGGTGGCCTTCTTGTATTTGTCGAGCTGCGCTGAGGTCTGCGCGGTGACCACGTCCAGCGTGGACATCTGGTCGAGCAGTTGCTGCGGTGAGTCGCTGACCAGCACGGCGAACAAGCGGTTGGTGCGTGCGCCCTGGTAGGCGGCGATCGCCGTGCGGTCGATGACCGGCTGGTACCGGCGCACCTCGTCGCGGGCGCGGTCGACCGCGTCCTGGGTGGTCGCGAGTTTGGCTTCGGCGTCGTGTTGGACGACGAGTTTGGCGTCCAGCTCCGTCTCCGCGTCCAGTGCTTGCTGATTGAGCTGTTCGGACTGGCGGGACAGGTCGATCATGCGTTGCACGGCTTCGGAGGCCGTCGCGGGAAGCGCGACCGGGTCGGCTCCGGCGGGACCACCGGCGCAGAGCCCCGTGGTCAGAATCCCGGCTGCGAGCGTCGCTCCCACCAGACGTT
The DNA here is from genome assembly GCF_001612745.1 of Nocardia amamiensis NBRC 102102. Classification (GTDB taxonomy): domain Bacteria; phylum Actinomycetota; class Actinomycetes; order Mycobacteriales; family Mycobacteriaceae; genus Nocardia; species Nocardia amamiensis. The sequence goes on along the minus strand of NZ_BDBA01000184.1, from coordinate 26,193 downwards.
TCGTGCGCTGTCTCCGGTGATGTTCAGCCACAGCCCGTGGTGCCCCGTTCTCTCGTGAAGCGATCTCTCGTGAAACCGACGCAGAGGCCTTCGTCGAACCCGGAAGTTTGCCACGTGCGAACCCGGGGTACTCAGCGAAAGGTCTCGGTTAGGTTACGGAACGGCGTGTAGCGATGTCCAGTAGAGAACGAATCGACCACGCCGTCCGCCCTGCGACCGGGCCACTATGTGTGGCCCGGCCAGCGGCGGCTCAGAACCGGCGGGCGCCGGCGATCGGCATCGAGGAGATCGGCGCGACCTGCACGGGAGTGCCGGAGGTGGCGGCGTGCACGATGTTGCCGTCACCGGCGTACAGGCCGGAGTGGCCGCCGCCGTAGAACGAGACCAGGTCGCCCGGCTGGAGGTCGTTCAGCGAGACCGGGCTGCCCGCGGCGAGCTGCGCGCCGCTGGTGCGGGGCAGCTCGAGGCCCGCTTGCCGGTAGGACCACTGCACCAGCCCGGAGCAGTCGAACGCGTTGGGGCCAGCGGCGCCGTAGACGTAGGGGGAGCCCACCTTGCTCAGGGCGGCGTCGAGTGCGATCTCGCCCGTCGGCTTGGGGGCGGCGAAGGGCAGCGGAGCCGGGCCCGGCAGCTCGAGACCGGGGACACCCTGCGGAACCGGGATCTCGTTCGGAACATCGATGGTTCCGATGCCGGGGATGGTCAGCGGCTGGGCCGAAGCGGGGGCGGCCGGCAGCAGGAACGCGCCGAGGGTGGCAGCGCCGACGGCCCCGGCGGCAACAACACGCTGTGCCTGACGCTTGACGGCGTTGGTCGTCATGATGCGGTACTCCTCATCTGCCTCACGACGCCGCACCCGGTGGTGCCGCGGACTTCGTCGTGCTCCGTGAGGTCTCGAAAAGGTTACGAAGACATCACGGTCATTTGTAAAGCCCACGGCATGTGAAATGCCGTTGTCCGCGCAATTTGCGGGCGAACCGGTGTGAGATATGTCCCAGGCAATCACGAAAAGATAACGACGGTGAAATGGCGGACTTCGCGGCCGTGCCGGAGCAGGTGGAGTCCACTGTGCGTCCAACCCCCGTTTGGGGGCATTTCGGCAGGTAGGCCGGGGAAAACTGGCATAGAACCGGGTATGGTGACGCCCGTGCGCGTCGTGCGGAGGGGGCTGGCCGACACGCCCGGGCGTGACCGATCGCGCATTGCCGGACGCGCCTCAATGTTTGATACAGATTTCGCCTATTGTGTGATCTGCGTCTCTTTTGTGCATTTCTAGATCATTTCCCGGGTATCGCCACCGAATTCGCACGGTGTCATTCGGACATTTCGTGCCGTGATCGCATGCCCAGTTTTCTGTCGGACCGTGGTCCTACGCTGCACGCCGTGCCCGACCCAGCGCCGCACGCGACGGCCGCCGAACAACTGGCCTTCGACGAACTCGATACGCCTCTGTACGAGACCACGTTCGTGGTGGTCGACCTGGAGACCACGGGGACCAGCCCGGGCTCCGACGGCATCACCGAGATCGGCGCGGTCAAGGTGCGTGGTGGAGAGGTGCTCGGGGAGTTCGGCACACTGGTCGATCCCGGACGCGAGATACCGCCCGCGGTCGTGCACGTCACGGGGATCACCACCGCGATGGTGTATGGCGCCCCGCGGATCGAGGCGGTGCTGCCCGGCTTCCTGGAATTCGCCGCCGGTGCGGTGCTCGTCGCCCACAACGCCCGGTTCGACATGGCGTTCCTGCGCGCCGCCGCCGCGCAGTGCGAGACCCCGTGGCCCGCGGCGCAGGTGTTGTGCACAGTGAAGCTCGCGCGGCGTGTGCTCGGACGCGACGAAGCGCCCTCGGTACGGCTGAGCGCGCTGGCCCGTTTGCTCGGCGCCACCACCCAGCCGACCCATCGAGCCCTGCAGGACGCGCGTGCGACCGTGGACGTACTGCACGCGCTGATCGGCCGCGTCGGCAACCAAGGCGTGCACAGCCTCACCGAGCTGCTCGACTACCTGCCCGACGTGACGCCCCGGCAGCGTTCCAAGCGTTTCCTCGCCGCGGATCTGCCCGCCGCCCCCGGGGTGTACCTGTTCCGCGGTCCCTCCGGCGAAGTCCTCTATATAGGGACGGCCGTGAACTTGCGCCGCCGCGTCCGCAACTACTTCACCGGTTCGGAGACCAGGGGCCGGATGAAAGAGATGGTGTCCCTGGCGACTCGGGTCGATCACGTGGTGTGCGCGCACGCGCTCGAGGCGGGGGTGCGAGAACTGCGGCTGCTGGTGGCACACACCCCGCCGTACAACCGGCGGTCGAAGTTCCCGAAGCGGGCGTGGTGGCTCACCCTGACCGACGAGCCGTTCCCGCGCTTCTCCGTGGTAAGGGAACCGGCCGGGGATGCGCTCGGGCCGTTCAACTCCCGCAACGACGCCGTGGACCTGGGCGTGATCATCGCGGAGTTCACCGGCTTGCGCACCTGCACCACCCGGCTCCCTCGCGGCGCGGTCCACCGATGCCCGCCCGCGGTCGTCGGCGGCTGCCCGGCGGGCTCGGACGGAAGCTCGCTGAGTACAGCCGACTACGCGTCCGCGCCCGCACTCGTGCGCGCATTGTTCGCCGGAGGCTCCGACGCGCCGCTGCGGGCCATGCTCGACCGAATCGAAACGCACTCGCGCGCCGAGCATTTCGAGGCAGCGGCGCGGTTACGTGACCGTGCTGTCCTGGTGCTGCGCGCGCTGCATCGCACCCAGCGACTCGCCGCGGTGGCGCGAATCGCCGAGCTGATTGCCGCGCACCCGGACGGCAACGGCGGTTGGGAATTCACGGTCATCCGATACGGTCGCCTCGCCGGTTCCGGTACCGCGCCGCGCGGAGTGCCGCCGATGCCGATCGTGGAGCAGATCGTTTCCGCCGCCGAAACCGTTGTCCCCGGCGCGGACGACGCTTCTCCGGTACGACTGCATCTGAACTACGCCCCACCGGCAGGGCCGCGCCTGGACGCGGTGAGGGGGATCGGGCTCAACGCCGACCCGTGGGGGCACACCTGGTCGCCCGCGGACGCTCCGCCGTTGCGTGGCGCCTCGCCCGAGGAAGTCGCTGTGGTGGTGCGCTGGTTGGCGCGGCCGGGGGTGCGGATCGTACGGACGAGCGAGGGGTATCGGGAGCCGATGTACGGCGCGGCGCGGTGGCTGGGCTGGGTCGAGTTGGCCGACGCCGCCGCACGCGCCCAACCGACCGAGCAGGCATACCTGGACCGCTTAGGCTGAGCACCATGATTACCGCGATCGTCTTGATTCACGCCGACAACGCCCGCATCCCGGAGACCGCGCAGGCGGTCGCGGACACCGAGGGCGTCGCCGAGGTGTACTCGTGCGCGGGCGACGTGGACCTGATCGCGATCGTCCGGGTGCGCGATCACGAGCAGATCGCCGAAGTGGTGACCGGCCGGATCGACAAAACGCCCGGTGTAGCGCGCACGACGACACACATCGCGTTCAAGTCGTACTCGAGCGCCGAAGTCGAAGCGGGTTTCTCGCTGGGGGAGTAGCCCCAGCTCAGCCTTCGAAGTCTTCGATATCGACGCTGTAGGCCGGGAGGACGTCGCGCTCGCCGGGCTCGAGTATGTCGACCACATCACCGGAGCATTCGGGAGAGTCGTAGATCCGCACCACGGTGTCGGTGTAGTTGCGCACTTCCACATCGGATCCGTCGCCGACGTGCAGGCAGCCCGTCGCTTCCCGATAGGTCGTGTTGTCGATGATCAGAACTCCCGTGGCCGCCCCCGCGAAAGGCGCGGCGGCGATGCCAGCGGCGGCGAGTACACCGAGCGCCGAAACCGTATATCGCAAGTCTGTGCTCCTCGTCGGTCGAATCGACCGGCGCGGCGCCCGACGAACAGAGCTACGCGCCGGATTGCGGGTGTGACCCTATCCGGCGCACCCACGCTGACCGGCGCGATCGCTCGAGACGGCGTGTTGGAGGCCAGCGCGGCGGAATGGACCCCACGGCCGCCTGGCTCGGCGAACTCGACAGCCGGGTGGCGATGCAGCACCAGCGCACCGGTAAACCACACGGCGTGATCCACGGCGAGCTGCGGCCTCGGTGGGGGAGCTGCCGCAGGCCGGGAGCCACCGCAGGCTGGCAGATACCGCAGGTCGGGGAACAGCGTGCCGCGGTGGGGGTCAGTTGTCGCCGAGCGTCTGCGTCAGCTTCGCCCAGCGATCCAGCAACGCGGCCCCTTTACCGGTGTCGATGGCATCGGCGGCGCGGTCGATGCCCGCGGCCAGCGCGTCGTGCAGGTCGGCATCGGGATCGCCCTCGCCGCGCGACCAGTCGTAGGCCACGATCGCGGCAGCCGAATTGAGCAGCACCGCGTCACGCACCGCCGCGCCGGCGCCGGCGAACACCTCCCGCGCCACGCCCGCGTTGACCTCGGCGTCGCCGCCGCGCAACGCGTCCAGCTGCACGCGCGGGATGCCGATCCGGGTGGGATCGATGGTCGCCTGGCGGGTGCGGCCGCCGGAGACGATCCACGCGGTGGTGGTGTCGGAGGTGGTGATCTCGTCCAGACCGTCGTTGCCGCGCACGACCAGCGCGCTGGCGCCGCGCTCGGCGAATACGCCCGCGATCACCGGCAGCAGATCGGGGAACGCGCACCCGACCAGGCCCGCGCGCGGCTGCGCCGGGTTGGTCAGCGGTCCGAGCACGTTGAAGACGGTGGGAATGCCGATCTGGCTGCGCGCCGCTCCCGCGTACCGCAGCGCCGGATGGAAGACGGGCGCGAAACAGAATCCGATGCCGACCTCCCGCACACAGCGGGCCACCGCCTCGGGACCGAGCACGAGTTTCACGCCCAGCGCCTCCAGCACGTCGGCGCCGCCGCTCTTGGACGACGCTGCCCGGTTGCCGTGCTTGACGACCGGGACGCCCGCGGCGGCCACCACGATCGAGGACATGGTGGAGATGTTCACCGAGCCGGAGCGATCGCCGCCGGTGCCGACGATGTCGACCGCGTCGCCATCGATCGCCACCAGCCGCGCGTGGTCGAGCATGCCCGCGGCCAGACCGGTCAGCTCGGCGGGCGTGGGGCCCTTGATCTTCATGGCGACACCGAACGCGGCGATCTGCGCGGGGGTGGCGTTGTCGGACATGATCTCGTTCATCGCCCACGCCGTGTCGTCCGCCGCCAGGTCGCCACCGTCGGCGAGGGTCCCGAGCACCTGGGGCCAGCTGCGCACGCTCATTCCACACTTCTCCCGTCACACTGGTCTCGCGCACCAGTTCGTCCGCAAGCAGCCTAGGCCCAGCACCGGTTTCCAGCCCAGCGAGACCGAGCAAATCAAACAGAGCTTGGTTGCAGGGCGTCCCAGCCGTCGGCGTTGCCGTCGTGCCGCTGGGCGAGACCGGCCATGCGGGAGCGCTCCTGCGAGCAGTGCAGCGCGTCCAGCATCTGGACCCGTTGGAGGATCACCGTTTCGAAAGCATCAGTGCCCGGCCCGCCGACCTGGGGCGCGGGCTCGTATCCGTCCTGTGCGGCGATCGCGCAGACGGTCTCGACGTGCCGGGACGGGATGCGCAGGTGATGGCGCAGCACCGCGGGCGCGTCGGGGGTCAGTGCGCTCGCGCGCGCGAGCGCCGTCGAACACGCCTCCGCGTCGTCGAAGCTGGAGGCGACCACCACCAGATCCGCTCGGTTCGGATCCAGCTCCGCGGGCCGGTCCCGCCGGAAGAGCCGCCGCCACAGCCGTGGTGCCACCTTCGCCTCCATCTCAGCTTCTCCTTATCCGCGCCTGTCATGCTGGCAGCGCGTTCGTCCGCCGGTGCGACCGGTTCGGGGATCCGCGCACCTGGCCTCCGTTGTGTCCGCGCCTGGTCGAGAGCCCGTCCTCCCGTGCGTTTTCCAACACGGAAGAACGAGTTTCGTACCCGGGTACTGCTGTCGTACTACGACGAGTCATACTTACCCCCGTGACGACCGCAGTAGGGACCCCAGGATCGGCCATTACCCAGCGTGTGCATACGCTGAACCGGCCCAACATGGTCAGCGTCGGTACCATCATCTGGCTGTCGAGCGAGCTGATGTTCTTCGCCGGCCTGTTCGCGATGTACTTCGTCGCGCGCGCCCAGGCGCACGGTCACTGGCCGCCGGAGCCGACCGAGCTGAACCTGAAGCTCGCTGTGCCGGTCACCGCCGTGCTGGTCGCGTCGTCGTTCACCTGCCAGATGGGCGTGTTCGCCGCGGAGAAGGGCGACGTGTTCGGCCTGCGCCGCTGGTATGTCGTCACCTTCCTGATGGGCGCGTTCTTCGTCGGCGGCCAGGGCTACGAGTACTACAACCTCGTCAACGAGGGCACGTCGATCGCCAGCAGCTCCTACGGCTCGGTGTTCTACATCACCACCGGCTTCCACGGTCTGCACGTCATCGGCGGTCTGATCGCGTTCCTGTTCCTGCTGGCGCGCACCAAGGTGAGCAAGTTCACTCCCGCGCAGGCCACCGCGGCGATCGTCGTCTCCTACTACTGGCACTTCGTCGACATCGTGTGGATCGGGTTGTTCGCCACGATCTACTTCGTCCGCTGAGCGTGGACGCCGCGCCGCCGAGCAGGCGCGGCGAGCCCCCAGATCTTTCGCACAAGTCGGTTCCGTCTACTCCAAAGGGACACAGATGAGTTCATCTCCCCCGTCAGCGCCAGAGCCCGCGAGCCCCGGGAACGGCCAGGCCAGCAGGACGCGCAGGCAGCGCCGCGTTCGCCGTCGCATCGCGGGCGGGCTTGCGCTGCTGGTGGGCCTCGTCGGAGCAGGCTTCCTGGCATCGGCCCTGACGCCGGACCCCCAGCGCGCGACCGCGCACGAGGACCAGTCCGCGCTGATCCGCGAAGGCCAGCAGCTCTACGAAACGTCCTGCATCACCTGCCACGGCAGGAACCTGGAGGGTGTGGCCGACCGCGGTACCAGCCTGATCGGCGTCGGCGAGGCCGCCGTCTACTTCCAGGTGTCCTCCGGTCGCATGCCGATGGCCGCGCACGAGGCGCAGGCGGAGCGCAAACCGCCGAAGTTCGACGCCCACCAGACCGACGCGCTGAGCGCGTTCGTGGCCGCCCACGGTGGCGGGCCGACGGTGGTCCGCGACGCCAACGGCGAGATCGCCCAGGAGTCGCTGCGGGGTGACGACATCGCCCGCGGTTCGGAGCTGTTCCGGATGAACTGCGCGTCCTGCCACAACTTCACCGGACGCGGCGGCGCGCTGTCCTCCGGTAAGTTCGCCCCGCCGCTGGAACCGGCGAACGAGCAGCAGATCCTGGCGGCGATGCTCACCGGTCCGCAGAACATGCCGAAGTTCTCCGACCGTCAGCTGACTCCGGAGGAAAAGCGCGACATCATCGCCTACGTCAAGAACTCCAGCGAGGAGCACAGCCCGGGCGGCTGGGATCTCGGTGGGTTCGGTCCCGCGACCGAGGGCCTGGCCATCTGGGTGGTCGGCATCACGCTCGTGGTCGGCGCCGCGATGTGGATCGGATCGAGGTCATGATGGATAAGGAGCGAGACGACATGGGTCGGCCGGATGAGGGCCGCGACACGCGACCGTCCGAGGAGCAGTCGGTGCCCGCCACTCCGGCGGAGCCGACCGAGGCGGAACTCGACGCGATGTCGCGCGATGAGCTGGTCAAGCTGGGTACCGAGCGTGACGATGTCGACGTCGCCTACCGGCGCGAGCGTTTCCCGATCCCGGGCACCCGCGCGGAGAAGCGGGCCGAGCGCGCGGTGACCTTCTGGTTCGCCGTGTCCGGTATCGCGGCCGCGGCGCTGGTCGGCGTGTTCCTGTTCTGGCCGTGGGAGTTCAAGGGCAAGGAAGACGAGGGCCACGGGCTCTACTCCCTGTTCACCCCGCTGATCGGCCTGACCTTCGGCATCTCGGTGCTGGTCATCGGCGTGGCGGTGGTGCTGATCCGCAAGCTGTTCATCCCCGCCGAGCTGTCCATCCAGCAGCGGCACGACGGTCCCTCGCCGGAGGTCGAGCGCCGCACCCTGGTGGCCGAGCTGCAGGACGCGCTGGAGACCTCCACTCTCGGCCGCCGCAAGATGATCACCCGTACCGCGGGCGCCGGTGTCGGCGTGCTCGGTATCGGCGCGCTGCTGGTGTTCGTCGGCGGCATGATCAAGAACCCGTGGGCCAAGGGCGACAAGTCGCCGCTGTGGGTCTCCGGCTGGACCCCGGACTTCCCGGGCGAGACCGTCTACATCCGCCGCGACACCGGTCGCCCGGACGACATCGTGCTGGTGCGTCCGGAGGACCTGGACGCGGGCGCCATGGAGACGGTGTTCCCGTGGAAGGAGAAGTGGCGCGGCGACGAGCACGCCACGCTGGACTCGCTGCGCGGTATCCGCAACGCCGTCATGCTGATCCGCCTGCGCACCGAAGACGCGCAGAAGGCGATCAAGCGCAAGGGCCAGGAGAGCTTCAACTACGGCGACTACTTCGCCTACTCGAAGATCTGCACCCACCTCGGCTGCCCGACCTCGCTGTTCGAGCAGCAGACCAACCGGATTCTGTGCCCGTGCCACCAGTCGCAGTTCTCGGCGACCGAGTGGGGCAAGCCGATCTTCGGTCCCGCCGCTCGCGCGCTGCCGCAGCTGCCGATCACCGTCAACGCTGAGGGCTTCCTGGTCGCCAACGGCGACTTCATCGAGCCGCTCGGCCCGGCCTACTGGGAGCGCCGTTCATGAGTCCTTCAGTCGCAGCCCAAGCCAGCGAGGCGGACGAGCGGTACCGGGCCGCCGCGTTCGTGAAGCGGTCGATCAACAAGGTCTTCCCGACGCATTGGTCGTTCCTGCTCGGTGAGATCGCGCTCTACAGCTTCATCATCCTGCTGCTGTCGGGTGTGTATCTGACCCTGTTCTTCGACCCGTCGATGAGTCACGTCGTCTATGACGGCGCCTACCAGCCGCTGCGCGGCGTCACCATGTCGCGGGCGTACGAGACGGCGCTGAACATCTCCTTCGAGGTGCGCGGTGGTCTGTTCGTCCGCCAGGTGCACCACTGGGCGGCGCTGCTGTTCGCGGCCTCGATCATCATCCATCTGTTCCGGATCTTCTTCACCGGCGCGTTCCGCAAGCCGCGTGAGGCGAACTGGGTGATCGGTTCGCTGCTGCTGATCCTGGCGATGTTCGAAGGCTTCTTCGGCTACTCGCTGCCGGACGACCTGCTGTCGGGTACGGGTCTGCGGGCCGCGTTCTCCGGCATCACCATCTCGATTCCGATCATCGGTACCTGGATGCACTGGCTGATGTTCGGTGGTGACTTCCCCGGCGACATCATCATCCCGCGCCTGTACATCGCGCACGTGCTGCTGTTCCCCGGAATCATCCTGGCGCTGATCGCCGCGCATGTGGCGTTGGTGTGGTACCAGAAGCACACCCAGTTCCCCGGCCCCGGCCGCACCGAGAACAACGTGGTCGGCGCCCGCATCGTGCCGGTGTTCGCCGCGGACCAGGGCGCGTTCTTCGCCTTCACCCTCGGCATCGTCGGGATCATGGGCGGCGTCTTCCAGATCAACCCGATCTGGAACCTCGGGCCCTACAACCCCTCGCAGGTGTCGGCGGGCTCGCAGCCGGACTTCTACATGATGTGGACCGACGGCATGGCCCGGTTGATGCCGCCGTGGGAGATATACATCGGTAACTACACCGTGCCCGCGGTGTTCTGGGTGGCACTGATCATGGGCCTGGTGTTCACCGTCTTGATCGCCTACCCGTGGATCGAGAAGCGGCTCACCGGCGACACAGCGGCACATCACAACCTGCTGCAGCGCCCGCGTGACGTGCCGGTCCGCACCTCGATCGGCGCGATGGCGATCGCGTTCTACGTGGTGCTGACGCTGTCCTGCGTGAACGACATCATCGCGCTGAAGTTCGACATCTCGCTGAACGCGACCACGTGGATCGGCCGTATCGGTCTGCTCGTTGCGCCGCCGATCGCGTACTTCCTCACCTACCGGTTCTGCCTGGGCTTACAGCGCAGCGACCGCGCAGTGCTGGAGCACGGCATCGAGACCGGTGTGATCAAGCGCTTGCCGCACGGCGAGTACATCGAGATCCATCAACCGCTCGGCCCGGTCGACGACCACGGTCACCCGATCCCGCTGGAGTACCAGGGCGCCCCGGTCCCGAAGCGGATGAACCAGCTGGGCTCGGCCGGCCAGCCGGGCACCGGCAGCTTCCTGCGGCCGGACCCGCAGGAGGAAAGCGACCGGCACTTCGAGATCGAGCACGAGGAAGAGCACAAGCAGCTGAAGGTGCTGCAGAGGGCTCAGGAGGCGTCGAACGGCAAGCACGGCCACTGACCCCCCTCTACGCGACGGCCCCGAGTCGAAACCGACTCGGGGCCGTCGTGCGTCAGACGGCGGGTGTCACAGGCGCGGCGCCGCGCGGCGGGCAGCTTCGATGGCTTCGAATTTGGCCAGGTTGTGCCGGGCGTCGGCCAGCGCGTCGTGGGCGTCCGGTGGGATGGGCGGCAGTTCGGGACGTCCGTGCGCCTCCCAGTGCTGGCGTAGTTCGTTGGTGTAGCGGGGCAGCGTGTTGGGGAGGTCGACCATGGACCCCCACAGCTGGCACAGCGCCACATGGTCGTAGGCGGCGACCCAGGCCCACAGCTCCGGCTGCACGCTCGGCCTCGGCACCAGGAAGGCGTACAGCTCGTCGCGGATGCGCGCCCGGCTGCGCCACAGCGGTGAGGACGGCGACGGCAGTTGCGGCAACACGAATTTGCGCACCCACGGTCCCGCACGGTCGGGATCGAATTCGGTGGACACCGCGTAGTACTCCCGGCCGTCCTCGCAGACGACGCCGATGGAGACCAAATCGATGGTCACTCCGTCTTCGATGAATTCGCAGTCGTAAAAATATCTCAGCGAGATCGGTCTCTCCTCGGCTTCCAGGTGCCGTTGCGGCAGGTGACGAGTGTCCAGCAAACCCTATGGTGACGGCTGGCGGCCGCTCGCAAGGGCCCATACGGTGGAGATTTCTGCCACCTTGGTGCGACCTTCTACCACTACCACCGGGTATCCCCGGAGGGCGAACGGTCCGTATTCTGAACTGGTGAACTGGACCGTCGACGTACCCATCGATCGCCTGCCGGAACTGCCGCCATTGCCCGCCGAGCTGCGCAGACGGCTGGACGACGCGCTGGCGCGCCCCGCGCTACAGCAACCGTCCTGGGATCCGGAGCAGGCGGCCATGATGCGCACCGTACTGGAGAGCGTGCCGCCGATCTGCGTGCCCGCCGAAGTGGAGGAGCTGCGGTCGCAGCTGGCCGAGGTCGCCCGCGGCGAGGCGTTCCTCATGCAGGGCGGCGACTGCGCGGAGACGTTCGCCGACAACACCGAGCCGCACATTCGTGGCAACATCCGCACGCTGCTGCAGATGGCCGTCGTGCTCACCTACGGAGCGAGCCTGCCGGTGGTCAAGGTGGCGCGGATCGCGGGTCAATACGCCAAACCGCGCTCCTCGGACATCGATTCGCTCGGCCTCAAGTCCTACCGCGGCGACATGATCAACGCCCTGACCGCCGACGCGGCGCTGCGCGAGCACGACCCGTCGCGCCTGGTCCGCGCCTACGCCAACGCCAGCGCCGCGATGAACCTGGTGCGGGCGCTCACCGGCGCGGGCATGGCCGACCTGCACAAGGTGCACGACTGGAACCGCGACTTCGTGGCCCAGTCGCCCGCGGGCGCCCGGTACGAGGCGCTGGCCGAGGAGATCGACCGCGGCCTCGCGTTCATGACGGCGTGCCGGGTGAACGATCCCAGCCTGAAGTCGGCGCGCATCTACGCCAGCCATGAGGCGCTGGTCCTGGACTACGAGCGCGCCATGCTGCGGCTGAGCGAGAACGCGATCGGCGAGCCGGTGCTCTACGACCTGTCCGCGCACTTCCTCTGGATCGGCGAGCGCACCCGCCAGCTCGACGGGGCGCACATCGCCTTCGCGGAGCTGCTCGCCAACCCGATCGGCCTGAAGATCGGCCCCTCCACCACGCCCGACCAGGCCGTGGAATACGTCGAGCGGCTGGACCCGAACAACGAGCCGGGCAGGCTGACCATCGTGTCCCGGATGGGCCACACCAAGGTCCGCGACGTCCTCCCAGCCATCATCGAAAAGGTGCAGGCCACCGGCCACCAAGTGATCTGGCAATGCGACCCGATGCACGGCAACACGCATGAGGCGTCCACCGGGTTCAAGACCCGCCACTTCGACCGCATCGTCGACGAGGTGCAGGGCTTCTTCGAGGTGCACCACGCCCTCGGCACGCACCCCGGCGGCATGCACATCGAACTGACCGGCGAGGACGTCACCGAATGCCTCGGCGGCGCCCAGGACATCTCCGACCTGGATCTGTCCGGCCGCTACGAGACCGCGTGCGATCCCCGGCTGAACACCCAGCAGTCGCTGGAACTGGCCTTCCTGGTCGCGGAAATGCTGCGCTGAGTCTCGGCGCACCGGTCGGCATCCGGTGCGCCGAGATCAGGGGAGCGCGACCAGTGACACGGTGCTACCGGGCTCGACGTTGGCGTTGATAGCCGGTGTCTGCGAAACGATCACCGACGAATCCGACCGGGTGAGCTGGCTGACCTGGACCTGCAAACCCAGACTCTGCAGCTGCGCCCGGGCGTCGGCGACGGACTTGCCGAGCAGACTCGGCATCTTCAACGCGTTGGAGACCAGCAACACGACGCCGTCACCGGACTGAATCGTCGCTCCCGCACCGGGTTCGGTGCCGATGGCATGGTCGGCCTCGACGCCGCGATCGAACTCACTCCGGTTCTCCTTCACTGTGATCCCGGCCGTGGTGAGGATCTTCACCGCCTCCGCGGCGGGACGCCCGCGCACGTCGGGCACCCGCACGGGTTGAGATCCCTTGCTGCGGAATACCTTCACCTGCGCTCCGAGCGGCAGCACGGTCCCCGGCTTCGGCTCCACCCTGGCGACGGTGCCTTTGGGCGCGGTGCTGGATTCCTCCCCGGAGTCGACCGGCTGCAGGCCGTTGTCCCGGATCAACTGATTGACCTTCGCCACCTGGTCACCGGGTTGGACGTCCGGCACCTTGGGCTTGCCGTTGGAGACGAGCACGGCGACCGTCGACCCTTTGGTGACCTTGGACCCGGCCGACGGGTCGCTGCCGACCACGCCGCCCACGGGGATGGTGTCGGACGCCTTCTGCCGGACCTCGGTCGAGAATCCGGCCTCCTCGAGCGTGGCGATCGCCTTGTCGGTGCTCAACCCCGCGATCGGGGGAACGGGCGAATAGCGGCCGAAACCGAGCCACCAACCGCCGATGCCGACCAGCAGGGTCAGGACCGCGACGATGGCCACCCACATCCACACGGTGCGCCGGGACCGGTTGAGTGCTTCGGTGTAGGGCGGATACGGCGGCGCAGGGTGCCCCTGGCGCACGGGTGGCTGGTTGTAGCCGTCCGGGGGGCCGTAGTCGACGCGGGGGCGCTGTGCGGTCACCACCTTGGTGTGCTGCACCGGTTGCGGTGGGTGCGGCTCACGCACCGACGCACCGGCGAGACCCTGGCGGCCGTCGCGCTCCGGTGGGACGGCCCGGTAGCCGGCGCTGAGATGTTCGGCCGACTCCTGGGGTGCTGGCACCCGGTAGCCGGGCAGTTGCAGCGCCGCGGCGACCTGCCGCAGCGCGCCCGCCATCTCGGTCGCATCCGCGAACCGGCGCGCCGGCTCGCGCGCGGTGGCCTTCGCGACGAACTCGTCGAACTCCGGCGGCACCCCGGAGATCAGACCGCTCGGGCTCGGCACGTCGTTCTCGATCCGCTGATAGGCCACCGACAGTGACGTGTCGCCGGTGAAAGGCACCCGGCCGGTGAGCATTTCGAAGATCAGGACGCCGAAGGAGTACACGTCGCTGCGGGAGTCGGCGGAGCCGCTGGTGACCTGCTCGGGGGAGAGGTAGGCGGCGGTGCCGAGGATGACGCTCGCCGAGGTGGTGTTCGCCGCGGCGACCGCGCGGACCAGGCCGAAATCGGCGATCTTCACCTCGCCGGCGTCGGAGATCAGCACGTTCTCCGGCTTGATGTCGCGATGCACCAGCCCCGCCGCGTGCGCGACGCCGATGGCGGCCAGCACCGGCTCGGCCACCGCGCGCACCGCGTGTGGCGGCATCGGTCCGCGTTCACGCAGCAGTTCGCGCAGCGTGCCGCCCTCGACCAGTTCCATGATCAGGAACGGGTGGTCGCCGTCGACGCCCTGGTCGTACACCGCGACCAGGGACGGATGTTTGAGCTTGGCGACCGCGCGTGCCTCGAACTCGAACCGGGACAGGAACTGCGGGTCACCGGCGAACTTCGGGTCCATCACCTTGATGGCGACCGGCCGGTCCAGGCGGGTGTCTACCCCCCGGAAGACCATCGACATGCCGCCGCGGGCGATCGGCGCGTCGATCCGATAGCGCCCTTCCAGCATCTGGCCGATCAAGTGACTTCCTCCGGCTTTCCCAAAGCTCGCACCCCTCGCGCATTACCTGCGCCGAGCGATCAGCCGCTCTTTGCGGCCCTCACGATGGTATCGACTCCCACCGCACCGGGTGTCTCCCGACGTGCGAGGCCAGACGGTCTACCGTTATGCGGGTGAGTGCATTTCCCTGCAGTGAGGACGTCCTTCCCCAGTCGGTGACCCTCGTGCCGCTGCCCGAGGTGGCCGACCGACTCGGGCTGGTGGTGACCCGCGTGCATCAGATGCTGCGCGACCACCAACTGATCGCTGTGCGCAGAAACGGTGTCGCGGGCATCCCAGAGCGCTTCTTCGACGATACCGGCGCGGTGGTGAAGCCGCTGCCGGGCTTGATCACAGTGATGCGCGACGCGAAGTACACCGACGAAGAGATCCTGGAATGGATCTTCACCGAAGACGACAGCCTGCCGGGCAAACCGATCGAAGCCCTGCACGGCCCGCTCGCCCGTGAGGTACTGCGCCGAGCCGCGGCGGACCCGTTCTGAGGCTGTATCTGATTTGCAGCGCCTGCGGCGCTGCGTGTTCGCGGCCCCTTTATGGCTCGCGTCCGAGCGACCGCCGCTTGCGACTTCGTCGCTTGCGCGTCGGCCACTCGGACGCGAGCCGGGCCGCGAACAGGTAATGCTCAGTCTCGCTGCGCTCGAAAGTGGGGGCTGGGCCGATGTGGTCGGGTTTGGATGACAGCTGCGGGATCGGGTGTTCGCTGCCCGGTGACGGTGATCGGGAGTCACTGTTCGCGGGTTCCTGGCCAGCGCGGACCGGAGGGCGAGATAGCGCTGTCCGGGATGGGTTGTGCGGGAACGATCGGCCCTGCGCCGCAGCGTGCCGTTGCGGCGGTTCCTCGGTCAGCGCTCGAATCGGGCGCGGAGGGTGGCGGTGGTGAATTCGGTGGCGGCGACGCGGAGGCGGTGGTGGCGGGGGACGACGGCGCGGTGGTCGAAGACGGCGTAGTCGCCGCGCTCGATGTGGCGCAGGATGTCGGCGTAGAGGGTGGTCGCGGTGCGGATGGCGGGGCGGACGCGCGGCTCGAGCAGGGCGATGCCGGGTTCGGCGCGGCGATAGAGGTCGCGGTTGACCGCGATGAGGTGGGCCAGGGCCCGGCGGACGCGCGGGTCGGTGCGCCCGGTGCGGTGGCACTCGAAGAGCAGGTCGTCGTCCACGCCGAACGCGGTGAGCGCGTCGGCGGGCAGGTAGACCCGGTCGCGATCGAGGTCCTCGCCGACATCGCGCAGGAAGTTGGTGAGCTGGAACGCCTCGCCGAGCGCGGCCGCGGCGGGTTCCGCCTGGGACACCGGGGCGATCGTGCCCAGCACCGGGAGCAGCTGCAATCCGATCGCGGCCGCGGAGCCGCGCATGTATTCGTGTAGCTCGGCCATGGTTGCGTACCGGTTCCGGAAACCCGGGGTGCCGGGCACATCCATCCGCATGGAATCCAGGAACGTCCAGAAGTGCTGCGGGGCAATGCCGTAGCGCCGGATGGTGTCGGTGACGGCGGCCAGGATGAGCGTGCGTGGCCGCGCACCGGCCTCCCAGGTGCGCGCGGATACCGGGTTCGCGGTGGCCGAGACCGCAGCATCGATCGGCGGCATCGCGGTGGTGTGCGATTCGAGCGCGACTCCGAGCTCCCGCTCGATCAGGTCGAGTGCGTCCGCCGGTCCGGGCCCGAGGGGTCGTCCTCCGTCTGCTCGGCCCGGCTGACCGGCGCGGTCGACGATGTCGTCCACCATTCGCGCGAAGGCGTACAGCGCGTGCACCGCGGGCCGTCGCTCGGCCGACAGCAGCCGGGTGGCCAGGAAATAGGTGCGGCCGTGGGTAGCGGCGATCTGCCGGCATTCCCGGTAGGCGAGTGCGAGCAGGACGTCAGCTGGTAGGTGATCGCCGGTCATGGAGCAGAAGGCGCTGCGGTGACGCTGGTCGGTGCGGTGCTCGGCGGGTTGGCGCGCAAGCGCAGCGGGTCCACGGTGCGCAGCGACAGCGCCGCCACGACGGCGGCGAAGGTGGCGGCCGCGACGTGCCAGAAGTTGTACAGGCCGATCGATCCGTCCGGCTGGAAGACCAGCATGAGCCAGGTACACACGCCCACCAGCGCCATCAGCGTCGTGGTCGACAGCGCGAACCCGGCAGCCAGCGCCAGCGGCCACGAGTAGTACCAGGGCAATGCGGCGGGCGAGAGGATGACGATCGCGACGAATGCGATCAGGATGCCGAGCACCGCCTCCCGCTCGCTGTGCCGGAACCGCCACCATGTCCAGGCCAGCACCGCGACCAGGGCCAGCGCGCACAGCGCGCGGGTCACCTCGAGCACCGACTCCAGCCGCAGCGGGGTCACCCAGGTGACGGAGTGCGCCATGACGGTGGGCAGCGAAAGCCAGTTGATGATCTTCTTCGACCCGGACAGCGCGGTCAGCCAGCCGATGCCGACACCGGCGATGGCCGAGGCGGCCACGAACACGGCGGCGAACACACTGAGGCCGAGACCGGCGATCTTGGCGAACATCAGCGCGGGATGCGGCATGTCCTCGGTGCGCTCGGCGTCGTCGCCGGGTTGCTCGCCTGCGGGCAGGTGCGCCGGGTCGCGCCCGACTCGCTGCGCCGCACGGCGCTCGCGTTCGTGCAGCATCCAGATCCACACCAGGAACGGCAGCGCCACGCCCGCGGTCGCCTTGATGGCCACGCCGATCGCGACGACCACGATGCCCGCCACATGGTGGCGCTCCAGCACCAGCGCGATGCCAGCGCACATCAGCCCGACCATCAGCATCTCGTTGTGCACGCCGCCGATCAGGTGGATCAGCACCAGCGGGTTGAGCACCGCCAGCCACAACGCGACGGTGGGCTTGCCGCCGAGATGCTTGGTCAGATACGGCACCGCCCACATCATCAGCGCCAGGCCGGGCAGCATGACCAATCGCATCGCGATGGTGCCCGCCACCACGTTGTCGCCGGTCACGGCCGTGATCGCGCGTCCGAGCAGCAGGAACACCGGGCCGTAGGGTGCGGTGGTCGTGGTCCAGACCGGGCTCACGTTGTCCAGCAGCACACCGGGATTGGCGACCGGCCCGACCTGGTAGGGGTCGAAGCCGTCGCGCAGCAGCGCGCCCTGCGCCAGGTAGGAGTAGGCGTCGCGGCTGAACATCGGCACCGCGAACAGCAGCGGGGCGATCCAGATGCCGACGATCGCCCGCAGCTCGTTCAGCGTCACCCCGGCGCCGATCCGGTCGCCGGTGCCGATCGTGGCGCGCCCGAGCCGGACCCAGGCGGTGATCATCAGCAGCACGCCGATCCAGATGCAGATGGTGGACAGCGCGTAGCCGTGGCCGAACCGCAGCCAGGACAGGTGCATGGCCTCCAGCAGCGGGTCGCGCTTGCGGACGCTGCCCGCGCCGAACCCGCCGAAGGTGATCATGATGGCGCCGAAGAATCCCAGCAGCGCGGCGTGGCCCTCGGGGCTTCTGGCGAAGTCGGCGTAGGCGCGCATCCACCACAGGAAACCACGGGGGGCGGCCGATTCGCGCCGTGCGGAGGTGGGCGATGCGTGGTGGACGATGCCGGTGGAGGCGGCCTCTGCGGTGCGCGTTTCGGGGGATGCCATCTGGTGTCGGTCCCCCCGAATGGTCGGCGGTCGCAACCGCGAGCGAATAGGTCGGCGCTTAGTTTACGGCGTCGCCTCGAACACTATCCGGCTGGTGCGCGCGGTTCCACGCGGAGCGCGCCGGGTATGTCCGGAAATGCGGGTTGCGGCAAGTTTTCCGGATAGCAGCGCCGTAGGCACGCCGACGCCGGGGGTCGTGCCGCAACCCGCGATAACCACGTTGTCGCTGGAGCGGGGGAAATTGCTCGGCCGAAACGGACCGGTTTGCCGGAAAAGATGCGCCGCGGAGAATGGTGTGCCCGCCAGCATTCCGCGGTCGAGCCAGGTCCGCGGCGTGTCGAGCTGATCGACCGCGAAGTGCTCGGCGATGCCGCGGTACCCACGCGCTTCCAGAACCGTGAGCAGCTCGCGCAGATAGGCGGGACCGAGCCGGTGCCAGTCCAGCGGCGCCGCCACCAGATTCGGGCACGGCGCGAGTACGGAGAACGGTTCGTGCCGTCCGTCGCGCCGGTCGATGAACAGGCTCGGATCGGTGAGCGCGGGCCGGGTCAGCAGCAGCGAGGGGTCGCTCATCAGCGCGCCACGGCCGCGGCGAGCGGTGATCTCGGCGAAGGTGGTGTCCCAGGCGTGCCCGAATTCGATGGTGTGGTGTGCCTGCACCGGCCAGCTCGCCGCGACCGCGGCGGGAACGGTGCCGTGCGCGACGACCGCCGAGGGGGATGCGCGCAGTCCGCGCCTGGGGCGCATGCCGAAACGGTCGAGCGACCCGAGGTCGGCGGTAAGGACGAGCGCGTCGCAGTCGAAGGAGCGTCCGTCGGCGGCGTGGGCGCGGCGGGCCCGGCGACCCGCGTAGTCGATCCCGACCACCTCGGCGCCGAGCTCGAGCCTGCCGCCCGCGTCGGTGAACGCCTGCGCCAGCGCCACGGTGATCGCCCGCATGCCGCCTTCGGGGAAATAGACGCCCAACGAGGTGTCCATATGCGGGATCGCGCCGTACACGGCGAGCGCCTGGGCGGGCGGCATGCCCGCGTAGAGGGCTTGGAAGGTGAACAGGCGGGCCAGGCGCGGATCGCGCAGGAACCGGCGCACCCGGGGCCCGAGCCGCCCGAAGCCACCGAGCCGCACCAATTCGACCAGCGCGCGGCGCTTTTCGGCGCTGCGCACCATATCCAGCGGGGAGTCGAAGTTGGTGTCCATGAATTCGGTGAACTCGGCCGCGTAGACGCGAGCCAGCCAGTCACGCAGGCGCCGGTATCCGCGCGCCTCGGCGGGGCCGCAGGTTCGCTCGACCTCCGCGGCCATCGCGTCCGCGTCGGCGAACACCCTGATCTCGGCGCCGTCGGCGAACCGAGCGTGATAACCGGGCGCCAGCCGCTGGATGCGCAGCGGGGGCACACAGGTCTCCGGGGAGCGGCCGACGGCGGCGAGCGCGTCGGTGATCAACTCGGGCAGCGTCAGCACGGTGGCGCCGGAATCGATGTCGTAGTCCGCGCCTCGGTAGCGCCCGACCCGGCCGCCGGGATGATCGGCGCGCTCGAGCAGCGTGACCGTGTGGCCCGCGCCGGTCAGGTACAGCGCGGCCGACAGCCCGGCCAGGCCGGCGCCGACGACCACCACGCGATCGGTCGGTCCCGCAACGGTTCTCACCTGGTCCACGTCCTCGCCGGGCCGTGCGAAGCCGCCAGGGTCATGCGGCGCGCTTGGTCGCGGCCAGCGCCATCGCGCGCAGCCGTTCCTTCGCCATGGGCGTTGCCGAACTGGACTCGATGGCGGCCAAGCCGCTGTCGGTGAGCTCGGTGATCCGGCGCTCCACCTCGTCGACCGCGCCGAGTTCGATGAGCAGGGCGCGCAGCCGTTGCACCGCCTCCGCGCTCAGATCGGTGCCGATACTGGAGCGCAGCAGGGCGGCCGCGGCGGGGTCGACGGCGTCGGCGCGGCGCAGCGCCTCGGCCACCAGCACGGTGCGCTTGCCTTCGCGCAGGTCGTCGCCGGAGGGCTTGCCGGTCACCGCGGGATCGCCGAACACGCCGAGCAGGTCGTCGCGCAGCTGGAAGGCGATGCCGATGGCGGTGCCGAACGTGCGGTACGCCTCGATCAGCCTCGGTTCGGCTTCGGCGATGGCCGCGCCCAGGTGCAACGGGCGTTCGACGGTGTAGGCGGCGGTCTTGTACCGATTGATCCGCAGCGCGGCCTCCACCGATTCGTCGGCGCCCGCCTCGCCGTTGACGTCGAGCAGCTGTCCGCCGAGCACCTCGGTGCGCATATCGGCCCACACCGGCGCGAACCTGGCGATGGCAGTCGGCGCGAGGCCGGAGCAGTGCACCATGTCATCGGCCCAGGACAACGCCAGATCCCCGATCAGGATGGCCACACTGGTTCCGAAGTGGCCCGCGTCACCCGTCCAGCCGCGGTCGCGGTGGCGCTGCTCGAAGTCGACGTGCACGGTGGGGAAGCGGCGGCGAGTGCGGGAGGAGTCGATGATGTCGTCGTGGATCAGCGCGCAGGCCTGGACGAGTTCCAGCGCCGAGCAGGCGGTGAGCACCGCGGCGGCCTCGGGTCCGTGCGGATCGCCACCCGCGCCGAGCCATCCGGTCCACGCGAATGCGGGCCTGGTGCGCTTCCCGCCGCGCAGCACGAACTGCTCCAGCGCGTCGGCCGCCTCGACGAAGACCGGGCCGAGGCGCTCCACGGTGTCGCGGCGGGTGGTGAAGAAGCTGGTCAGCGCGTCTTCCACGGCGGTGACGAAGGCGGGGGTGCCCGGCCGCGGCACGGCGGTCTGCGGCGTCTGAGTACCGGTTCCGGCGGACAGGGGAGCCTCCAAGGTCGTGCGGATGGTGGACGCACTCCGTTGCGGGGTGCCCCGAGCGCTGCGGGTGATTCGCGGCCGAGCGAGATCGGTCGCGCGTGTCGTCCGGCGTGGCGAACATGCCGCCTCGGTCCGAAGAATACGCGGGCCGTCCGAGCGACCCGACGGCGCTGCCACCGGTCACCTTTACACTGAACCGGTGACTTTCGACAACGTGCGGGGAAGCTCGACCCCTGGCCGGCCATCCCGGACGAAACCGAACGTCTCTGCCACGCCATCGGTCGTCCAGAGTCTTCGCGCGCACGCGGGGCCCGCGGTGCCGTTCTCGGTGGAATTCAATCCCCCTCGCGACGCCGCGGCCGAGGCGCGGCTGTGGCGCGCGGTGCGGCAGTTCGAGTGCATGCACCCCGCGTTCGTGTCGATGACCTACGGCGCGGGCGGCTCCACCCGCGACCGCACCGTGCGCGTCACCGGTCAGCTCGCGCAGGAGACCACGCTGCTGCCGGTGGCGCACCTGACCGCGGTGGAGCACAGCGTCGCGGAGCTGCGCTCGCTGGTCGGCGCCTACGCCGACTCCGGTATCCGCAACATCCTGGTGCTGCGCGGCGACCCGCCCGGCGATCCGCTCGGCGAGTGGCACAGGCACCCCGAGGGCGTCTCCTACGCCGAGGAGCTGGTGCGCATCGTGCGCGACCTCGGCGACTTCCACGTCGGCGTGGCCTCGTTCCCGCAGGGCCACCACCGCTCGCCGGACCTGGAGACCGACACCGCGTTCCTGGCCGCGAAATTGCGTGCGGGCGCGGAGTATTCGATCACCCAGATGTTCTTCGACGTCGAGCACTACCTGCGCCTGCGTGATCGTCTCGCGGCGTTCGACCCGATCGAGGCCGCCAAGCCGATCATCCCGGAGCTGATGCCGATCACCTCGCTGCGCACCGTCAAGCGCGCCGAGGAACTCTGCGGCAGGCCGCTGCCCGCCGCCGTCCTGAACCGGCTGCGCTCGGCGGCAGGCGACGGGCCCGAGGAGAACGCGGTCGCGGTGCGCGCGGCAGGCATCGAGATCGCCACCGAGATGGCCCAGCGCCTGATCGGCGAGGGCGCGCCCTGCCTGCACTTCATCACCCTCAACTTCGCCAAGGCGACCAGCGAGGTGCTCACCAACCTCGGCTACGGCGTCACCGCCGCACCGATCAGCGCCTGAGTGGTGAATCCGCCGCAGCCGTGTGCCCCTCCGAGGGAATCTGCGCCCGATGGTGATAATATGCTTTTATGCGCACAACGGTTGACGTGCCGCCCGAACTGATGCGGGCCGCCAAGATCGCCGCCACCGAGCGCGGCGTCAGCCTCAAAGAGCTGTTCATCAAAGCTCTGACGCATGAGATCGGCGCAGGGGTTCGCTCTCCTAAGCGTGGACGAATCAATCTTCCGCTCATCGGCACCACGGATGCGCAACCGCGAGTCGACGTGACCAACGCCGATATCGAGGCGGCCTTCGAGGCTGATGACGTGGAGAAGTACGCCCAGTGATCCTCATCGATGTCGGGGTATGGCTGGCAGCCCTATGGGGTCGGCACATCCATCACGAGACCGCCGCACGGTGGTTCGACCGGCAGACGGACAACCTCCTGCTGTGCCGAGTCACGCAGACCGGTCTGCTGCGACTGCTCTCCAACCCCGCAGTGATGGGCGCCGACGTCGTCAGTCGCAGTGCGGCATGGCGAATCGTCGACGAGCTGTGTGAGGACGAGAGGACCCTGTGGGCCGACGAACCCGCCGAACTCGACGCGGTCTTCCGCGCGTTCTCCGCCCGCGACGACAACAGTCACAAACTGTGGACCGACGACTACTTGGCCGCATTCTCGCAGACCAGCGGGGCCGACATGGCCACACTCGATCGCAAGCTCGCGGCACGCTATCCATCCGTTCGCGTTCACACTCTGGGTACATAGCCGTAGGTGCGGAAGCGGCTGAACCAGGACCGATCCGGGCAAACGAGACTGCTCTGAAATTGCTGTCTGCAATCTCGGCTGTTGAGTGCGTTTGCTGGAGTACTGTGCCCCTCGATCGTTCCGCCGATGAGGAGGTTTCGTGATCATGTTGCGCCGTTTGACCATGTTGTCCGCTGTCGCGACCGGCTCGGTCGCCCTCGCGCTCGCCGGGCCGGGCGCCGCGCTCGCGGCTCCGGATGCCCCGGCTCCCGCATTCTCCGAACAAACCACCCAGACTGCCGCGCCCGGTGACCTTTTGGGCGTCTACAACTCCGCGGTCAACGCACTTCGCACGCTCGGCATCGAACCGTTCCTGTATCCCGCCGCGGCGGCGTTGTGCCTCGACAACACCACCCTCGGCTTGGCGCCCGCGGTGGCCGGCTCCATTCCGGGTCCGTGGCCGAAGAACACCGTGCAGATCCCCGGCCTCGACCTCAATGCCGTCAAGGCGGGGCAGGCCATGTTCACCTTCGTGCCCTACGGGCTCGGGCCGGATGGTTCCAACACCGCTGGCATGCAGGTGGCCTGGGTCAACCTGAACACCGGGCGCAGCGGCACGGCCACCATGGGGCCGCTGTCGGAGGTCGCCCGCGCGATGATCCCCGCCGCCGTTCCGCCGGAGCTGCGGCCCGCCGCGGAGAAGGCGATCCGGGACTTCCTCTTCGCGTCGCTCCCGATGGGCGGCGTGCGCGCGGTCCCGGTGGACACCGGCCGGGGCACCGTGCTCGCTGCGGTGTTCGGCACGGTCCAGAACGGCGGCAAATCCTGCCACTTCTTGCCGACGGTCGGAATCACCACGGTGCCATGAGCTTCGGTCGGCAACCCTCGTTCTGACCATGGGGACGGGTCGCCGGGGCACGGGTCTCAGTGAGCGCACTGGGCGCGGAATGGCGTAGCTGAGCGCTCGCTGTGCGGGGGTCGGGCGTCGGTGATGCGCGGGTCTGACTGAGCGGAGTGGGTGAGCAATGGACGTTGTCGAGCCTTGTGCTGGTGCCGGGCGTTGGTGAGGCGCGGGTCTGAGTACGAGGTGGGCGAGCGGTGGAGGTTGCCGAGCGCTCGCTAGTGCCGGAGTTGGGCGTCGTCGGCTGGGGTCTGAGTGAGCCGTGGGCGAGCAGTGGACGATATCGAGCGCTCGCTCGTGCTCGTGCCGGGCGTCGCCGGGAGCGGCCTGAGTGAGCGGTGGGTGCGGAATGGACGTTGCCGAGCGCTCGCTTGTGCTGGAGTTGGGCGTCGTCGGGCGCGGGTCTGAGTGAGCCGTGGGCGAGCAGTGGACGATACCGAGCGCTCGCTCGTGCTGGTGCCGGGCGTTGGTAAGGCGCAGGCACGAGCGAGCGTCGGCGAGCGAACCGACAACACAGGGCGCGCTCGCGCACGACGGAGCCGAGCGTCGGCGGTACGCGCTCGTGAGCGCTATTCCAGCGGGCGACCTTTCCAGCGCACCGTGCCCCGGCGGCGGGCGCGGTGCGAACGCGCCCACAGCAGCAGGTATGCGCCCACCGACAGTGGATGCGCCAGGGCGGCGAGGACATCCGTGTGCCGGAGCGGTCCGCCGGTTTCCGTCGAGCGGGCCAGCAGGCGGCCTGCGACGGCCGCGAGATAGCCGAGCAGACCGGTCCGCCGGACCGGGCCGCTGCCGAGCACGGCGGCCGCGGGCGGCAGCCAATAGGCAAGGGCGGCAAGCGCTCCCACCGCGGCGCCGCCCGTTGTCGTGCCGTCGTAGGCCGACCAGAGCCAGCGGGTGTAGCCCGCGTCCAGCTCGCTCGCACCCCGGTACATCCTGGTTCGCGCGAGCGGACCCGCCGCCGCCAAAGCCGTGCGGTGACCGGCCCGTCGCAGCGTGCGCGCGATCTCGAGATCCTCGGTGACGCTCCCGGCCACCGCGGCGTGGCCGCCCACCGCACGGTACGCGGCGTTGTCGAAAACAAGGAATTGGCCGCAGGCTACCGCCGTGGACGGGCGCA
The DNA here is from genome assembly GCF_001612745.1 of Nocardia amamiensis NBRC 102102. Lineage (GTDB taxonomy): Bacteria > Actinomycetota > Actinomycetes > Mycobacteriales > Mycobacteriaceae > Nocardia > Nocardia amamiensis. The sequence continues at coordinate 1,337 of NZ_BDBA01000184.1, read as the reverse complement.
GGCTCCGATCGGCGGCACTGACCGGCAGCGTCGAGGCCCACGACCAGCACAGCAGGGGCTGCACCACCGCCTCGACCGCCGAGCCGGCCAGCTGGTGCGGCCACGGCGAGACCAGCGCGACGTCACCCCGGCGCAGAGCACCCACCGACGCCGCGAGAGCTGTCGGCGCCAAGCGCACGTCGGCGTCCAGGAAGATCAGCACCGGCGTCGTCACACCCTCGGCCAGCCGGACGCAGGCCGCCGCCTTGCCGGTCCAGCCGGGGTCCGGTTCGGACTCGGTGCGCAGCACGGTGAATCGGGAATCGCCGTCGATCGCCGCGCGTGCGGCGGCGGAGGTGTCGTCGGTGGAGCCGTCGTCGAGGATGCGCACCGCCATGCGCGGGATTCCCACCTGGGCGCGCAGATCGGCGATCAGGCCGGACAGCCGGTCGGCCTCGTCGCGTGCCGGGACGCAGACGGTGACCGGTTCGATCACCGTCGTCGGCGTATTCGCCAACCGCGGCACGGTGAACCGGTTGTATAGCGCGACACCCGCGCCCAGCGCCGCCAGCGCCGTGGCACAGGTGGGCAGGATCGAGGTCGCGCGCAACGTCTTCGGCCGATCGGCACTCACCATGGGCGCCACGCTATCCCGGCGCACCGACCGTCCGCTCAGCGATTCTGCGTTACCGAGCGCCACCAGCGGCTCAGGGAGAAACCGACTTCCGGCGCGCCGGGCGGCGCGGGGTTGCGATCCAGGTACGCCAGGGCGGCGATGATGGCGGCCACCGCGAGCGTGATGCCGCCGACGATGCCCGCCCAGCCCGCGAACGAGCGGGTGTTCGGATCGGCGTAGCTGACCTCGGCCCGGAGCGTGGAGACGTCGCCGGGCGGCAGCTTCCAGGAGACCACGTTGTCGCCCTCGCGGCTGCCGTTGGTCTTCGCGACACGGGCCGGGAACGCGATGGTGAACTGCACGTCGGAGCCATGCGGCGGAACGGATTTCAGGTCGACCCGGCCGGTCAGGCTGACCAGGTCGCCGGTGCGCTGGAACTGCAGCTGGAACATGCCCTGGGTCTGCTCGGACAGCTGCCCCAGCTGCTGCACCTCGCCGAAGGACAAGTCCTCGAAGAACACCTCACTGCCCATGTATCCGTCCTGGGCGTACGGCTCCACCCGCACCTTCGCGGCGAGCGACTCGGGTGCCTTCAGCTGCGGACCCTTGTCGTCGGCACCGGTGGGCACCACGGCGGCGACGATCCGTCCGGAGACCCGGTCGTTGGACGACAGGCCCATCGACACCTGCACCCGCAGGCAGCTCGCGAGCACCGGGACCAGCAACGCCGCCAGCAGGACGG
>NZ_BDBA01000183.1 GCF_001612745.1 Nocardia amamiensis NBRC 102102 | reverse complement strand
CCGGCAGGGGCGCCACGCGCGGGGTGGTCACACCCGGCTGCGTCGGACCGCCCAGTCGGGGGTCCTTCTGATCGGGCGCGGCATGGTCGGAGTCCGGAGTGGTGACGCCGGGCTGGCTCGGGGTCGGCTTGCTCTCCGGCTTCTGCGGATCCTGGTTGGACTCCGGCTTGTTCGGCTCGGCTTGGGTGGTCTCCGGCGTGCTCGGCGACTCGGTGACGCCCGGCTGCGTCGGCTGATCGTTGGGAGCCGCCCCCGCCGGCGCCGCGAAGAGAGTGGCCACTGCGGCCGCTGTGGCCAGTGGCAACGAGGTGCTCGCCATCGCTCGCTGCGCCCGACTCGGCTTACGATGTTTCACTTGCAATTCCCTTCCCGGGTGCGGCTTGTCGGCCGCATTCAGTTGTCCCTGGGTGAGACGCCCGATCGTCGAACGACCCGAATCGTTCGTCGTGCCGATTTGGAAAGGAACCCATCCCCCCGCACCGAACCTCGCGACCGCCCTCCGATCGCATCTCTGTCGAGGAGTGAACCATATGTGCGCACAATGAGCAACGCGGCGAATAGCCAAGGGTGACAAGCCCACCCGCGCCGCACGCCAGCCCCGTGTTCGCGGGGCATGATGTCCGATACCGGACACGGCACAGCGCGGGTCACATCGACGTCAATCCAGATCGTCGTGCCGCATCAGCAAACGGGCCGCCTCGGTCACCGAACCGGTGAGCGACGGGTAGACCGAGAAGGTCTGGGCCAGGTCGTTCACCGTCAGATTGTTCTGCACCGCAAGCGCGATCGGCAGGATCAGCTCCGAGGCGATCGGCGCCACGACCACGCCGCCGATCACCACACCGGTGGCGGGACGGCAGAAGATCTTGACGAAACCGCGTCGCAGACTGGACATCTTGGCACGCGGGTTGGTGTTCAGCGGCAGCATCACCGTGCGCGCGGGCACCTCGCCGTTATCGATCGCGGTCTGGCTGACCCCGACGGTCGCGATCTCCGGCCGGGTGAACACCGCGGAGGCAACGGTCTTCAAGCGAATCGGGCTGACGCCCTCGCCGAGCGCGTGGTACATCGCGATCCGTCCCTGCATCGCGGCCACCGAAGCCAGCAGCAGCAGACCGGTACAGTCTCCCGCGGCGTAGATACCGGGCACCGATGTGCGCGAGACACGGTCAACCCGCAGATAGCCGCCACGATCGAGTTCGATGCCGACCCGGTCCAGTCCGAGCCCTTCGGTATTGGGTGTCGAGCCGACGGTCATCAGCGCGTGCGAGCCCGAGACCGTGCGCCCGTCGGACAACTTGACCACGATGCCCTCGGCGGTTCGCTCTACCGCGTCCGCGCGGGCGTGCTTGACCAGCTCGACACCACGCTCGGCGAGCGCGTCCTCCAGCACGAGCGCCGCGTCGGCGTCCTCGTGGGGCAGCACGCGGTCGCGGCTGGAGACCAGCTTCACCCGCACGCCCATCTCGGTGTACGCGGAGACGAACTCGGCGCCCGTCACGCCGGAGCCGACCACCACCAAGGTCTCCGGCAGCTCCTCCAGGTCGTAGAGCTGACGCCAGTTGAGAATGCGCTCGCCGTCCGGTTCGGCGCCGGGGAGCACGCGGGGGCTGGCACCGGTCGCGATCAGCACCACCTCGGCCTCGATGGTCTGCTGCGCGCCGTCGGGCAGCTTGGCGAGCACCCGGTGCGCGGCCAGACGACTGTCGCGATCGATCAGCTCGCCGCGTCCGGCCAGCACCGTCACCCCGACGGTCTGCAGCTTCGAGCGGATATCCGACGACTGCGCCAGCGCCAGCGCCTTCACGCGCGCGTTCACCTCGGGCAGTTGGACGTGCGCCTGATTCGGGTCGAGGGTGATCCCGAGATCGCGGGCGCGGCGCAGGTCGGTGCGCACTCCGGTCGAGGCGATGAACGTCTTGGACGGGACGCAGTCCCACAGCACACACGCCCCGCCGATGCCGTCGCAATCGATAAGCGTCACTGACGCACCGTGCTGGGCCGCCACCAGCGCCGCCTCGTAGCCGGCCGGTCCGCCACCGATGATCGCGATGCGGGTCATTGATACCTCCGCTCGTGCTTCGCGCCGGGATCTCCGGCGCGATGTCAACGTTATCCGGCAACCGCCTCGCACCACCGACCGCGTTACCGGTGCGCGGCAGCTCCCCGCCGCGCGCCGCGCCGCAGGTGCGGCAATCGAACGCGGTCGGCGAAGGTTATTGGCTACCCTTTGCTAGTGCCGATCTATGCCGCCTACGGGTCCAACATGGACGCAACGCAGATGCTCGAGCGCTGTCCGCACTCCCCCATGTCCGGGACGGGCTGGTTGGATGGCTGGCGGCTCACCTTCGCCGGTGACGACATCGGCTGGGAAGGGCCTCTCGCGACGGTCGTCGAGGACCCGGACTCCCGGGTGTTCGTCGTGCTCTACGACGTGTCCCCGGAGGATGAGCAGCGGCTGGACCGCTGGGAGGGCTCGGACTTCGGTATCCACAAGAAGATCCGCCTGCGGGTCACCCGCGACACCGACGGCGACAGCGAACCCACCCTCGCCTGGCTCTACGTACTGGACGCCTACGAGGGCGGACTGCCATCGGCCCGCTACCTCGGCGTGATCGCGGACGCTGCCGAGAAAGCAGGCGCGCCAGCGGATTACGTGCACGAACTACGCACCCGGAACAGCCGCAACGTGGGGCCGGGCAACTTCGGCTGACCACATGTTCCACGCCGGACGACAGTGGCATGGCCCACCCGAAGACTCGCCCCCGGGGTCGACCACGCCGCTGTCCGACGCGACGCTGTCCGATCGACGCACTCCCGGCCCCGTCGGGTGCGAGTCTTACGAGCACCGTTCGCGGCCCGGCTCGCGTCCGAGTGGGCGAAGCGCATGCGCCGCAGGCGCGAGTCTCGCCCGCTCGGACGCGAGCCACAAAGGGGCCGCAAACACCCAGCGCCGCAGGCGATGGAAATCAGACAGAGCCCGTCTCGCGTCCGAGCGACCGAAGCGCATGCGCCGCAGGCGCGAGTCTCGGGCGCTCGGACGCGAGACTTCCAGGGGCCGCAAACACGCAGCGCCGCAGGCGCTGCAAATCAGACACAGCTGAGCACGATATTGCTCAGCACCCGGACGCCGACCGCGAGCGCTCGCTCATCGATGTCGAAGGTCGGCTGGTGCAGATCCAGCTGTTCGCCTTCGCCGGACCAGACACCGAGGCGGGCCATCGCGCCCGGCACCTCTTCCAGGTACCAGGAGAAGTCCTCGCCGCCGCCGGACTGCATGGTGTCCGCCAGCGCGTCGGGACCGAGCGCGCGGATCGCGTCCTCGAACATGCGGGTGGAGTGCTCCTCGTTGACCACAGGAGGCACGCCGCGCCGGTAGTTGAGCTGGTAGCGCACGCCGGTCGGGGCGAGCAGCCCGTCCACGATCTCGCGCACCATCGGCTCCAGCAACGACCAGGTGTCGTGATCGCCGGTGCGGATGGTGCCGGTGAGCATGCCGGTCTGCGGAATCGCGTTCGGCGCCTTGCCCGCGCTCACCGCGCCCCACACCATCACGGTGCTGGTGCGCGGGTCGATGCGGCGGCTCAGCAGGCCGGGCAGGCCGGTGATCACGGTGCCGATCGCGTAGACCAGGTCGCTGGTCAGGTGCGGGCGTGAGGTGTGGCCGCCCGGGGAGTCCAGGACCAGCTCGATCGTGTCGGCCGCCGAGGTGATCGCGCCGACGCGGATGCCGACCCGGCCCACCTCCAGACGGGGATCGCAGTGCAACGCGAAGATCCGCTCTAGTCCCGCCATCGCGCCGGTGGCGACCACGTCGATCGCACCGCCCGGCATGATCTCCTCGGCGGGCTGGAAGACCAGCCGCACACCGACCGGCAGGTCGGGCACCTCGGCCAGGGCCAGCGCCGTGCCGAGCAGGATCGTGGTGTGCGCGTCGTGGCCGCACGCGTGCGACACGCCCGGCACGGTGGAGGCGAAGCTCAGTCCGGTGAACTCTTGCAGCGGCAGCGCATCGATGTCGGCGCGCAGACCGATCCGGCGACCCTCGGGGCCGATGTCACAGACGAGACCGGTGCCGCCAGGTAGGACCTGCGGCGACAGGCCGGCCTTGGTCAGCCAGGCCGAGACGAACTCGGTGGTGCCGAACTCGGTGCGGGACAGTTCCGGGTTGGCGTGGATGTGCCTGCGCCACCCGACCAGGTCGACCGTGTGATCGGCCAGCCACGACTCCACCGCTTCCCGCCCGGCTCCCATGGTCTCCGACACCGCGGAGCTCCCGAGGCCTTCCGTGACTACGCGGGCGCCCGCTGTCGAACCCGTCGCCTGCGCCGCCGAACGGCCGGTTGTGCTCACCGAATGTCCTCCTGTCGTTGAACTAGCCGTTGCAACAACCTGTCTCTATGCATGTCATCGCGTGCGACCCTGATCGCGGTACGCGCGAGCGCGAGCGCACCGTCGAGGACCGCGCGATCGGCCGAGGCGTTGACGCTCGCCGCGGCGAAGCCTGGCTGATGTGTCACCGCACCACCGGCATCGATGCCGATGACCGGGTGAATGCCCGGGATGACATTGGTCACGTTGCCCATGTCTGTGCTCCCCAGCGGCCGTTGTGCCTCGAGTTCCGAGGCGAGCGGCACACGTCCCAATCCGATGATCTGCTCGCGGTAGGCGAACAATAACTCCGGATCCGGGGTCAACTCGGTGTACGTCGGCGCGAGCGTCCGGATTTCGTGGGTGCAGCCGGTCGCAAGGGCGCCCGCCTCGAAGCAAGCCGACGCTCGTCGCGTCAGATCATCAAGGGATGCGGAGTCGACTGCGCGTAGGTAATACAGCAGTTCCGCACGTCCAGGCACGATGTTGGGGGCTACGCCACCGTCGCCGACTATACCGTGCAGTTGCTGGCCCGGCAGGAGATGTTGTCGCAGCAACCCAAGGGCGACCTGCGCGACGGTGACCGCGTCGCCTGCGTTGCGGCCCTGTTCAGGGGCCGCGCTGGCGTGCGCCTCGCGTCCGTGGAAGACCACCGACACGTCGGCCAGCGCCAGCGAGCGGGCACCGACGATGTCGAGCGGACCAGGGTGCACCATCATCGCCATCGCGACGTCGTCGAACACGCCGCGCTCCAGCATCAGCACCTTGCCGCCGCCGCTCTCCTCGGCAGGCGTGCCGAACACCAGCACCGTGATACCCAGCGCGTCGGCGACCTCGGCCAAGCCGAGCGCCGCACCCACCGAGGAAGCGGCGATGACATTGTGGCCGCACGCGTGCCCGATCTCGGGCAGCGCGTCGTACTCGGCGCAGAGACCCACCGTGAGCGGCCCGCTGCCATAGCTGGCGCGGAAGGCCGTCGGCAGGTCCGCGACACCGGACTCGATCTGGAAACCGCGCTCGGCCAGCGGTGCGATGGTCTTGGCGACGCTGCGCGTCTCCTCGAACGCCAGCTCCGGTTCGGCGTGGATCGCGTGCGAGAGCGCGATCAGCTCGGCGGACGCCGCGGTGATCGCCGCGTCGCTGCGGCCAGCCGCGTCATCCGAACCCACAGCGTGGTCGTCGCGGTGCAATCGGTCGTGCCCGCTGCGCGGAGGTGGCATGCAACACAGTCTCGCACTGTGTGAGCAAACCGGCTCTGCCTGATTTGCGGCGCCTGCGGCGCCGCGTGTTCGCGGCTGTGCTTGTTTGGCCGCGACTTCGTCGCGGCGTGTTCGCGGCCCATCTGTGGCTCGCGGGCCGCGAACGGCAATGCTCGATCTCGCTGCGCTCGAAAGCGAGGGTCGGGCCGGTGTGGTCACCTAGGCCGAAGCCGCACGACCTGGGTGCGTCCTTTGGGTGGGAGTGCCTTTGGCGAGGCGTGCGCAGTCCAACGCACGCTACGGCGAAGAGGGGTCAGCCGAAGGCCAGATTCTCCGGGGTAGTCGGCACCGCGAGTCCGGCCAGCGCCTTCGCGTGCAGTGCGCGCTTGATCACCGGCAGGTTCGGCTTGCGATTGCCCGCCAAGGCGGCCGCCCGCCCGATAGCGGTCGCGAGCAGCGCGGATTCGTCCGCCCTGCCGTCCACGATGCCCGCGGCGATCGCCTCGTCGGCCGAGTAGCGGTGTCCCGTGGTCATCGCCTGCACGCAGACCTGGTTGCTCAGCCGCTCGGTGAGCAGGGCGTTCATACCGACGGTGAACGGCATGCCCAGGTGCACCTCGGGCAGGGACCAGAAGCCGCGGTCGGCGCGCATCACCCGGAAGTCGTGCGAGGTGGCCAGCATCGCGCCCGCGCCGAAGGCGTGGCCGTTGACCGCCGCGACGGTCGGCAGCGGGAAGCCGAGCAGGCGGGTGTAGAGCGAGTGCACGCGGTCGAGGTAGCCGTGCACCTTGTCCATGTTGCCGAACAGCCAATCGGTGTCCAGGCCGTTGCTGTAGAACTTGCCGGTCGCGGTGGTCACCAGCGCGGCGGGCCCCTCGGAGCCCTCCACCTTGTCCAGCAGTGCGTGGACCTCGTCGATCCAGTCCGGGTGGAAGCGGTTCTCACTGTCGGTCTGTCCCTCGGCGCCGAGGTAGACGACGAACACTTCCCCTTCACGTTCCAGATACGGCATGCGTGCAGCGTATCCGGCGGCCGCGGAAAGTCCTACTCGCGGGTAGGACTCCAGTGCGGCCCGCACGACGTCTGCTCCCCTGGACAACCCATCCGTCCACCGACCTGGCGCTAGAGTGACGATCATGCTTGCCCAAGAGGCCGCTGAGGCGATCGCCGAACGTACGGGAGTGCCACGCCATCGGGTCGCGGTGGTGCTCGGATCCGGCTGGCAGGACGCGGCCGCCGAGATCGGGGCGCCGCGGGCGTCGGTGCCGATGCCGGAGCTGCCCGGTTTCGGGACGCCGAGCGCGCAGGGCCACGTCGGCATGGTCCACTCGGTCCAGGTGGACGACACCGCGGTGCTGCTGCTGATGGGCCGCCAGCATCTCTATGAGGGCTACCAGCCCGCCGATGTGGTGCATCCGGTGACGGCGGCGATCGCCGCGGGGGCGGAAATCGTCGTGCTGACCAACGCCGCAGGGGGCATCCGTTCCGGTCTCCGGGTCGGCGAACCGGTCCTGATCAGCGATCACCTCAATTTGACCGGCCGAACGCCGCTGGCGGGCGCCACCTTCGTCGATCTGGTGGACGCGTGGGACCCCGAATTGCGGGCGCTGGCCCGAGAAGTCGACCCGAGCCTGACCGAGGGCGTGTACGCGGGCCTGACCGGTCCGCAGTACGAGACTCCCGCCGAGATCCGGATGCTGCGCACGATCGGCGCGGACCTGGTCGGTATGTCCACGGTGCTGGAGGCGATCGCCTGCCGCGCGCTCGGCGCGCAAGTGCTCGGCATCTCGCTGGTCACCAACTCGGCCGCGGGCGTCACGGGTGCTCATCTGTCCCATGCCGAGGTGCTCGCCGAAGGACACGCCGCCGCACCGCGCCTGGGCAAGCTGCTGCGCGCCGTGCTGGAACGGGTGTAGATGCTGCGCTTCGGCACGGCCGGGCTGCGCGGCCCGCTGCGCGACGGTCCGGACGGCATGAACGTCACCACGGTGACCAGGGCGAGCGCGGGGATCGTCGACTGGCTGCGCGGCCGCTGTCTCGGCGGCGGTGCCGTGGTCGTCGGGCGCGACGCCAGGCACGGGTCCGCCGAGTTCGCCACGGCGACCGCGGAGATCTTCGCCGGCGCGGGTTTCCCGGTGACGCTGCTGCCGCGCCCGCTGCCGACGCCGGTGGTCGCGTACGCGGTGCGTGAACTCGGCGCGGTCGCCGGCGTGCAGATCACGGCATCGCACAATCCGGCTGCCGACAACGGTTACAAGGTCTACCTCGACGGCGGCTCGCAGCTGATCGCCCCGGCCGACACCGAAATCGAGCGCTGCATCGAGCAGGTCACCGAGCCGGTGCATCGTGCGCCAGTGGCCCCCGCGAATGACGATATGGTGCGACGCTACCTGCGTCGTGTCGCCGAACTGCCCGCCCTGATCGGCGGTCCAGGCGAGCGCGCGAGTATCCGGATCGCGCTCACCCCGCTGCACGGCGTGGGGGGCGAACTCGCCGTCGAAGCGCTCACCGCCGCCGGTTACGCGGACATCCACGCGGTCGAGGAGCAATTCGAGCCCGACCCCGACTTCCCCACCGTCGCGTTCCCGAATCCGGAGGAACCCGGCGCCACCGATTTGCTGCTCACACTGGCCGCCCGGATCGGCGCCGACGTGGCCATCGCGCTCGATCCGGACGCGGACCGCTGCGCGGTGGGCGTTCCGCGGCCGGACGGCACCTGGCGGATGCTGCGCGGCGACGACACCGGGGTGCTGCTCGGGGACTGCGTGCTGCGCACCGCCGCGGCAGGCGCGCTCGTGGCGACGACGATCGTGTCCTCGCGCCTGCTGTCCAAGCTGGCTCCGGCGCGCGGCGGCCGCTACGCGGAGACCCTCACCGGCTTCAAGTGGCTGGCCCGCGCGGGCGACGGACTGGTGTACGCCTATGAGGAGGCGATCGGCCACTGCGTCGACCCGGCGAAGGTCAGGGACAAGGACGGCATCTCCGCCGCGGTGCTGGTGGCCGACCTGGTCGCCCGGCTGAAGGCGGCAGGCCGCACCGTGAACGACGAACTCGACGACTACGCGGTCGAATTCGGCCTGCACGCGGGTGATCAGGTGGCGCTGCGGCTGGCGTCGGCCGCCGAAGCCGCTGCGGTGGTCGAGCGCCTGCGGGCGAACCCGCCGGACGAGATCGCCTGCGAGCCGGTGAAATACACCGACCAGCTCCAGGTACGCGGCCGGATGCGTACCGACGCCCTGATCTTCGAGGGCGCCTCGTCCCGCTTGGTCGTGCGTCCTTCCGGCACCGAGCCGAAACTCAAGTGCTACCTGGAGGTGGTCGAGCCGGTCGGCTCGCACGCCGATCTTCCGGCCGCGCGAACCGCTGCACGCGTCCGCCTTTCGGCACTGCGCGAGTTCTGCCTGGCACTCTGATTCCGCGCGGGTCGTCGTTGGGTCGAACGGTCGACCGCCCTCGTCGCCGAGACCCGGCACGATGCGTTCGCGGTTGCCCCGGCGCGGTCGGTCGCAGGGCATACGGGATATGCCAGCACGGCAAAGCCTTCCGGGTCCGCGCCGACGCACGCCGCGGTGCAGTCCCGAACCGGGTCAGCACGGACCGAAGACAGTCGGTCGGCGCTGCACCAGCTTCCGAAGTGGCACCGGTTCACGTTCCCGCGCCGGATCAGCGTGGGCCGAACTGCCGATCGCCCGCGTCGCCGAGGCCGGGCACGATGAAGGCGTTCTCGTTCAGTCCCGCGTCGACCACCGCCGTGACCAAGCGCACCGGCAACCCCGATGCCTCCAGCGCCGCAATGCCTTCCGGGGCCGCGACGACGCACACCGCGGTGATGTCGGTGGCGCCGCGCGCCGCGAGCAGTTCGAGGGTGTAGCGCATCGAGCCGCCGGTGGCCAGCATCGGATCGAGCACGAAGACCGGGAACCCGGCGAGATCGGCGGGCAGCGATTCCATGTAGGGCGCCGGCAGATGGGTGTTCTCGTCCCTGGCCAGGCCGACGAATCCGATCCTGGCGTCGGGAATCAGCTCGGCAGCTGCGTCGATCATGCCGAGCCCGGCGCGCAGCACCGGAACCAGCAACGGCGGCCGCGCCAGCCGGACGCCCTCGGTGGCGGCGACCGGCGTCACGATCGGGAAATGCTCGACCGGCGCCTCACGCAGCGCCTCGTAGATCAGGATTCCGGTCAGATCACGTAGTGCGGCACGGAAAGCCGGATTCGCCGTGCGCTCGTCCCGCATCGTGGTGAGCAGGGCGGCGACGAGTGGATGGTCCACGGTGTGGGTGCGCATGAAGGAACGATAAGGTCGATCGCGGGCGCGCCGGCGAATCCGGCCCGACTTTTTTCCGAAGTGGCGGAACCGAACCGGAACAGCGCGCGTCGAACCAAGTGGATGACGTACTCTGCCTGGGAACAACAGATGGGGGAAGCTCTGATGCGAAAGATGTCTGCGGACACGGAGGGTATCGCGGCCTACGGTGCGACCGCCCACGTCATGGCGGGCGAGATGGCGGCGGCGGGGGTCAGCGCGGCCGCGGCGGAGCCCGCGTTGCTAGGCCCGATCATGGGACTCATCGGCGCCGATTTCATGGCGGCCTATACGGCGGCGCACGCCGGGCACATCGCCGCGATCGGCCAGCTGTCGGCGGTGCTGACCAGCATGGGTGGCGCGGCCACCGGCGCGGCGACAGTCCTCACCGAGACCGACACCTCCGCCGCGACCGCGCTGCAGAGCGCGGCCACCGAACTGGAGTGAGCCTGTGATCGATATCAACGCGCTGGCCAAACCGATCCTGGACCTGCTCGCCAGCTTCGGCACCGGCGTGCTGCCCGCAGGCGGTCCCACCGACGCGCTGCGCAGCACCTCGACCGTGGTCGACCAGATCCACCAGATGGGTCGCGACAGCATCAACGGGATGAACGCCGCGTGGGACGGCCGCGCCGCCGACGCCGCCACCGCCAAGGCGCTGCGTGTGCAGACCTCCGCGGCCACCATCTCCGATCGCGGCAATGAGATGGCCACCGTGGTGAACCAGGCCGCCGTCGAGGTGGAGACGGGCCAGAAAGAGCTCACCGATATCGCGCAGTCGTTCGTGAACACTGCGGCGAGCATGGGCCCGGCCTTGGCGACGCCGCAGGGGTTGACGGTGCTGGTCGGCTCGGCGATCGACCATCTGGGCCAAGCGCTCAACGTGGTCGGCCGGGTGCAGAACGAGTTGCACACGCAGACCGCGTCGATGAACGAGCTGACCCCGCCACCACCGACCCCGCCGCCCGCCGGACTGCCCGTCGCCGCCTCCGCCTCCGGCGTCCAGCAGCTGGTTTCCACCGCGTCCGGTGTGCTCACCGGCGCGGGCCAGATGATGAGCACCGCGATGAGCTCACCGCGCCCCAACGGAACTCCGGGTACCACGCGGGGCACTCCGGGCGTGCCCCAGCCCGACACCGGTTCGCCGGGGATGCCCGACAACGGCAAGGGCGTGCAGATCGCGCTGCCCGACGGCAGCGTCGTGGAGGCGCCGAACGAGCAGGCCGCCACGGCGGTCCGCTCGGCGATCGGCGCCGTCGGCACCCCCTACGTCTGGGGCGGCAACACCCCCGGCGCCGGGCTGGACTGCAGCGGGCTCACCAAGTTCGCCTACGGCGAAGCGGGCGTCGACCTGCCCCGGCTCGCGGCCGAGCAGGGCAACGGGGCCACATCGGTGTCCCCGGGCGACCTGATGCCCGGCGACCTCGCGATCTGGGATGGCCACGTGGCCATGGTGATCGGCAACGGGCAGTTGGTCGAGGCGGGCGACCCGGTCCAGATCGGCTCGATTCGAACGGAGAACTCAGGCATGGATTTCTACGGTTTCTATAGGCCGACAGCATGACCCAACCACAAGTCCCCAACGTCACCGTCGCCGCCAGCAGCAACCGGTCGGGCACCATCTCGGTGCGAGCGACCGACCAGGGCATGCCGGTGGAGATCAAGTTCGAGCGCAGCGAATACCGCTACGGCGCACAGTCACTCGCCAACGAGATCCTGCGGCTCACCCAGCGCTCCGCCATCGCGGCCCGGGCGCGGCGGCGCGAACTCCTGGCCGAAGCGGGCATGCCCGCGGACATCCTCGACCGGCTCGGCCTGCCCACCCGCCAACAGGCGGTGGACGAACTCGACCGGATCGACGACGCGGACACGGGACCGACGAGCTGGATGAGGCCGGTGTGAACGAGCGAATCAAGGACACAGCCGCATTAGCGGTCATGCCGGAGCCGAGCGCCAGCGAGGCGAAGGCAATGAGAGAGCGAAGCGAGCGAATCATGGACACAGCCGCGTTCGCGGTCATGCCGGAGCTGAGCGCCAGCGAGGCGAAGGCATGAGCGCTGAGATGGACGCCCTGGTCTCGTCGGCGACCCAGAAGCTGGAGGCGCTGGAGGCGGCGCTGTACGGGCTCGGGCGGGTGCGCGGACGGTTCACCAGCGAAGACGGCGCCGTTGGCGTCGAGGTGAACAGCGATGGCGCACTGGTGGGTCTGACGTTGGCGGAATCGGTCACGTCGCTGCCGCCCGCCGAGGTCGGACAGTTGATCGTCTGGGCGTGCAGGCAGGCCGCCGAGGACGCCGGCGCACAGCGGTCCAAGGTCGTTGCGACACTGAACGAGTCATTCGTCCCAGCCGGGCAGCCGCCCGGAGCGACGAATGGGGGCGGGCCGGATAGTGCCTGACGCGGAAGGTCGATAGGCTTCCGCACATGGCTTCTGGAGACATCGTCCCGATCGAGCTCGGCCTGACCGACGGCGATCTCGTCACCCTCTGGGCACCGCGCTGGCGAGACGGTGACGACGAGTGGGAGGCGTTCCTCGGACACGAGGACGCCCTCTACGGTTTCGAGTCCGTTGCGGAGCTGGCCGCGTTCATCCGCACCAACTCCGACAACGACCTCATCGACCATCCGGCATGGAAGGTCGTCGCGGGTCTCTCGGCCGTCGAACTGGAGCCGGAGGAGAATTTCACCTTCGACCTGGTCGCGGTGCCCGAACTGGCCGCGGGCGAGCCCGACGTGGACACCGTCGCCGAGCTGGAGGACACCCTCGGCATGGTGCGCAACATCGGCGAGGTCTGCGAACTGGAGACGGTGACCAAGTTCTTCGGGTCCCATCCGGTGCTCGGCGCGCTGCCCGGTGGGGTGAGCGCCTTCGTCGGGCGCGACGGCGAGGAGCTGTGGGACCAGATCGGCGCGGCCATCGCCAAGGGCTGGGACGACGTCTTGGACGCCATCGACTCCGTCGTGCAGACCCCCGAGGTCAACGCCGAGGCGGTCGCGGTGGCCGAGGCCGAGCTCCTGGCCGCCGAGGAGAACGTGGTCGACGCCGATGACGCGGCCGACAGCGACGAGGACGAAGAGTTCGAACCCGTCGACCTCGACGACGAGGAGGACGAGGAGGAGGAGGACGAGTCGTTCTGGCACGAGGTCGGCATCGACCCGATCAAGATCGTCACCTCCGAGGGCAGCCTCTTCACGCTGCGCTGTTACCTGGACGACGAACCGATTTTCCTCGGTGCCAAGGGCTCGATCACGGTGTTCGGCTCCGAGCGCGCACTGGCCCGGTACCTCGCCGACGACCATGAGCACGACCTGGCCCGGGTGAGCACCTTCGCCGACGTGCAAACCGCGGCGGTGGACGGCTCGCTGGAGGTCGAGGTCACCGACGAGAACGTGTACGTGCTGCCCGGCCTGTCCGAGGACTTGGCGGAGGGACCGGAGGCGGTCGACATCGAACAGCTCGATCTGGCGGTCGAGCTGTTCACCGACGCCGCCGACTACGCCGACGACGACACCGTCGAGCGGGCGCTGGCGCAATCCACCCCACTGGGCTGGTACGTCTCCTACCTGCTGAATCCCGATCCGACCCGGTTGGCGCCCAACCCGCCCTTCAGCGCCGAGGCACAGGCGTGGCGGGATCTGGAACGCAACCTGGAGTCCCGGCTCGACAAGCAGTAGTCAGGTCAACCGGATCCAGACCTGCTCGGCCTGGCCGAGCAGGCGGGCGTCGTCGCCGTAGACCGCGGAGGAGGCGAAGCATTTGCGGCCCTGCTCGCCGTGGTACTCGCCCACGACGACGCAGCGCTCGCCGACCTCGGGCAGGTCGTGCACGGTGGCGGTCATCGAGCCGAGCAGGGCGGGACGGTCGAGCATGCCGGGCAGCGACCAGCCGCCAGGGCAGTCCATCGCGGCCCAGATCAGCGGCGCCCCCAGCGGCACGGTGTCGTCGGGTACCCACGATGCGGCTACTCGGCGCCGTTCGATCGGCGGCGTTCGCGGTCCCTCCGTGGTTACGCGAGCTGCCTGCTCCGGGCTGGCGCTCACGCCACCATGGCCCACCAGGCCGGGTTCGATGCGCAGCCCGTCCGCGCGACCGCTGCCACAGACGAAACAGGACGCGAACATCTCGATGCTCACATACGTTTCCGACGCCGCGACCGCTTCGGCGAACGGAACGGGACGCGGCGCCTCCCGCTCGAGTTCGCCGCTGACCGACTCCGCGATCAGCGTGTCACCGTCGTAGAGCCGTCCGTCGCGCACGTCGAGCCACGTCTCGAGCGGTGGACGGCTGCGCAGGAACACGGTCGCGCTCCCCTCGTCGCGCTGCTCGGCGAGCAAACCGGCCACGTAGCCGCCGTTGCCGGAGTCGGGCGGACCGTTGAACCGGCGGGGAATGCGCAATGTCGCCACGGTTCCCACGCTAGCGAACCGGTCACCGACCGTCCGGAGGGCCTTCGCGTCGATTCGATCGAATTTGCGTGCGACGGACCCCGGCGCATCAGCATCCCCGGCGGCAACGTCGATGTCGGACCGAGGAACCCGCTGCGATGCGGTGCCGAAGCTCGCTCCGCACGGCAGAAGGCGGTGTCCGCGCACATGCCGGCACGGCCCCGCACCCACCAGTACCGAAAGCCTCGAGGCTCGAGGGCGCCGCCCATGAGGCATGCAGTACCACGCCGGGCCCGCCGTACGCCGCGCATCTTGGCGCCGGTTGGCATCGTCCCGATCTCGTTGCCGTGGGCTATCCGATCAGCACCGCGTATCCGGGCTTGATGATGTCGTCGATGATCCGCAGCCGCTCGGGGAACGGGATGAACGCCGACTTCATGGCGTTGATGGTGAACCGTTCCAGATCACTCCAGCCGTAGCCGAACGTCTCGACCAGTTTGAGCATCTCCTCGCTCATGCTGGTGTCGCTCATCAACCGGTTGTCGGTGTTGACGGTGACGCGGAAGCGCAGCCGGGCCAGCAGGTCGAAGGGGTGCTTGTCCAGCGAGGGGACGGCGCCGGTCTGCACGTTCGACGAGGGACACAGCTCCAGCGGAATGCGCATGTCGCGGACGTAGTTGGCAACCAGCCCGAGCCGCGCGTCCTCGATCGCGCCGGGCACGCTGATGTCGTCGGTGATCCGCACACCGTGGCCGAGCCGGTCGCAGCCGCAGAACGCCAGCGCCTCGTGGATCGACGGCAGACCGAACGCCTCTCCCGCGTGGATGGTGAAATGCGCGGAGTTCGCGCGCATGTATTCGAACGCGTCGAGATGCCTGCTCGGCGGGAAGCCCGCCTCCGCGCCCGCGATGTCGAAGCCGCCGACGCCGCGATCGCGGAAGCGCACCGCGAGTTCGGCGATCTCCCGCGAGCGCGCGGCATGCCGCATCGCGGTGAGCAGACAGGTCACCACGATGGTGTGGCCCTGCTCGGCGGCGGCCGCCACGCCCTCGCGGAAACCGGCCAGGGTGTGTTCGACCACCTCGTCCAGCGTGAGCCCGCGCTCCAAGTGCTGTTCGGGGGCGAAGCGCACCTCCGCGTACACCACGCCGTCGGCGGCGAGATCCTCCGCGCATTCGCGGGCGACCCGGCGCAGGCCCTCGGGAGTCTGCATCACGGCGACCGTGTGGGCGAAGGTCTCCAGGTAACGTTCCAGCGACCCGCTGTCGGCCGCGTCCCGGAACCACGCCGCCAGCGACGCCTCATCGGTCG
This sequence comes from Nocardia amamiensis NBRC 102102, assembly GCF_001612745.1. Taxonomy (GTDB): domain Bacteria; phylum Actinomycetota; class Actinomycetes; order Mycobacteriales; family Mycobacteriaceae; genus Nocardia; species Nocardia amamiensis. The sequence goes on along the minus strand of NZ_BDBA01000183.1, from coordinate 11,950 downwards.
CGGGTAGGTCGTCGTAACCGCTGTGCGCGGCGAGCTCGAGCACCGTGGCGGGCCGCAGACCACCGTCGAGGTGATCGTGCAGCAGCGCCTTCGGCGCTTGGCGGATCGAGGCAAGAGTCAGAGGCATCGGTCCAGTCATGTATCGACGGTAGCCGCAGCACGCCGAAACGGCAGCGGACTACGGCCGTGGCAACCATCTCGTTGCCCAGCGGATGCGGGCCGGTCCACAACGCGACACCAGCCGGACCGGCTCCACACCGACGCGCGGGGTGACACACCACGGCATGTCGCCGATGCCATCGGCTCAACAGTTGGCACCCCGCGAAGCTGGATTCCCTCCGACGACATGATCGGCGCCCGATCGAACTGCACACCCCTTGCGGCCTGCGGGAGGCTGCCGCTGCATCAACGCAAACGAGCGCGCCGTCTGTGCCTCGGCTGATCCGAGCGGTTTCGCGCGACGAGACCACGAGCGATTCGGCACGGCTGTGGCAACCGGAACCGGCAGGCCCGTGCCATCGATCAGGCCACGATGCGATCGAGGATCAATTTCGCGGGCGCGAACACTTGCGTGGTGTCGATGGTGACGGACTCGCGCAGGGCCGCGGCGGCGCCCGCGAAGGCCTCGGGCGTATCGGTGTGCATCGTGAACAGGGGCTGTCCCACAGTGACGGAGTCGCCCGGTTTCGCGTGCATTTCGACCCCGGCGCCGAACTGCACCGGATCGCCCTGGCGGGCGCGGCCCGCGCCGAGCCGCCAGGCGGCGATGCCGACGCCCATCGCGTCGAGCCTGGTCAGCACGCCATCGGCGGCGGCACGGATGGTCTCGGTGTGCGTGGCGACTGGTAGCGGTGCGTCCGGGTCGCCGCCCTGGGCGCGGATCATCGTGCGCCATTGGTCCATCGCCCGGCCGTCGGCCAGCACGTCGGCGGGGTCGACGTCGAGCCCGGCCAGCGCGACCATCTCGCGGGCCAGAGTGACCGTCAGCTCCACCACGTCGGCGGGCCCGCCGCCCGCGAGCACCTCCACCGATTCCGCGACCTCCAGTGCATTGCCCGCGGTGCGGCCGAGCGGGGTGTCCATGGCGGTGAGCAGTGCCACCGTCCGTACGCCCGCGTCTGCGCCGAGTTCGACCATGGTCGTGGCCAGTTCGCGCGCCCCGTCGAGTGTCTTCAGGAAGGCGCCGGAGCCGACCTTGACGTCGAGCACCAGCGCTGCGGTGCCCTCGGCGATCTTCTTGCTCATGATCGAGCTGGCGATGAGCGGGATCGATTCGACAGTGCCGGTGACGTCGCGCAGGGCGTAGAGACGTTTGTCCGCGGGCGCGAGGTCCGCGCCCGCGGCGCAGATCACCGCGCCGATGGCCGGATCGGTCAGCAGGTCGCGCATGCGCGACACCGGCACGTCCGCCTGCCAGCCGGGGATGGACTCCAGCTTGTCCAGGGTGCCTCCGGTGTGGCCGAGCCCGCGCCCGGACAGCTGTGGCACCGCGGCGCCGCAGGCGGCCACCAGCGGCGCCAGCGGCAGCGTGATCTTGTCGCCGACCCCGCCGGTCGAATGCTTGTCCACGGTTGGCCGCGGCAGGTCGGTGAGATCCATGCGGCGTCCGGAGGCGATCATCGCGGCGGTCCACCCTGCCGTCTCACGCCGCGTCATCCCGCGCCAGAAAATCGCCATGGCCAGCGCCGACATCTGCTCGTCGGCCACAACGCCGCGGGTGAACCCGTCGATCACCCAGTCGATCTGCGCATGGGAGAGCTCCCCGCCGTCACGCTTGGTCCTGATGATCGAAACCGCGTCCAGTGCCGTCACGTTCGTCAGTCTGGCATGCGCAGCGTCGACCCTGGTTCCTGTCGGTGGCATGCGCTAGCCTCACCCCATCATTCGTTCGAGGTCGGGGGAAGCGATGACACACGCGCACATGGACCGGCGGGTGACCGGCTTGGAGACGAGGGTCCGCGATGTCGAGGAAAGTTACGGCGCGTCTATCTACGAGCTGACCAGGCATGCGACAAAGGCCGACATCGTCCACGCCCAGTTGATCGACGGCGTCAACCAGCTGGGGCAGGGTCTGGCGCTGATGATGGAGCGGTTGGGGATCCCACCGCTCGAGTTCTCGAACCTGACAATGCCCACCGAGGACGATATCGACGCCGCTCTCGAGACCGAGCGCTGACCGGGGAGGCGGGGGAAGCGATGACACACGCGCATATGGACCGGCAGGTGGCACAGGTCGAGGCCAGGGTCGACGACATCGAAGAAGGTTACGGGGAGACCCAGCGGGAGCTGACGCGGCGCATCACCGGCCTCGAGATATGGGCTCGCCGCTCCAGCGAGCAGAGCAACCGCGTCGGCCAGAGCTTGACTCTGATCATGGAGCGGCTCGGCATCCCGCCGATCTCCATTCCCGACGTCACCATGCCCACCGAGGACGATGTCGACGCCGCTCTCGAAGCGGACTGCTGACGACCTCGGCTCACACCTGACCGGCGTCCAGGTCGTCGGGGCCGAAGGCATCCGGGAGGAGCGTGCGCAGCGGCACCGCTCCCGCCTTGTGATCGACCAGGAGGTCGGCTCCGCCGTGCTCGTAGAGCATTTGGCGGCAGCGTCCACAGGGCATCAGGATTTGGCCGCGCGAATCGGCCACCGAGACCGCCAGAAGGCGGCCCCCACCCCCGGAAATCAAGTTACCGACGAGTACACATTCGGCGCAGAGGGCCAATCCATATGAGACATTCTCCACATTGCAACCGCTCACAATTCGGCCATCGGAACTGAGAGCCGCCGCGCCGACCGGAAACCGCGAGTAGGGTGCATAGGCGTTCTGCATAATTCGAACTGCGTTGTCGCGCAACAGTTTCCAGTCGATTTGCGACATGGCGAACCCCTCTCGAACCGAGCCGAAGATGGCCGCGCGAGGTCCATGACAGAACCCCGCGCATGTCGAGAAAGGTAAACCTAACCCGATCCTTTGTCGCGCAACGCACGGCACGCCGAATTAGTTCCGGGATTGCTGGGGGATTAGAGTCCAGAACAGATCGGTTCAGGTTCCCCGCGACGGGCCGGAGTACAGCCACCTGGGCATTCGCCCCCAACGCTCGCCGGGCGTCGGACCTGCAACCGGGTCCATCAACGACGTTGGAGGCACCGCACTCTATGACCACGATTGAAGCTCCGGCCCAGCCGAAGCGGAAGACGCTGTACCGAGGCGACCCTGGCATGTGGTCGTGGGCGCTGCACCGGATCACCGGCGTCACCATCTTCTTCTTCCTCTTCGTCCACGTGCTGGACACCGCGCTGGTGCGCGTCAGCCCGGAGACCTACAACGAGGCGATCGAGATCTACAAGACGCCCATCGTCGCGTTGATGGAGATGGGGCTGGTCGCAGTCGTGCTGTTCCACGCGCTCAACGGCGTCCGCGTGATCCTGGTGGACTTCTGGGCCAAGGGCCCGAAGTACCAGCGCCTGATGCTCTGGATCGTCCTCGCGGCGTGGTTCCTGCTGGCCGTTCCGGCAGTCGGACGCCAGTTCTTCTACCTGTTCACGGAGCACTGACAATGACCGCACCTGTTCTCGGCAAGTCGTACGACCGCCCGGCCAGCCTGGATCTGCCCCGCTCGCCGCGCGCCCGCTCGAGCAACAACTTCGAGAAGTACGCCTGGCTGTTCATGCGCTTCTCCGGCCTGCTGCTGATCGTGCTGGTACTCGGTCACATGGCGATCATGCTGCTGCTCGACGGCGGCGTGAAGCGGCTCAACTTCGCCTTCGTCGCCGGTCGCTGGTCCAGCCCGTTCTGGCAGATCTGGGACCTGAGCATGCTGTGGCTCGCCCAGCTGCACGGCGGCAATGGTCTGCGCACCGTCATCGATGACTACTCCCGCAAGGACTCGACCCGGTTCTGGCTCAAGACCTTGCTGGTCATCTCGATGATCCTGGTCATGGGCGTGGGCACCTACGTCATCTTCACCTTCGACCCCAACATCAGTTAGGAACAGGCCCTCTCGCATGAGTGAATCCCGACCGATTCAGGAGCACCGCTACGACGTCGTGATCGTCGGCGCGGGTGGCGCGGGTATGCGTGCCGCGATCGAGGCCGGTCCCCGTGTTCGGACGGCGGTGCTGACCAAGCTGTACCCGACCCGCAGCCACACCGGCGCGGCGCAGGGCGGCATGTGCGCCGCGCTGGCCAACGTCGAAGAGGACAACTGGGAGTGGCACACCTTCGACACCGTCAAGGGTGGTGACTACCTGGTCGACCAGGACGCCGCGGAGATCATGGCCAAGGAGGCCATCGACGCTGTGCTGGACCTGGAGAAGATGGGCCTGCCGTTCAACCGCACGCCCGAGGGCAAGATCGACCAGCGGCGTTTCGGCGGCCACACCCGCGATCACGGCAAGGCCCCGGTGCGCCGCGCGTGCTACGCCGCCGACCGCACCGGCCACATGATCCTGCAGACGCTGTACCAGAACTGCGTCAAGCACGACGTGGAGTTCTTCAACGAGTTCTACGTACTGGATCTGGTGCTCACCGAGACCGATCGCGGTCCGGTCGCCACCGGCGTGGTCGCCTACGAGCTGGCCACCGGCGACATCCACGTCTTCCACGCGAAGTCGATCGTGTTCGCCACCGGCGGCTCCGGCCGGATGTACAAGACCACCTCGAATGCGCACACGCTGACCGGCGACGGCATGGCGATCGTGTTCCGCAAGGGCCTCCCGCTCGAGGACATGGAATTCCACCAGTTCCACCCGACAGGTCTGGCCGGGCTCGGCATCCTGATCTCCGAGGCCGTCCGCGGCGAGGGCGGCATTCTGCGCAACGCCGACGGCGAGCGGTTCATGGAGCGCTACGCCCCCACCATCAAGGACCTCGCACCGCGCGACATCGTCGCCCGCTCGATGGTGCTCGAGGTGCTGGAGGGCCGCGGCGCCGGACCGAACAAGGACTACGTCTACATCGACGTGACCCACCTCGGCGAGGACGTGCTCGAGGAGAAGCTGCCCGACATCACCGAGTTCTCCCGCACCTACCTCGGTGTGGACCCGGTGAAGGAACTGGTGCCGGTGTTCCCGACCTGTCACTACGTGATGGGCGGCATCCCCACCCGCATCCGCGGCGAGGTACTGCGCAACAACACCGACATCGTCCCTGGCCTGTACGCCGCGGGCGAGTGCGCGTGCGTCTCGGTGCACGGCGCCAACCGGCTCGGCACCAACTCGCTGCTGGACATCAACGTGTTCGGCCGGCGCGCCGGTATCGCCGCCGCGGAGTACGCGCAGCGCAGCGAGTTCGTCGAGATGCCGGAGAACCCGGCGCAGATGGTGCAGGACTGGCTCGCCCAGCTGCTCGGCGAGCACGGCGACGAGCGGGTTGCCGACATCCGCACCGAGCTGCAGCGGTCGATGGACAACAACGCCTCCGTGTTCCGCACCGAGGACACGCTCAAGCAGGCGCTCACCGACATCCACGCGCTCAAGGAGCGTTACGCCCGGATCACCGTGCAGGACAAGGGCAAGCGCTACAACAGCGACCTGCTCGAGGCCGTCGAACTCGGCTTCCTGCTCGAGCTGGCCGAGGTGACCGTGGTGGGCGCGCTCAACCGCAAGGAGTCGCGCGGCGGTCACGCCCGCGAGGACTACCCGGACCGCGACGACGTGAACTTCATGCGGCACACGATGGCCTACAAGGAAGGCGCGGATCTCCTCTCGGACATCCGCCTGGACTTCAAGCCGGTGGTGCAGACCCGTTACGAGCCGATGGAGCGTAAGTACTGATGACTGCTGTTGCCGAAGCACCCTCTTCGCAGAAGCCCGCTCCGGTCCCCGAAGGCTCGGTGATGATCACCGTCAAGGTGGCCCGGTTCAACCCGGAGGACGACAAGGGCGCGCACTGGGACTCCTTCCAGGTGCCGGTCCTGTCGACCGACCGCTTCCTGAACGTGCTGATCTACATCAAGTCCTACCTGGACGGCACGCTCACCTTCCGCCGTTCCTGCGCGCACGGCGTGTGCGGTTCCGACGCCATGCGCATCAACGGTGTCAACCGGCTGGCCTGCAAAGTGCTGATGAAGGACATGCTGCCCAAGGGCGGCAAGCCGATCACCGTCACCGTCGAGCCGATCCGCGGCCTGCCCGTGGAGAAGGACCTCGTGGTGGACATGGAACCGTTCTTCGACGCGTTCCGCGCGGTGAAGCCCTACCTGATCACCACGGGTAACGAGCCCACCCGCGAGCGCATCCAGAGCCAGGCCGACCGCGCCCGGTTCGACGACACCACCAAGTGCATCCTGTGCGCCTGCTGCACCACCTCCTGCCCCGTGTACTGGAGCGACGGCAGCTACTTCGGCCCGGCCGCGATCGTGAACGCCCACCGCTTCATCTTCGACAGCCGCGACGAAGCCGCCCGCGAACGCCTCGACATCCTCAACGACGTCGAAGGCGTCTGGCGCTGCCGCACCACCTTCAACTGCACCGACGCCTGCCCCCGCGGCATCGAAGTCACCAAGGCCATCCAAGAAGTCAAACGAGCCCTGCTCTTCACCCGCTGACTCCAGGCACCGAACCCGAAGGCCGCCCCGATCGAAAGACCGAGGCGGCCTTCGCCATTCGATCAGCGAGTTGCTCCCGCCATCGAACGCTCGATCACTTCGAAGATGTCAGCGCCCGTCTCCTGCTGCCACGCGGGCAACTGATCCCAATCCGCCACGTAACCCGGCTGCGGATGTTTCGCTAGTTCGGCTCCCCTTGACCTCGAGTGGGCTCGAGGTCGAATACTGCGTTGCATGACGTCGATCAACCGCCCACAGCCCAACATCGCCGAGGGACACGCGACGCTTTCGGCCGAGGACGAGCATGCCGTTCGTGACCTGGTAGCCCTCGCCGACCGTTCCCAGTCCAACGCTTCAGTACTCCCCAGCCTGCACACCGACGCAACGGCGATCGTGAACTTCTACGGCCGTCGACTGTTCGGACGCGACGCCTTCGAGGCGGCGATGAGCGCGGCCCTCGGCAGTGGACTCGGGGATGTCCGCACCAGCGTCGAGGTGATCGACCTGCGGCCGCTCACCGCCGACGTCGTCCTCGTCAGCTGCGTGAAGACGGTGCACGACCGACGTCCAGACGCCGAGACGAATCCGTCCGCCACGGGGGCTCTGACCTACGTGATCGTACGGACTTCGACCGGTTGGAAGATTGGGCTGGCCCAGACGACCCCCATCGCCTCGGATTGACTAGGTGGATCCGAGCCTCGCTGCCGCCGCGCAGGATTCGGTGACGGTTGCTGCCGTCGACGACCTGCTTGCACCGGGATAACGGGCCCCGACGCCACGATTCGCGAGCATCGACATCCCCAGATGCCGCTCACCAGAGCCGGCGAGCAGCATTCGGGGACGACGAGGTTCACACCGAACCGGAAACCCGGGTTCGACGGGCCGCGCGCCGGTGAGAACGGCCAGAGCGAGATGGGTGAGGAGGTTGCCGGTGACACCGGCGGAGGCAATCGGCCGCCACGTTCCCGCAGACGGGAACACCAGCGAACGTCGCTTATGCTTCGGCTCGGGTCAGCCTAGCGCGTGGCGGTTCGCCGCTGCGCGACGTCCCGTTCAGCAGCCGAAGACGGCCGGGCCGTCTGGATATCGACCTAGGGGGTTGCGTGGCCGAACCACTGTCGGTCGACCTGGCCCAGCTGCGCGAATCGGCGGCGGAGTTGCGGCAGGCGGCCGAAGAAGCCGAACGGGTGGCGAACGAGCTGAAGGCGGCACTCGCCGACGAGGGTGAGTTCTGGGGTGCCGACGAAGCCGGCGAGACGTTCGCACACACCTACAAGCCCGGTGCCGACCGTACGCTGGAGGGGTTCGACGACCTCGTCGCGGACATGCGGGCGATGAGTTCCGCGATGATGCATGCGGCCGATGCGTTCGAGGACAAGGACCACTACGGCGGGCAGAACATCCGAAACCCGTCCGGCGATGGCTTCTTCCCGGACACGAACGTACCGAGCCAGAATTGGCCGGCAGGACCCATTCCGCAGCCGACGTCTACCGAATCCCGCAGCACCACAGACGATTTCGCACGGACGCCGGGCACGTCCGATCGCCCGGCGAACGGAGACTCCGCTCGTCCGCAGTCGGACACCCCGAACAACCGCGGCAGCGTCGATACACCGCAACCCCCGGCATCCGGCCAGCAGCCCGCGGAGTCCGGACAGCAACCTACGGAATCCGGACAGCCGGACGATTCGACGGGCAATGCCCCAGAAACCGAATCGCCCGATGACAAACCCGGCGACCAACCCCCGGCAGCCCAGACCGGATCGCCGACGACGCCCGGAAACGGCGCAGAGCGACAGGGAGCGCTGGCGAATACACCGACAGGGAAGCAGGCGGGTCCACAGACGATGCCGGGCGGCAGCAACGACTCTGCCAAGCCGTCGGCGGATACGCCGTGGTCGCGGAACAGGTCGGGCACCCCTTGGGCAAAGGCTCCGAGCCCCTCCGGCGCGCCGGCGAACGAAATCCCGCCTCGGGTATCTCCTCCACGCACCCCGGACCGCCCGCCCGCGGGCAAGAAGCCGGAGCCGGCACCGGAACGTCGCGAGCAGAAGCGGCCCCCGAAACAGGCAGGCGTGCGTGCGCGCCGAGCAACCGATGCCGAGGCCATGCGGATCGCTCGGGAGATGGCCGGTCGGCACAACATCGAGATCGTCGGATTCGACGCGGCGGGTATCGCCGCGGCAACCGTCCAGGACATCGCCGATGCTGTCGACACCGTCCTCCCGCGGATGCCGGGCGTGCTGCGCGGAATCGAGATCCGGGATGCGACGGGTTCGCTATCTGCGGTCGAGAATCGCAGCACGGTAAAGAAATCGGGGGAGATGGCGCCGTGGATCGTGCTGGCTCGCACTGCTGTGATCGATCCTCGGATGTTGGCCGGCGGTTCCCGGGCGACGACCGGATCCGGTCCCCCACGGCGACCGATGTATGCCGCGATCCTGCGGGAACTCGGCGCCGCGGTCGACCTCACCGGCGGGTTCCGGGCACACAGGGAGGCGCAACGCGCGCTCATCACCGAATACGTGCGGATCAACGACTTCCGGGGCGAGACGCTGAGCCGGGTGGTCGCCGGCTACAAGCAATGGCGGGCGCAGCTCGGCGACAACTGTTTCGAGCAGGGTCTGTTCGTTCCGGGCCGGGCGCTGGCCGAGGGATTCGCCGCGGTCGAATCGCGTGAGGACGAGGCCAACGGCCCGCAGAAGGTGCTGGGTCGGCTGCTGGTGGTGATGTCGCGTGCGGCGTTGCCGGACCGGCAATGAGACCCGTTGCCGCCGGGGCTGACGGCGTCTGGTTCGTCCTCCTTCCCACCAGCGGCGAGAGTTGCCACGCACCTGTCGGTCATCATTATGGGCACGGTCGGAGGTCCGCGGTCGTCGCTGTCCGCTGAGGATTTCGAGTCGGAAGGTTGTGGCATGGATCGGTGGGAGCGCGAAGGCCTGCGATCGGCCAACAACGGCATGCGCAACCAGCTCGAACATCTCCTCGACTCCTTCGAACGTCAGCAGGGCCGACTCGCCGATGCGTTCCGAGAACTGGAAAATGCTCGCACGCAGGCGAGTTCTCCCGACCAATCGGTAGAGGTGACCGTTGACGCCGCCGGCGTGCTGACCGACCTGCGCCTCACGGCCGCGGCAATGCGCCAGACACCGGAGCAGTTGAGCAGGGCGATCGTGGACGCCACTCAGGCCGCGGCGCGCCGGGCGCAGCAGCAGACCGAGGCCGTCGCCGCACCCGTCGACGCCGACTTGGACGACCTGCCCGATCTGCCCGACATCTCTCCGGATGCCCCCAGCCTCAATGAGATTCGCGCATTCTTCCGCGGGGACAAGGAAGATTCCCCGAGGTAGTACGGGGCCGCGTAGTGCAGACGATGCTGCGTACTTGCCGACGACCGGAGAGGAACTTCCCGCCGGCGGGAGGGCATGGGATTCGGGTGCGACCGTGCGACGCCGGCAGCAGTAACGTTCACGGAGCCGCTTGCCGGATACGCGTCGACGAACGCGAGCGCACATGACGCTGCGTTTGCCGGACTGGCTCCCCCCGGCCGTAGTGATGTGTGTCGCCGGGCACTTCCCTCTGGGCGACGAGGACGCGGAACGACGCGCCGCCGATGCCTGGTCGGATAAGGCCGAATGGTGTCGTGGGCAGGCTGAATATCACGAAGCCAAGGCAAAGCCGCCCGAGGGCTCACACGGCGACACCGTCACCGCGATCGCCGACAAGCACCGGCGCACGGCCGAACGCTTCCGAAAGCAGGCCGCCGACTGCGACAGCCTCGCCAGGCAGGCCTACGAGGGCGCCAACGCCACCGAACTGCAGAAGATGGTCATCATCAGCATGGCCGTGATCCTGGCCATCCAGCTGGCCCGGTGCGCACTGATGTTCGCGGCCGGTGGTCCCATCCAGGCCGCCATAGCACAGATGGCGACCCGAACCGCGGCGCAGCGCGCGTGGATGAGATTCGTGGCATTCCTTTCCGGACGCGGTGCGGAACTGGCCGCGGAACGCGGCTCGATGGTGCTGCTGCGCAATGGAGTCATGATCGGGGTAGCACTGGGCGGCGGCACCCAAGCCGGCGCCCAGGCGATTCAGGTTGCCAAGGGCGACCGCGAACAGATGGATTGGAAGTCGGTCGGCGTGGCAACGGCCGCCGGCGCTGTCGGTGGCTTCCTCGGCATGGGGTTCGGACTCTGGGCCGGGCCGAAGGTCGCCACCATCGGCGCAAACGCCAGCAGCACCGCGGGACGGGTGGCCCTGCAGCTCGCCGGCACCACCATGGTCGGCGCCGGAGCCGGAGCCGTCGGCGCTCTCGGCGGCACCGCCGTCTCGCTTGCGCTGTCGGATCAGCCATTCAGCCGCAAGGCCTTCACCGAGGGCCTGATCCCCGGTATCGGTAGCGGATTCATCGGCGCGGCAGGCTTTGCGGCACAAGGGATGCGCAGCCGGGCACCACTTCCCGACACGACTGCCGACCCCGCTGCCACACCGGCTGTCACCAGGGCCGAAGCGTCGCCTGATGCGCTCGTCGACGCGCTGCGCTCGCATGGCATCGTCACCAGGGACTTCGATCCGAACAACCCCTCCCCCACCCATCAGCAACAGCAGATCGACAATCTTGTGGCGCTGCTGCGCCAAACGGAGGCCACCGCGGACGAACCAGCCCGTCCCACACTCCCATTGAACAATGCCGACTGGCAGCCCGCGAATCCGCCGAAGGTGTCGGCCGACAACCTCAACCCGGTCAAGTCCGTCAAGCCCCCCTCCGACGCAGTTGCCACACCGGCGGATCCGGCCCCCGCGGCCCCCTCAGGGACCACGCCGAAGGCTGACGGAGGCAATCAACCACTCGATGGGTCGCCGCCGAAAGAGTACAAGCCGCGCCCAGAGCAACCGTTCTCCGTGCCGAACAACAGCATCGACTGGCAACCCACTGGCGTGCGGGGCGTGCTGATCGACAACGTCAATCCCGTCAAGAACGTCACCTTCCCCTCCGCCGTCGCGGCCACCGTCAACTCGGTCGCTGCGACGAGCACCGGGACGGCATCGGATCCGACGTCTGCGGAGGCGCCCGGGTCACGGAACTCTCCTGCCGCACAACCGGATTCGGAGGCCGTCGGCGCCGCTGAGGCTCCTGTCGACGGGGAACTGCCTCCAGTGCCACACGACTCGGATAACAGCACCGCCGAGAACGCGGGCACAGCACGGCCGACCACCGAACATGATCACCCTGCGGCCGGGCCCGACGACTCGGTGCGGCCACACCCCACGGATACCGGCGAAGGCAGCGCTCGACCGGCCGAGGCCGCGGCCGGATCGGCTCGCGGCGACCGCGCCGGCTCCGAAAACCCCTCTCCTCCGGCACCGCATTCCACGCCGGAACACGCCGCGGTGCCGGAGGA
>NZ_BDBA01000182.1 GCF_001612745.1 Nocardia amamiensis NBRC 102102 | reverse complement strand
AACACCTCACCCGACTGACCCGGCTGACCAGGTTGACCGGGAACACCCACCTGGCCAGGTGAGCCCGGAGCGCCGTGACCAGGGGAACCCGGAATACCCTGCTGCCCAGGCTGACCAGGAACGCCGGATCGGCCAACGCCATTCGACTGGCCGGGTGCGGGAGTCCCCAACTGGCCCGGCGCGGGTGGGGCATCTGGCTGCCCTGGCGCAGTGGTACCCGGTCTCGGAAGTCGCGGCGTGGGCCGGTTCGACCATGGAGTCGCCGGCCGGGGTTGCTGATCCTCCGCGGCTTCCGGGTCCTTCGCTTCTTCCTCGACGCCCGCGGGCCAGACTTCAGCTGTGGTCATGTCATCCCCCGAGTCGGCAGGTTGAGACGGCCGAGGTTGCGCGTTCGAGCGCCAGGAGGCGGAGGCTCATCGGATATCTCCTCCTACTCGGTCACCGTCGGCTGGGGAACGGTCTGGCGGCCCGGGCAATTCGTGCATGTCAGTGTAAGTCGCCGGTGATCATCCTGGCCGGTCCGGCCAGGATGACGCTTCCCGTAGCTGGGAATCCTCGACAATGAATCACGTCGAAAGTAGGTCTCACTCATGGTCGGTCGCTGCTCGCGCTGCTCCGTTCGACGATGAGGCGTTTGATCGAGAGGCGGGCCTGGCCATGGTGTCGTACGAACCCTCTCCGGCCTTGGCCGGGGGTGCCGGTCGTTGCATAAAGCGCTCACGCTCGACATCGGATAGGTGATCTCATGGGGTTCTGGGGTGGTGTAGGCAGGTTTGCGCTGACCACCGGCGCCGCCTTGGTCGGTGGCGCGGTTGGTTCCGTGCTCATTCCGGGGGCTGGGACAGTGGCCGGTGCTAGTCTCGGCGTTGCATTAGGCAGTGCCCTCGGTGGAGGGGGGATGGAAGCGGGCATAACCCTGGCCCAGGGTGGCAGCGTCGGTCAAGCACTGACTAATGGTGCTCAAACTGGCGTCTTGTCACTGGGGGGAGGACTTATCGGCGGTGCCGCAAGAGGTATCCGCGCGACTATGGGTGGGCAGAATGTGTTGCGGCGGATGCTTTCGGGCGCGTTCCATCCGGCTGTCCGTAACCCGAACGCGGGCTTCCGAGCCGCGTGGGGGGCGAGGGGCCCGTCATTGAATGCAGCCCGCGGTTGGTTGACTGGTTCCGGCGCGGCTGCCGGATTTGCGGGCAGCCGCATGGGACCGGATTCGCAGTCGCAGCAGTCGGCGATTGCAAAGGTCCCGGTGCGCCCGGCGGGTAGGGAAAACAGGGGTAGTACTGATTCACCCGCGCTGGTGTTTCCATGACGGACGAAATGCCGCCCTTGTATGTTCCCGATGTATATTCCACACAGTGGCCGCAGCAGCTCAAACTCTCCAGAAAAATTCATGACTGGCTGGAAATAGACGCCGGTGACGATAAAAAAAGTCTGAAGACTACCATCGAACTGACCTGGGACGCTTTCGGTAAGGGCGTCAAGGAGTCGTTTCCGGAAACCGGTTCGGTGCCGCAAGTCGACATGACAAACCCCAAGGTCAGGTCGAGCATATCGAACATGTTCACCTCCTATGTGACGGTCAACGACAGCCTCAAACGGGCGTTCGACGCCCTGCAGCAGCAGGATATAAAGGTCAAAGACAAGGTTGAAAAGTCGAAGATCAGCAGTGAGACCGCTCGTGGCTATGTCAATAAACTGATCTCCGCTCTCAACACTGCGGCAGAGACGCCGCCGCCGGCCGACGACATGAGCGAAAGCGAACATGTCATGACCTACGTCACGCTCGGTATGGAAGAGTCGCTGAAAATCATGACAGATGCGAAATCCGAGCAAGACCAGCATGGGAACGGCGTCAAAGATGATGCCGCGGCGACCAAGGCGCTCGAAGAGAGAATAAAAGCGCTGGAGGCGGCTTCGAAGAATCCGGCGAGTTATCCGCCCTATGTGACCCCGCCGGGCTCCACGCCGCCGAATATTGCGGATCCGCCCTACGTGGACACGGGTGACTTGCCTCCTGGGCTGGACGATTTGGATAACGGCAGCGGCGTCGACGACCTGACTCCGGGGGGCTTGGACGACTCCGGCATCAACGGCCAGTCACCGGGCGGGCTCGGCGATCTCGGGAACACACCGGGTGCGACGACGCCGGTTACCCCGGCTGTGCAGCCGCCGCCCGCGATGTCGCCGGTGGGCTCCGGCATGGACACGCTCGGCCCCATTATGCGGATGATGCAGGAGCAGGAGATGATGCGGCGGATGGCCGATCAGGACTTGAACAGCCGTCGCCGGGATCTGGATCCGGAACGCTTCGAGGACGAACTCGCCGCGGTCGCCCCTGCGCCGGTTGCTCCGGCGTCGGTCACGGCGCAGCCCGGCACGGTGCAGCAATCCACGACAACCCCGGCGACGCATCATGGACAGCCGGCCGGCACAACGTCTTCCACGCAGCCTGCTGGGGCGCCCGCTCGCACACCGGATGCGGACGGCAGCGTGATGTACACGCACCCCGACGGCGTCACGGAGAAGCTACACGTCACGGCCGCACAGGCATTCGACAAGGCGTACGGCAACCACAGCGACACCGATGCTCAGAAGGCATACGAGGGGACACCGGCGTGGTGGAAGGACGAAGAGGCACTTCGGCTTCTGCGTGTCATGCCCGAAGACAAGGACCGCTTCACAAGCGGCTGCGTTGTCATGTTCAAGGGCGGTAAGACGGCGCTGCTGCGGGTGGATCCCGACAAGGTCGATGTGTTCCACGTCGTCATCAAGGGCGAGCTGAAGCCATTCGACCAGAACATGCCCGAACTCGCATCGGAGGAAAGTTCCTTCGACGGATTCAGGCGCCCGAATGGCATCGATGTGACCGCGCCGGCGGACAAGGGCGCGCCCCTGTCCGAGTCGGGCTCGGCCGATCAGTCCGCGAACGCGGCAATGCCGGTTGTCGCCGCGGGCTGATCGCGCGAGGAGGTTGCGGCAGATGAGGAGAGGAGGTCGCGATGCCGCTGAACGTGGATCCACAGGAGCTGGTCGCCACGGCGGCGAAACTTGCGCAGATGGCGCGCGATACCGGCGCGGCGTTGCCCCCGGGATGGGTCGTGCCCGCGGGGGCTGACCCGATCTCGGCCGAGGCGGTGCCGCAGCTCAACGCGCAGGCGGCGTCGCTGCTCAACGGAATGATCGGTGTGCTCAACGAGGTTCAGCGCACCGCGTACAACGTCGGCGCCGCGGCGCGCGATTACACCGAGGGAGACGACCGCGGTGCGCGTGAGATCGGCGGCAAGGGCGGCGACGTTCTCGCCAATCCGGTTGGCGAGGTCCAGGAGGTCAGCCCGCGGCGGCCGCCTGGGCTGCGGTTCCCGGTTGCCGGTGGCGCGGTCGACCCGTTGACTTTCGCGAAGCAATTGCATACGGGTCCGGGGCCGGGCGCGGCAACGGGATTCGCGGACGCGCTGCGCAAGTTCACCGGTGGACCGCACCTGCTCGCCACCGAAGGCGTCGACTCGGCGTCGCGAGCGATGCAGAATTGGGAGCCGGTGGGTGCCTTGGCGGCGGCCGAACTCGGTCAGCACCGGGGGTGGCTCGACCAGCTCGGCCGGGGCCTCGGGATGCTTGCCGACGGAATCGACACCTACAGCAACGCATTCCGCACGGCGAAGGCCAAGCATCCCACGCCGCAGGAGATCATCGCGGCGCGCAAAGAGCTGCTTGCCGCGATGCGCTCCAAGAACGAACTCGGCATCCAGGCGGCGTTGGCCAAATTCAACGAGCAGAACGCCCGTTCGGCGGAGACGATCACCGGATACTCGACCGAGGTCGGCTCCAAAGTGGGGACGGGTGAGGGGACAGGTGAAGGCAACGGAAGCGGAAAAGGCAGCGGCGGCGGCGACAGCAGCGCGCTGACCCAGATGCTGCCCGCGCTCATGAGCGCGATGGCCTCGGCCGGAATGCCGCTGGCCCAGCTCGGCCAGTCGGATTCCGCTGACGACTACAGCCTCGACGAGTACGGCTACGACGACCTCGGCATCCCGAGCGGAATCGGCACGGGCAGCCCCGGCGGGACACCCATCAGCAGCCTCGGCACCAGCATCTCGGACGTCACCGCGGAAACCGTCTCGGCCACGGCCTTGCCGCTGGCCGCATCGGCCGGCGTCGCCTCGTCGTCCATGCCGCGTACGCCGGTGATCGAACCCCTGTCCACGTCGTCGGCCGCAAACGCGGCCGCCGCGCGCGGCGGTACGCCGATGATGCCGTACATGCCCATGGCGCCGGGCATGGGCAACGCCGCGGGCAACGGCAACGATCGCAACCGGGTCGTGGCATGGCATCCGGACCGTCTGATGTACGTCGACGACACACCGCACACCGAAGCGGTGATCGGCGAGCGGCCGACCATCGCCCCCACTGTGACCCCGCCGACGCCCACCCCGAGCAACCAGACCCCGAGCCAACCCGGAGGTAACGCATGAGTGAGCGCAGCGAGGTGGATTCATGAGTTCCATCCACCCGGACGTGCAGGCGGCCTTGGATGCCGCCCGCGATCTGCGGCACCGGATCGCCGAGATGCGGGAGAAGATCGACAGCATCCGTGCCCGCAGGCCGTCGCCGAGCGGCGCGGTCATCCCGGAGGTCGACGCCATGGGCAGGCTGACCGATCTCTACCTGGCTCCGGGCACCGCCGCCCGGCTGACGAGCCCCGAGTTGATCAACGAGATCATGTCTGCCATCCGGGAGAGCACCGCCGACGCGGCGCGGCAGTACGAAAGCGTCATGGAAGAGCCGCCCATCGACGAAACCCAGCCGGTCACCACGGCATCCGGGCAGGCAGGATGAGCGAGCGAACAGTGGACA
>NZ_BDBA01000181.1 GCF_001612745.1 Nocardia amamiensis NBRC 102102 | reverse complement strand
GGCATGAGCGAGCCGGTCCCGGATGTCACCGTCGCCGATACGATCCGGTGGTTGCACGACGAGGGGCTGGTGCGTCTCGCCGGGGTCGCGGAAGGCATGCCGGAGACGATCGTCGCCTACACGATCGATATCGCGACCGGAACCGTCACTGCGCATCCCGCGACCGGAGGCGGTGTCGGCGCGGACGCGGTGTCATTGGCCGCCGATGATCTGCCGTACCCGGTCGGCACCGCCAAGCGCCTGGTGATCGCTGGTGTCACGACGACGGATTCGGTGCTGGTGATCGACTTGGCCGCGACCCTCGCGATCGCGATCAACGCCGATCACCCCGAGCAGGCGGCGCGGTCCTGGGCGATGCAGTTGCTGCTGAACCCGGAGATCACCATCACCACCAACAGCGCCGACGTCGCGATCGGCACCAGCGCCCGGCTGCGGCAGAGTTTCATCCCCGGCGGGGGCGCCACCCTGGTGAACATCGACGACATGCAGCCGCCGGTCACCGCGGTGACGTTGAACGCGACCACCGACGGTCCCGATCATCTCGACGTCGCCGCCGACGGCACCGGGGAGATGTATCTGGGCGCGCGATTTTGGCAGCTGCGCCAGGTCATGCGCATCGAAGACGCGGCGTGGTCGGCGTTGGCGGCGCGCCTGGACGCCACGTCCGACGACGGCGGCTACGCCATCAGTTCTCAACCTGCCGAACGATTCTGAGAGAGCACCCGATGACCGACATGCACTCGATCGACACGGACGATTTCGACGTCGACGACAATCTCGACGCAGCACCGCCGGACTGGCGGAGCCGGACCTACGAGGTGTTCAACCCCGATCACACCGTCGGCGTCGGTTGCGACCGCGACGGGGAGATCATCGGCCTCCACATCACCGACGATGCCCGCGACAACGGCGACTCCTGGCTGGCCGCCGAGATCGTCCGGCTCGCCCGGCTGGCGCATGCCAAGTCACGGGTGGGGTTGCGCGCCGAGATGGAGTACAACGGCACTCGCCCCTACACGATCGACTCGTTCGATCTTCCGACCGAGGCGTCGTATCGCGCCATGGAGGAGTCCGAGTTCCGACGCGATTCCTGACAGCAGAGCTTCGACTTTCGAGATAGGACACCGACATGACCGACGGTTTGGATACGGACGAGCCCGACGAGGTCGCCCTCTCTTGGCGCAAGTACCGGACGGCGGACACCACGTTCGGTGAGCGGGTCGAGCAGATCGTCGGAAAATTCCAGGTCCCAGGAGGTCCGAAGTCGGAGCTCGATCTGGACCACAGTAAGTACACGAATGCGGTGCGACGACTCATCCGTGCCCACGTGCATGCGGATGGCCGCCGTAGGGTCGCGGTCGATGGGCACGTCACGGAGACCGTCGCCGCATACGTGCGCACGGACCAGGCCGGAGCCGCCGGGGTTCGCCGCACCGAGCCCACCTGATCCTTCGATGGAACCGGAGCGCAACAGCCCGTACTGGCGCGAGATAGTCCGCGACAACTGGCCGGAGATCGGCCCGTCGCACTGGAACGATCTCGAACGCGTTGCGCGCGAAGGTGCGCAGTCGCTGGACCTGTTCGACGTCGAAGGCCGCCTCCGCGACTTCCACGAGCGGGTCCGCTCCGGCGAGGGGTTGGAACCGGTCAAGCTGGACATGCTTCGCCGCCGCGCGAAGCAACAGCTGTTCGTCGACGCTCTGGACGATGCGGCGGATGCGTTCCGGGGTTTCGCCGATGTGGTGCGCCGAACGCGGAACCAGATCCTGGACATCGTCGGGGACGCCACCGAGCGGATCAACGACACCAAGCGCGCCGCGGCGGCGGAGGAGGACGAATCCGACGCCCAGGCCATCAGGGACCGGATTCCCGGCATCATCGCCGCCGCGCGGGACGACGTCGAGGACGTCGTCCGGAATGCGCGGAGCTACCCCTTGCCCGAGCTGCCGATGGGGCTGCCGGACCATGTACCGGGCAGGGGAGACGGGCGAGATGGCGATCCGCAACACCGGCCCGCCCACGACCACTCCGGCGACCAACGGCAGAGCCGGCCACGAGGGCGGCCCGTACCGCAAGACGCTCTCCCGATACCACTGTTTCCGGATATCCCCGGACATGAGGCCCAGATCGACCCGCTCACGCCGGGAACCGAAATCGAGCCTCCGTCGAATTCTGGTTCCACGGACAGCGCTCCCGTCCCCCCTCCGTCGACGAGCCCAACCCCGGTGACGACTACTCCCGGTCCGACGACTACTCCCGGTCCGACCACCACCCCCGTTGGCTACTCACCCGGCGCCGGCACCGATTACGGATCGGACGCGCCCGCAGGAGGCCCCGCGCGTGCGCAGGGCAGCGACAGCGAGCCCTCCGATTCGGACCGGGATGTCTCGGCGGATGACGCCCATGAGGACACGACTTCCGTGGACCCCTCGGCCGAGGGAACGGAGTCGACCACCCATGACGGTTCGACCAGCGTTTCGGCCGAGGAATCGGGTCACGCGGGCGGTTCCGAACCGTTCACCGCCGCGACAAGCGCTCCGACGGCCGACCCGACCGCCGCGGCGCCCCCGCTCATCGTTGCGCCACCCATCGCACCACCAGCACCCGCCGCATCGGGAGTATCGGCGGTATCGGCCGCTCCGTCCGGATCGGGGGTATCCGCCCCCGCGGCGCAGGCGGGCTCGGGACCTCCGCCGGTGCAGGCCAAGCCGGCGGCGCCACCGGCCGACTCGCGCGGGCAGGTCGTCGCGCCGAAGATCACAGCGGGCCCGTCGGCGCCGCCGTCGGCAGTGTCCAGCGTTGCGGGCAAGGAGCCGCCGGAGCGGACCAACCAGCGCTCGGACACCGCGAAGAGCGAGAACGAGGGCAGCGACGAGCTGGTCCGCGACGTGGTGGGCGCGGCCATGACCTCTGCCGCCGCGCCCGCGTTCGTGCTGGGCGAGCGGGTCGACGGTGACCTGGTACTGGCCCGCACGTTGCTGAGCGGCGTGCTGGCCGCGGGCGGCGACGCGGTCGTCGGCCTGGGCTGGGCGGTGTCGGTGATGCGGCATCCGAGCGGTGTCAGCGCGTTCGTGACCTCGAACGAAGGTCGCGGTTGGTTGCCCGCCGGGCTGTATCTGCCGCGTGAGGTGTCCACGCCGTGGGTCTGGGAGGTCGCCGAGGGGAGCGGGTGGGAGGGCGTCGCCGACCCCGCGCGGGTGCTGGCCGAGTTCGGGCTGGCCTGGGGGCGCAAGTCCGGCGCCCGGTTGACGGCGGTCGTGTCGTCCGGCGAGATCGACGCGGATCTGCACAGGCAGCTGGGTGACGTGCCGATGCAGGGTGAGGTGGCCGCCTCATCTGCGATGGATCTCAGCGCGCCGAAGCCGGGGCTGGTCGACCGTCTCGAACTGGTCGGCGCGCCGCCGCTGGTACAGCGCGCGATGGCGACGCCGGAAGCCGAGATCGCGCGGCGATGCTGGCAATTGGCCTCGGACGCGCACGTTCGCGTGCACAAGGGCCGTCTCGGTTCCCCGGCCGCGCTGGGGGCCCCCGCGGCACGCGACCGCATCCTCGCCGCGTTGCGGCAGCGCCGCGAGGTGCCGCAGGAGTTGTGGGAGGAGTTGCGCGACGCCGATGACCTGCTCGCCGCGTCGATGCTGGCACATCGTGCCGACGTGTCCCGTGTGACGCTGGGCGAGTTGCGCGCCGACGACGGCAGGTCGGCCTCGGAGATGAGCGCCCTGCGCGCCATGGTCTTCGAGCGGCGCTGCGACGAGCTGGTGCTGCTGCTGGCGGACGCCGCGACGCGTCAGAACCTGCGCGACGCGGTGTACGCCCACGCACAGCTGGTAGGCCATCCGGCTTTCGTCGAACCGGCCGCGCCGGGGCCCGCGGGCGGTCCCGCTCGTCGCCCGACCATCACGGCGGGTCCGGGGCGTTGAGCCTGCCAGCATGAATCGCCCGAAAGATATTGTTGCCCAATGGATTAAATCTTTCGATGGGGTCATGCGCGCGCATGGCTCCCCATGCCTGGGAAGGATCGACAATAGGAAGACCTGTGGTGGGAAAGGATTCTGATCGAGCATGCCAGACCGGGACAGTATTCACATCGACCCCGCGGTATTGCGTTACATGGCCCTCCAGCACGACCGGGTCGAGGCCGATACTCGGGCATGGTCCAAACCACCGGCGGACTGGCTCGCGAATTTCCTGCCCACCTACGGAAAAATCGCCTGGCCGGTCTACGAGGCGCTGGAGAAGTATTACGACGCCCGGCAGCGTGCGGGTGAGGCGCTGGCCGACGAGCACCGCCGCACCGCCGCGTCGTTGCGCGCGTCCGCGGACGCCTACGAACAAGGCGACGAGGCGTTGGCTTCGACTATCCGGCAAGCCGGTGGCCTGACCGACGACGGCCGATCATCGTTCCCGACGCCCCCTGGCGGAACATCCCCCGATCCCCTCGATCCGGGCGGGCCTGCGCAACCGGTCGCCCCTCCGCCCGGCGGCCCGCCCGGCGGACCGACCTCCGTTGGACCGGAGACCACCCAGAGCAGCCCGCTCGGCGCGGAACCCGGGCAGAATGGGGCGACGCCGTCGAACACCGGTACGCCATCCGGAGTGGTCACGCCGCCGACGGATTCCGCTAGCGGCACACCGAACCCGAACCCGAACGCCACGACATCGACCGGCCCATCGAGTACCGGTGTGACGGCGCCGACCGGGGCGGGCATGCCACCTGGCGCCGGACCCGTCTACTCCTCGGACGACCGAGGGTCAGGGCAGCCGCCAAGCGGCGCGACCGGTCGGACGGATCTGCCGCCCATGCCGCTGCCGGTCTCGACTCCGTTCGGGGCGGCCGTCGCCGCGGCCAAGGACAAGGAAGCCGAACCGGCGTATGTGGTCGGCGGCCAGGTGAACGACGACCTGGTGCTGGCGAAGACCCTGCTCGGCAGTGTGCTGGCGGCAGTGGACTCCCCGGTGGGCATGGCCTGGGCGGTAGCGGTACTACGGGGTCCAGGCGGAGCAGGCGTATTCATCACCTCGAACGAAGGCCGTGGCTGGTTGCCCGCAGGCCTGTTCCTGCCACGGGAGGTCTCCACCCCGTGGAACTGGGACGAGTTGCTGACCGAGGCGGACGGCAGCGGATCGCCGTGGGAGGGAGTGACCGACCCGGCCCGGGTGCTGGCCGAATTCGGGCTGGCCTGGGGTGCCAAGGCGAATGCGCAATTGTCGGCCTTGGTTTCGTCCGGACCTATCGACCCCGGCTTGCGTTCCCGATTCAGTGACGCGGCGATGGAAGGACTCGTCGCTCCGTCCTACGACGTCGATCTGCGCGAATTCACCCCGGACACGGCCGATCGGCTCGGCCTGACCGGGTCGATCGCGGCCCTCGAACACGTGTCGGCGGTCCCCGACGCGCAGGTCCGGTCCCGTTGCATGGAACTCGCCGCCGACGCGCACGCGCAGGTCGGGCGATCCGGACCGGTGCCGGCCGAGGCTGCTGCGTCACGACAGGTGCGGGAGCGCATTCTCGCCGCACTGCAGGCCGGACAGGCGGTGCCGCCCGACCTGTGGAACGAACTGCGCGACGCCGACGATCTGCTGGCGGCCTCGATGCTCGGACAGCGGGTCGATGTCGGCCGGGTGGAGATCGGGCAGCTGCGCGTGGACGCCGGGGTTTCGTCCTTGCGCAGCATGGTGTTCGAGCGTCGGTGCAACGAGCTGGCGCTGTTGCTCGCGGACGAGTCGAGCAGGCAGACGCTGCGCGACGCCGTGTACGCGCACGAACAGATCACGCAGCATCCACAGTTCGTCTCGACTCCGGCGCCGGTGTCCACCGCCGTCCAGCCCGAGCGCGTCGCCCGGCCCACGGTCCCGTCTGTCACCGCACCGGATGTCGCTGCGGGGCCGCCGCCTACCGCCGTGATCGCGCCGTCGACGCCACCCCCGGTGGCGCCTCCGGAGCGGTCGTGAGAGCGAGAACCCGAGTTCGCGATGTAGTACGCCGTGTTGATCGGGGCCGAACGCTGATGGCGGGCAGGTGACAAACCACCGGTGATCGGCTGGGGCAGAGCACTGTGCTTGCCCCAGCCGCCGGCCGATCGGCGGTCGCCCCGATCATGAACGTCGCAGCGCACCCGAAGTGCACCGCATATGGGAGGCTGCCGCTCGGAATCCTGGATATGTATGGGCGACAACGTCACTCGTGATGGTGACGACCTTGTCCTGCGGACCTACGGCGGCGGCATGTGCACGTGGATCTGAAGAATCCAGGACGGTGGCGAACCCATCGTGGACGAGCCGTGGACCGCGGCCGACAGCGCCCAAGTGCGCTTGATCCGGGCTGCAGTGGGCTGCTAGTGCGCTGGACTACCAGTCGCTTCTGCAGCCGGTGCCCCGGTGTCGGGCACCGACCGCGTCGGAACGCGAATCGTCTTGCGCGCCAGCCGGCCTACCCGGCCGGCTACGCCTCGATGACGGGGCTCTGCTCCGGCACCGCTTCGTCCTCCGGTGCGGGCTCTTCTTGGCCCGGCTGTCCGTTCGGCGGTACGTTCCGAGCCCGCCGGGCCTGCACTTGGCCGGGCGGCATAGTAGCCGCGGCCGGAACCACATTCGGATCGCCCGAAGCGTTCGCGGCCGGTGTCGCGTTGGGATCGGCCGGGGCGGGTGCGTTCGGATCGCCCGGCGGCGTCGCCGGGGCGGGCGCGGGCTGATTGCCGGGCGGCGGAGGTGTGGCGGCCTTCTGCTCGGCCTTCTCCGCTTTCTCGGCCCTGTCCTCTTCGGCCTTCTGCAGCATTTCCGGTATCTGCGCGACCAGCGGCGCCGCCGCCATCAGCGGCATCATCAGCATCGGAAGCAACGAAGACAGTCCGCCGTCACCGCCGCCCCCGCCGCCGCTCGGCGCGCCGCCGCCACCACCGCCACCACCGGCCTGGCCCCCGCTGGAGCCCTTTCCGCCGTTGGCGACCTCCTCATTGAGGTCGGCGATCGCGGTGACCTTGTCGTACACCGCTTCCACGGCGGCGGCGACAGCCTTCAGTAAGGGCAGCTCTTGGGCGGGCTTGAGTTTGGCGTTGCCTGCGGCCTTCAGCTTCGCGTTGAGCTCGGCCACGATGTTCTTGATCGAACGCAAGGCCTGTACCTGTTCGGCGGCTACCGTGACCGAGGACTTGATCACCTTGTTGTCCATTTGCAGCAACTGCAGCTGCCTGGCCTCGACCTTGTCGACGGTTTTCCGGTATGCCTCGTCGGCCTTGCCCTTACCGAGGGCTTCGTAGAACGCGGGCTCGAGCAAATCGTCCACTTTCGGCGGTGGCGTGGTCATGCCACGGCCGAGCAGGTCGACGGCGGTTTGAATCGCGGTGTCCGCCAGCCCGATGAAGGCACGCAGCCCCTCCGAGGCGCCGGGTGGGCAATGCAGATCTACCAGCCAGAAGTGCTTGGCCTCGGCGGCGACGGTCGCCAACGGTGTGGACGCCAGCGTTGCCGCCTTGCCGGCTTTGGTTTCCGCCGCCGTTGGTGCCATGCCCTCGCCACCGCCTCTCAGAAGTCCTCACCCATTGTCTCGGCTTCCCGAGATTGGGAAGGAGTGCATAGTTTCAAGAACCCCACCATGAATGGGAATACGGCGGAATCGGTACGGGCGAACAATGGTTGGTCAGAATTGCGAGAGGCGGTCGGTGATGAGCGATGGTGAGTCGGTCGAATGGCACCGGGACTGACGAGCGACCTGGACGGAGTGCTCCGATCGCTGCTCGCGCTGTATGGGGACGGCCAACCAGCGGGTCAGTCGGCGGTTGTGAGTCAGGCCCTGGCCGCTGATATGCGTGCCCGTTCCGGTGCGGTGGCGCTGCGCTACGGGGATGCGCTGGGCATGCAGATGTCGGCGGCGGAATCGCATGCGGGCAAGGACAGCCTGGTCAGCAAGGCCGTCGGCGAGTCGGGCGACGGCACGGTCAATGGCCGGGGACGTCTGGGTAATCAGATCGCGGATTTCCAAACACGGGCCCAGGCGATCGCTTCGGTCGCCGATACGCGTTTCAGTGGTCCCGCGCTCCTCGATGCGGCGCAGACCACCATCACCAATGCCACGAAACAGGTCAATGCCGATATCGCGGCCGCACAGCAGCAAGCCGCGAAGATCATGCCACCTGCCGTTCCGCAGACGCGCCAGGCGCGGCACGGGCCGTCGTCGCGCAGACGGCGGCGAACGCGCAGCAGGTCGAGATCGGCCTCGCGGCTGCGGCGGCGCGGTATGGTTCCCTCCGACGGGACGACGGGCGGCAACGCGGTACGCGCCGCGAGCGACTGGCTCGGCGCGCCCTATGTCTGGGGCGGGGGCGGCGCTGGTGGACCCAGCGGTGGCGGATTCGACTGCTCGGGCCTCACCCAGTACGCGATCGCCCAGGCCAGTAACGGCGAAGTGGTATTGCCCCGCACCACCTACGAGCAGATCTACAGCGGGGTCCGGGTGCATCCCGACGACGTGCGGCCGGGCGACCTGGTGTTCCCCGCCGGGTCGTTCAGCGCCAGGGGGCCCGAGCATGTCCAGCTCGCGGCAGGCAACGGCATGGTCATCGAGGCGCCCTACACGGGCTCGACGGTGAAGTGGTCGCGCATGCCCAGCGAGGCCGTCGTCGTCCGAGTCCTGTGAGCCGGTGATCGTGGAGGGGAACCGGCCGTGGCCATAGACCTGCCCCATGAGGTTGCGTTCTTCCTCAACCTGTGCGGAATCCCGTATCCGGACATCAACGAGGACGACGTGCGCGCCCTCGCCAGGCATGTGCGAACCTTCGCCGCGCAGGTGCGGGACACGCACGATTCGGCGACCGGCGTGATCGGCGATATGGGCGCGGTCTATTCGGGCGAATCCTACGACCAGCTGGTCGCCAGCTGGGCGCGCATGAGTTCGACGCATATGGATCGGCTCGAGGACGCCTGCAAGGTCGTGGAGCAAGCGCTCTACGCGGCCGCCACCGTGATCACGGTGGTGAAAGTTGCCGTGCTGGCCGAACTCGCCGCGCTGGCCGCGGCTTACCTATCGATCATGGTGACGCCGCCGCTGGCGCCGTCCGCGCCTCTCGTCGCCGCTGCGGCGCGCCGGATCTGCCATCAGATGCAGGAGTGTCTGATCGCATACATCGCCGCCGAGGTGATCGGCCGGGCCATTGAACCGCTCGAGCAGGCCATCGACGACATGATCAAGGGCATTGTGTACGACGCGACCCGGCACGCGCTCGGCGTGCCCGCGCCGTCGAATGAGCCGAAGCCCCTGCACATCGAACCCGACGAGGTGCACCGCTTCGCCAAGCTGCTCGACGATCACGCCGACGACATCATGCAGCATGCCGCGACCTTCGCGGACAACGTGTCGACCCTGGACTTCACAACACCGGCGAGCTTCGACGACGGGGACGATAGCGTTGCGCCAGGGGGGATCTCGCCGATTGGCCCCAGTGCGACCCCGGACGAGTTCGCTCGTCAGCCGCGGGAACCGTTCGAGTCGCGACCGAGCGCCACCGCGCCGGCGCAGTGGAGCAGCCACGGGCAGCCCGAAACCGGTAATGCGCCCTTCGCGACCCGAGCTGCCATGGACGCACCCGGAACCACGGAACAGCCGTCCGATCGAAGCATTCCCGGAGGCAACCCGGGTGCACGGGCGGACACCGGAGACCGGCCGACACCACCGGCAGGGGGAGCGGACCGTGGTGAATCCGGGCTCGACCCCACGATGAAGCCGTCGGTTGCCGGTGCGGCATCCACCCCGGACTCGCCTGCGGCGGAAAGGCTTTCGACGGGCGATCCACGTTCGACCGGGTCGCACTCCGAGGTGGCGGGGGGGCTGGCCGACCCGGTGCGCTCGGAGTTCGATTCCGCGTCGGCCCGTTCGAGTTCGGTGCCCGACCAGGCGCTTGCCGCCGGTCATCCGCCCGTTCTCGGCAACCCCGCCGAGGGAGGTCCGCCGGGTGCCGCGTCGCCCGCCCGGCAAGCTCCAGGCGCGGCGGCCACGCCGTGGGGCCGTGCCGGACACCTGCCATCGACACCGAAATCGCCGCCCACTCCGGCGCGCTCGGCCGACAACCGGCCAAAGGCACGCACACCCATGGTCACTCCATGGAGCAAGTCGCGCCGGACCAGGGACGTACCGGCCGTGGTGTCCGCGTCGTCCGGCACCAAGCCCTCGCTGCGGATGCTTCGGGAGAACCGGGCTGAGGTGGACAAGGCCGACCGCGTCGCCGCACCCGAAGCGAGCTCGCTGCCACCCCGCGTGACAGCACCGGCGCCCGATCGCGCGGATCCTCCGGCCGCGCGCGCCTGATCGGCACATCCATCGCCCGAGCGTCGGCATGCAGTCCGAACCGGCTACGCCGCAACGACGAAAACCCATTCCCACCAACGGGAATGGGTAGATAAGTGGAGGTGGCGGTGATGGTAGACGTAGACGCAGCGCCGGTTGCGGGTTCGGCCCGTCTGGGGTCTTGTACCCCCGCAACGGCCGGTGGCCTGCCGGTGCCACCGGCCGTTGCTTCTTGGGTTCAGATCGTCAGGATGAGGGACTGACGATCTGTGTTCAGACAGTACCCTCTTCTGTCGGAACGTTCAATAGTGTGCACCTAAATAACGGCAAGAAATTTTCAGAATGTCTGTGACCTGCTGCGCGGCGGCTGGAGGGCCGGATCGCGGCTTGCCAGCCGCCGCCGAAAGGGCCGTCTGCAGGCGGATGATTGCTGACCCCGAAGTGAACATACCGTTGTTCGATGGCACGTTCAAAATTGGCATATCGCCTATGGCTGCGATCGGCGTCCGGATGGTTGCGCGGCAGCCGCGACACTTCCCAAGATTGGGAAGAATTGGAGACCCGCGCGTGACCGCCGGAATCTATCGTTCGATCAGGCAAAATCGGCGGAAGGGAAGTCCGAGTGTCAGCGGCCGAGGACGCGTTCTACACGGGTGTTCAGAATCTTGGGTTGGTTCCGGGTGGGGTGCGCAACGAACAGCATGCGGCGGCGGCGTTCCGGGCTGCCACCGACCTCGACCCGGATATGTGCGATGCCTGGTTGGGGCGCGCCATGGCCGGGGAGGTCACCTCGGAGGTGGTCTACGGCGCCTACCGCTCGGTGCACAACCTCTATCGTGACCAGCAACGGGCGGGTCTGGTCGACCGCGCTCTGTGGTGCCAGGTCGAGATCGGGATGTACGGACTGCGCGTCGCGATGGCCGACCGCGACCAGATCGCCATCGCGCAGGCGTGCTCGTATGCCGAAGGCGGCGAATGGCAAGAGGCCGTTGCCATTCTCGACGAGGTCCCCAGCGACGATGTCGCGGACTTCGTGCGGATGTCACTGTTCTTCCGGACCAAGCAGTGGCCGGACGTCCTCGCGTTGCGCAGCACGCGGACGGTGCTGGAGGACGGTCTGCTGGACATCGCCGCCGAACTGATGGCCGCCCAATCGCTGGCCCACCTGGGCCGCTTCGGTGAAGCCCTGCCGCGCGCACAGCGGATCGTGGAGGACAGCTCCTCGGGCAATCTGTCCTACATCTGGGCCGACGCGCACTTCCTGCTCGGCATGCTGATGCGGCACAACGGCGATCACGACGCCGCCGACAAGATCCTCAAGGGCTTGCAGGGTTCCGCGCTGTGGCCCGAGCGTGAGGAATGGCAGCGCGCCGTCCGGGACAAGTCCTATCGTTTCGAGGTCGCCACTGCCGAACTCATCGCCTCTCGGACGAACAAGTGGGACCCGAAAACGGGTGACGACCCACGCGAGGCGGCCGCCAGCGCGGCGCGCGCCGAACGGGAAAGTCTGCTCGCGGAGGCTTCGGACCTGCTGCAAGCGCAGATCGGCATGGACTCGGTCAAGGAGCAGGTCGACCGGCTCAAGTCCGGCGTGCTGATGGACCAGGTCCGGGCCAAGCGTGGGCTCGCGGTGGATTCGCGCTCGCAGCATCTGATCTTCTCCGGCCCGCCCGGCACCGGCAAGACCACCATCGCGCGCGTGATCGCCAAGATCTTCGCCGGCTTGGGCGTCGTCGAGAACGCCGACGTGATCGAGGTGTCCCGCAACGACATGGTCGGCACGCATCTCGGCCACACGGCGCCGAAGACCAACGCGCTGATCGATTCGGCGCTGGGCGGCGTGCTGTTCATCGACGAGGCGTACACGCTGATCCAGGAAGGCCTTTCCGGCGGCGACGCGTTCGGTAAGGAAGCGGTCGACACTCTGCTGGCAAGGATGGAGAACGACCGGGACAAACTCGTCGTGATCATTGCGGGGTACGAGGACCAGATCGACCGGTTCCTCGCGTCCAATGACGGTCTCGCCTCGCGCTTCACCAAGCGCATCCGGTTCTCCAGCTATGACGCCGACGAACTGGTGCTGATCGCCGAGCATATCGCGCGGAAGAAGGATTCGATTCTCTCCGAGGCGGCGCGCGAGGTACTGCGCTTGCGCTGCGAGGAATTGGCGGGGCAGACCAAGAACGGCAGGCGACTGATCGACCTGGCCGGCAACGGGCGTTTTGTGCGCAATGTGGTCGAGGCTGCCGAAGCCGAGCGCGACTACCGCTTCACCAGAGACAACGCCGACATCGCGTCGATGACCGACGAAGAACTCATGACGATCGATGCGTTCGACGTCACCTCGGCGCTGGAGGGTTTGGCTCCGAGCTCGCGGGTGTGACGGGTCGGCTGGCGCCGGTCGGGACTCTGCGACCGGCACCGAATCGGGAGTCGGCGGCTGAGGAGCACGCGCCGGATCCATCATTCCCACTGTTGGGGACAGAGGTCATATTTCGGGTTGTTACCGGTCGTTAGGGTGTGACAGCAGGTCGGCGGAAGGAATGAAAACCGGTGGCGCGCTTCCGGGTTGTGACCAAGCACCAGATTTCTGGTTGGCGCTTTCTGCTGCGGCGGATCGAACACGCGCTGGTCCGCCGGGATGCCTCGATGATCGACGACCCGCAGCGCGGCCGTTCCACCGCGCTGGCCATCGGCATCGCACTGGCCTGCGTGATCATCGCCGGGGCCGCCGTGCTGGCCTTCTTCAAACCCGCCAAGAAGGTGGGCGACTCGAATATCGTCGCCGAGAAGGACAGCGGCGCACTGTTCGTGCGACTGGGCGGTCGGTTGTTTCCGGCGCTGAATCTGACCTCGGCCCGCTTGATTGTCGGTTCTCCCGACAATCCAGTGAAGGTCTCCCGGGACGAGTTGTCGAAATACCCGCGGGGGCCGTGGGTCGGCATTCCCGGTGCGCCCGGCAGCATCGTCGACACCGACGAAAGAGATTCGATCTGGACGGTGTGCGACACGGCGCGAACCGGCGCCGCGGCACCGGTCAATCCCGCGACGGGTCTGCCGACGGTGAGTCGCTCCGCGGTCCGGACCACCGCGATCGGTGGTCCGCTCACCGTGGACGGTGACGCCATCCGCCCGCTCGGCGATGGCGAGGCCCGGTTGCTGCGTGATGACACCACCACCTGGCTGGTCTACGGAGACGCCGAGAAAGGCGTGGTGCGCGCGTCGATCGATCTCGCGAACACCGCGGTCGCGCTGGCGCTCGGCATCGATTCGACCGCGCCGGTGATGGCCGCGTCCAAGGGCTTGGTCAACGCGATCCCCGAAGTGCCGCCGCTGCGGGTGCCCGATGTGCCGGGCAAGGGGGAGGCCGTCACCTTGAACTCCGGACTCACCACGCCGGTCGGGTCGGTGCTGACCGTGTCGACACCGGATCAGGGCGCCGCGTATTACCTTGTCTCGCAAACAGGTCTGGTGCGGGTGACCGCCGTGCTGGCGGCGATGGTCCGCAACGCGGACTCCCAAGGCTCGGTCTCCACTCGCGCGGTCGGCCCGGACGTGATCGCGGCCAACCTGCGCCCCGGCCAGTGGCCGGGCACGGCGACCTACCCGACCCGCCCCATTCGCCTGGTCGACCCGGAACGCTCCGGCGTGACCTGCTACCGCTGGTCACGCGCCGGGAACGACCCGAACGCGGCCACCGAGCTGCTGGTCGGCAGGCAGCTGCCGCTCACCAAGGAGGAGCAGGGCCGGGCCGTCGATCTGGTGACCTCGGCCGCCTCCCGCGGCTTCACCGCCGACGCGGCCTATCTACCCAGGGACACCGGCCGTTTCGTGCAGGTGACCGGGACCGAACCCGGGTCACCGCTGCGGGAATCGCTGTACTGGGTCTCCGACAGCGGCGTTCGCTACGGCGTGATCACCGAGTCGACAAGCGGCGCCAACGACCCCTCGTTGAGCGCACTCGCGCTGCGCACGCCGGTCCCGGCACCGTGGAGCATCATCTCGCTGTTCGCGGTCGGTCCGGCTTTGTCCCAGAGCGAGGCACGCATTCAGCACGACGGTATTCCGGGCAACAAGATCGTCGCCGGGTTAGGTGGTTCGTAGTGACCAGTACTCGCCGGTTCGTGCGGCCCGCGCGGATGGTGCGCGGACCCAAAGCGCCCGCCGTGACCGAATTGCGGCTGCAACCACCGACGGAGCTGCCCAAGCCGGTTCCGCCGTCGCGGCTGCGCATGATCATGCCCGTGGTGATGGTGGCGGCCATGGCCGGGATGATGGTCATGATGTTCCGCGGCGGCGGGGCCATGAACCCGATGATGCTGATGTTCCCGGTCATGATGCTGGTCTCGATGTTCGGCATGATGGGCGGTTCGTTCGCCGGCAACGGTTCCGGCGGCGCCGCGAGCCTCAACGAGGAACGCAAAGACTACCTGCGCAGCATCACCGACAACCGCAAGACGGTGCACGGTGCCGAAGCCGAACTGCACGCCTTCTTGCGCTACACCCATCCCGGTCCCGATGAGATCGGCCGGCTGATCGGCGGCAAGCGCATGTGGGAGGTGCAGGTCGCGAGTCCGCAGTTCCTGCGCGTGCGGGTCGGCCGTGGGCGCATCGCCAACCAGGTGCGCGTCATCGTCCCCGAGGCCGCGCCCACCTCCGATCTGGATCCGGTCGGCGTCGTCGAGCTGACCCGCTTCGCCAAGGCGTATTCCACGGTCGGCGGCATGCCGGTGGCGATCAATCTGCTGTCCGCGCCGCAGGTCGGCGTCGACGGCGACGCAGACCTGGTGGCCGGGCTGATCCGCGCCATGATCGCCGAGGTGGTCGTGCTGCACGGACCGGATCAGGTGGCGATCGCCGCGGTGCTGTCGAATCCGGACGCGCCGGAATGGGCCTGGCTGAAATGGCTCCCGCACACCCAGCATCCGAGCGACACCGACGCGATCGGTTCCAGCCGGATGGTCTACCGCACCGTCGCCGAGCTGCGCACCAAGGTGCTCGCCGGGCTCAACCGCGGTCCGTTCTCGGCGAATTCGCAACCCACCTTGGATCGCACCCACTACCTGCTGATCGTGGACGTCGGGGGACCGGCCACCGACCGCGATATCTCCGGCATCGATGGCTGCACCTGGTTGCGGCTTGGCAGCACGGAACAGAACCTCCCGCGCGCGCTGCGGTTCACCGTGACCGAGGACCGGTCGCTCAACGAGGTGACCCCGCGAGGCCTGCGCCGCGTCGGAGTCACCGACACACTGTCGGTGGCGGCGATGACAGCGATGGCGCGCAACGTTTCGCCATACCGGTTGTCCACCGTGGTGGAGGCGGTGGCAGCCGAACAAGCCAGCGGCGGCACGTCCTGGGAGGAGATGGTCGGCATCGCCGATCCCGGCGGCATCCGCGTGGAGCAGGCGTGGGTCCGGCGCCGCGACGAGGATCGGGCGCGGTTGAACATCCCCTTCGGCCATGATCCCGCGGGCGGTGTCGTCTATCTCGATATCAAGGAATCGGCCGAAGAGGGCATGGGCCCGCACGGGATGTGCATCGGCGCGACGGGATCTGGCAAGTCGGAATTCCTGCGTACCCTGGTGCTCTCGGCCGTCGCGACGCATTCGCCGGACGTCTTGAACCTGCTGCTCGTCGACTTCAAGGGTGGCGCGACCTTCCTCGGCTTCGACCGGCTGTCCCACGTGACGGCCGTGGTGACGAACATGGAGGAAGAAGCCGACCTGGTCACCCGCATGGAAGACGTGATCAACGGTGAAATGGCACGGCGGCAGCGCATTCTGCGCGACGCGGGAAATTTCGCCAGCGTCGCCGACTACGAACGGGCCCGGGAGCAGGGTGCGGACCTGCGGCCACTGCCGACCCTGCTGATCATTCTCGACGAGTTCGCCGAACTGCTGGAGCAGTACCCGAACTTCTCGAAACTGTTCGTGGCCATCGGCCGGCTCGGTCGATCACTGCGTATCCACTTGCTGCTCGCGTCGCAGAAGGTGCCTGCCAACCGGATGGGTGAGTTGGAAGCGCACCTTTCCTATCGAGTCGCGTTGCGCACCAACCAGACCAGCGACTCACGCGACGCGATCGGCACGGCCGACGCCTACCACCTGCCGAAGAAGCCGGGCTCGGGCTACCTGCGGGTCGGCTCGGGCGACCTGCAGCGGTTCCAGGCCGCTTATGTGGGCGAACGGTATTCGCCGCCCGCGCAGATCTCGGCGGCCTCCGCGCAGCGCGCCAGACGGCCCGGCGGTGGGTACCGGCCGCCGCAGCGGTTCACGGCGGTTCACATCGTCGACACTCGACCGCCCGTGGTGGAGTCTGTCGTGGTCGACAACGCTCCCGAGTCCAGCGACGGAGACTCGATCACGGTGATGGAAGCGGTGTTGCAGCAGCTGACCCGTCATGGGCAGCCCGCGCATCGCATGTGGTTGCCGCCGTTGGTCACCCCACCCACCCTGGAGCGGATGGTTCGCGCCGTGCCGCAAGGGACATTGCAGATGCCATTGGCGTTGGTCGACAAGCCTCGGGAACAGCGCCAGGACGTATGGTCGGTCGATATGTCCGGCGCAGGCGGCCACATGGCAGTCGTCGGCGGCACGCAGTCGGGTAAATCGACAGCGCTGCAAACGCTGATTTTGTCCGCCGCAATGACCCACACGCCGGAGCAGGTCCAGTTCTACTGCTTGGATTTCTCCGGCGGTGGTTTGTCGACATTGGCGAATCTGCCGCACGTGGGTTCGGTCGCGTCGGCCCGCGACAGCGACCGTATCCGGCGTACCATCGCATTGATCACGAACCTGCTGGAGAGCCGGCAATCGCTGTTCGCCGAGTTCGGTATCGACACCACACGCAAATTCCGTGCGATGCGCAGTAATCCGAACCAGCCGCCGCCCTGGCTGGACCGCGATCCCTATGGGGATGTCTTCCTGGTCGTCGACGGCTGGGAGATCGGGTTCGGCACGAACAGTCCTTATCACGACGAGTACACCCCGATCATGGAATCGATCGCCTTGCAGGGGCTGAACTTCGGCATCCATCTGGTGCTCACCAGTTCACGGTGGATCGCGGTCCGGCCTGCGATCAAGGATCTGCTGCAGACTCGGCTCGAAATGCGGTTGGGCGACCTGGCCGATACGGTCTTCAACACGCATCGCGCCGTGGTCGCGGCGATTCCCGCCAACCGCCCGGGCCGCTGTATTTCGAGCGATGGTTTGCACATGCTGACGGCATTGCCGCGTATCGATGGCGTGGGCGATCCGGATTCCGCCGGCGATGGACTCGCCGCCGCGATCGGCGAGATCACCCAGCGCTATCCGGGCAGGCGTGCACCGCAGGTGAAACTGCTGCCGCCGGAAATCGGCCTCGACGAGGTCCGGAGGGGACTTCCGGTGCCGCAGACGCTGGCTCAGCGGCTCGTCGTGCCCTTCGGTGTGCGGGAATCCGATCTACGGCCGGCGGCAATCGATTTCGGAGTGTCGACCCATTTCATCGTGCTGGGCTCGACGGGATCGGGGAAGTCCAGCACATTGGCGGCGCTGCTGGAATCCATTCGGCGCCAGTACGACCCGTCACAGGCGCGCGTACTCCTGATCGATTACCGCCGCAGGCATCTGGAGTCCGTGCCGGAGGAAATGCTCATCGGGCACGTGACCAACGAACGGGACGTACGGGACGCGCTGCCGCCGCTCGTGGAGAAGATGCGCTCCCGGCGTCCGCCGGCGAACGTGACCAGCCGCCAGCTCGCGGAACGGTCGTGGTGGAGCGGACCCGAGGTCTTCGTGGTGATCGATGACTATCACATGGTCGCGCAGCGCGGATCGATGAACCCGCTGGAACCGCTGAAGGAGGTCCTTGTCGACGGTCGCGATACCGGCTTGCATGTGATCGCCGCCCGCAATATCGCGCAGGCAGACTCCGCGCTCTACGACAATGTGATCGGTCAAATGCGGAACTTGAACTGCTCGGGCCTGATCATGGACGGCTCGAAACTCGACGGCGCGCTGATCGGTGACGTGCGTCCCACCAAACAGCCGCCGGGACGAGGCATCCTCGTGGAGCCGATGACGTCGCGCCGAGATCTCGCTCAGGTGGCCTGGGTACCGCAGCAGGTCTGATCGCGGTCGGCCGTCCCAAGGTTGGGAATGAATTACCTTATCTCCATATAGGTACCGCTCGATTCGAGCTGTGTGGTCAAGATCGATTGGAGTCTCGCATGGCACGCCCCACCGCTGCCTCTCCAGATCACCTGCGGGCTGACATGCTCGGCGGCACCCACGCGCCGGCGGCCTGAGCAGACGCGCGCCGAGCGGTCATCCCCGGAGAACCTCAGGAGGTGTCGGTTCTGGAGAAATCCCGGTAATCGGTGTGATCGAGTCCGTCGACGAGCCCGAGCCACGCCTCGAAGATTCCGGCACACAATGAACGAACGTCCTCGGCGAATCCGACCGAGGCAAGATCAACACTTGATGAGAGAGGCGCACAGAGATGGCCGACAACTGGAAATTCAGGGGCGACCAGGAAGACTTGCATGCTTCGGCAGAAAAGCTCTACCTGCAGGCCGACACGTTCAACAACCACCTGCAGATCCTGGATGGTATCAGGCAGGAATACGCCTCGGCGGTCGTGGGTAAAACCGGTACTGCGATCCAGGAAGCGTATGAGGGCGCCCGCCAAAAGGGGAAGGCGCTGGAGCAGATCTTCCGGGATGTCGTTGACGCATTGAATGATTCAGGTGCAAAGTTCGGCGCTCAGGATGAACAGGGTGCGTCGTCGTTCAACCAATACAAGTACGACTTCTGATCCTCGGAACCGGATCCGCCGAGAAAGGTATTTCTAAAATGGCACTGTTCAATGATCCCCATGCGGTCGAAGGCTTGACTATCCGGTCAACGCAGATCCTCGGCGAGATGAACGTCAGCAATGAAGAGCGGGACAAGCTCTGCAAGATGATCGCCGAAGTGTTCACAGGTCATGCCGGTGGCTCGAGTGACGAGCTGCAGAACCGGATCAAGACCAAGGTCGCGGAGTACAACACCGCGCTCGAGAGCCTGAAGAACCGGATCTCGACAGTCAACGGCGTCGACGGCGAGTTCACCTGGATCGACAAGGCGCAGGCCTCGAGGTTCATGGGTATCGGCTGAAGCACGCACGGCCGCACTCGCTTCCCTGAGAAGGCCGAGTTTCCAGTCCGATATGGAAGCCGATCCGGGTGCGGGGACCCGACCCTGCCGTATCGGCATTGATGCCGAATATCTATGACATGGCCGATCGGATCGGGCACATGCTGTCGTCCTCGACGAGTTCGTTCGCGCGGACATCGTCGAGGACGATCGCGTGTATCCAGTGTTTGCGCGGGCCTGGATTGCGCAGGGCTCGACGTCGCGAACCGCGAACGGTGATCCGTCGGCGGATCGCATCGCACGACGCGTTTGCCTCCTGGTGTTGAGGAACCTCATGCGAGCGGCGTGGACGCAGGGGCGAATGCGAGAGAGATGTCCTATCCCCAGCGGTGGGAATAGCTTAACGTTCTGATTGCATCGCTCGACGCGAGCTCGGCGTCCCTCCTTAGGAGCTTTCATGACCTTCGCGATCAATAATTCTGGGCAAGTCACCACTATCGGTGCGCAAGTGGCCGGCGAGACCGCCAACATGGTCGAGGCGATGGGTGTAACCGCTCCGGGCAGCGTTCCGCCGCTTGCGGGTTTCGAGGAGGTGAGCGGCAACATCACCAAGACTTTCTTCGACTTCGCGGTCGACCTCTACGAGAAGGCGGTACGGGGAGCGGAGTACCGAGTGGAAGCTGCGCCGCAACTGCCGGCGGTGGAGGTGTCCTACACCGCAGGAGACAGTGCTGGTAGCGGCCATGTTCACGGTTCGGCATTCGGTAAGTAGCCGAAGCCAGATAGAGCGAAGGCTGATGTCATGCCATCCTTGCCGTTCGCGTTCGCCGCGAGGACGCCCGAAGAGAACATCTACCGGTTGAAAACCGGTTTCGGCGCGGCTGCGTTCGAGATCACTTCGGGCGCCTACGTTGCCTTGTCAGCCGCGTTGGCCGCCACCGCCGCCGGAACA
The DNA here is from genome assembly GCF_001612745.1 of Nocardia amamiensis NBRC 102102. Lineage (GTDB taxonomy): Bacteria > Actinomycetota > Actinomycetes > Mycobacteriales > Mycobacteriaceae > Nocardia > Nocardia amamiensis. Next base: position 2,476 of record NZ_BDBA01000181.1, on the reverse strand, counting down.
GAAGCCTCGATGAAGGCGCTGGGGCACGAGTGGGAAGGGGCCTCGTCGGAGCGTGCCCAGGCAGCTTTTGGTCAACATGCAGCATGGTTGCACAGACAGTCCGCGCACGCCGCGCAGGCCGCGCAGGTCGCGAAGGCGACCGAGGCGGCATACACGACGGCCCTCGGCGCCATGCTGGGCGTGGAGGTGTGGCTCTTCGATCACTATCGGAGGAGGGCCGAGGTGGCCGCGGCCAGCACGACGAAGCTGGCTCCACTTGCGGCTGGGGCGGCAATAGCCCTCATAGTCGAGTATGGCCTCATCAAGGAGGCCGCGGGTGGGGTCATGTCCGGTTACGATGCCGCAGCATCCGCTGCGCTGGCGATGCTGCCGAACCCGGAAGCCCCAATGCCGATCGTCTTCGGTGGTCCAGAGCCGACACCGGTGGGTTTGTCGTACGGGAACCCGGTTCTCGAGCACTTCTCTCCGGATGTCGGTGACCGTGCTATCTCCGATCTGGGCGAACGCCCTGGTATCGGTGACAAGATCAGTGATCCCGGCACCGATCCGGGTACCGATCCGGGTACCGATCCAGGCAAAGGCGGCCCTGATCCCACTGATCCGACGCCACCGGACCCCACGCAACCGGTGGAGCAGACGCCGGAGGTGGACCCGACGTCGTCGTCCGATTCGTTCGGGAACCCGTCGGCGGACGGCTCCGACACCAGTTCGATGGATCCGCAGGGTTTCTCGGAACAATCGCAGAATTCGACTACCCTTGCCGGGCTGAACGGGGGAGTCGGCAGCCTTGTCGCCCTCAGCATGACCCGCGGCGGACTCGGCGCCATGCCCGGCGCCGCGAGCGGGTTCCGGATGCCGTCCAACTGGTCGCTCGGCCGTGGCACCGCTTTCGGCGCCACGTCGAACCCGACTGCCGTCGGCCCGGGGCGCAACAATCCGCCGCGCGGAGCGACCGCGCCGAAGGCGCAGATGCGGCGGCGCAAGCGTGACGATGACCGTGAGAAGTCGAAGGTCTTCGTGCCCGGCGAACCTCAGGAAGTTCCTGTCCTGGAACAGCCTCCGGTCATCGGTGTGATCGAGTACGCCGACCCCGAACGCCGCGAGGAACACGACGAGTCGGAAACCGAACAGTTGCTGCTGGTCGGTGTCATCGGTGGTGCCGCCGAGGAACCGGCCGCAACCGACCAGGAACGTGCGCGGTGAGGTACACCGTGGCTGAATTCGAGTCGATGGAGAGGAGGCCCTTACAGTTGTCCGTCCGGACGAAGTCAAGGACTCGACGACCAGCGCCGCAGGTTGCCGCGGTGCGTTCGACGGCCCCGATCTGTATTCGGTGCAGGTGTGGAAGCTGATCCGGTATCGATCGAACTGAATGTCGACGCCGCCCTTTTGTTGAAAGACATGGTGGGCATCGATTCCTATCCTGCGGTGCTCGGGCTGTCACCCAATGTCTACCGGCTCGAGGATCAGGAGCGGGTTCACGCTGTGGTAGCGCCGCAACTCGCCGAGGCGGGCGTTATCGACGGCGACAGGGTGGATCCGACGGTCGAGCATTGGCTACAGTGCCTCTACCGACCGGATATGGAAGTGATGGCTGTTGTCCTATCCACCGGACTGGACGGTGAACCGCAAGGAATGCTGCGGTTTTCCCTGGTGCGCAGCGGCGACACCCATGTGCTCGCCGTGCGCTTCGACGACAACGTGGTCATTCAGACGATGTTCCACGAGGGGCGGAATCTGGATCACGTGACGGCCGCGCTGGCCGCCGCGCTCGGCCCCGCGCAGATACCGCGGTTCACGCCCATGACCACCAGCGTCGAGCAGCTCGACGAGGTGCCTGCGGAACCGGACGAACGACGGCAAGCGTTGCTGGAGTTGGGCGCCCAGCCGCACACCGCCACCGTGCTGACCCGGGCGCTGGCCGAGGTGGAGCGTCGCGCCGAGATCGTGGTGGTCGAGCATCGGGATGGCGGCTCGATCCAGACCGAGGCGTGTGTGAGCGTGCTCGACACGCTCTCGGGGCGGCTGATCGTCACCCCGAGCAGGGCGATGGATGGAGAGATATGGTCCACGTTCGCCCCTGGCGACGATGCGGCTTTGCGGTCGGGTATCGGGGCGTTGATCGACCTGCTGCCCGGCCGAAGTTGGTTCGACACCAGCAGACTGAACTGAACGTCGGACCGTGGTTGTGGAGAGGACGACGGAAATGAACCGAGCACCGAGCAGAAACGGTCATTCGGCCGACGCCGTGCGGGCTCGCGGCGGCTACGACGCGTTCTTCGCACAGACCGGCGAGTTGGCCGACGCGGCTGTGGCACCTCGGCCCGCTGCCGAAACACGCCAGGATGCCGACACGTTCAGTCACGTCGACCCCATTGCCGCAGCGCCGCGCGAGCCGAAGGCGGAAGCCGACCACCGGTCGACGGGGGTGGTAGCTCCGCCGCCAGCGGCGAGTGCGCCACCGCCGCAGGTGAGT
>NZ_BDBA01000180.1 GCF_001612745.1 Nocardia amamiensis NBRC 102102 | reverse complement strand
GACCCAGACCGCCACTCCCCCGCGTCACCTCAGGCGCGCGGATGGGCCTGGTCGTGTGCCTTCCGCAGTCGGTCGATGGAGACGTGGGTGTAGAGCTGCGTAGTGGCCATGCTGGCGTGGCCGAGGAGTTCCTGAACCACACGCAGGTCGGCGCCGCCCTCGAGGAGGTGGGTCGCGGCGGTGTGCCGCAGGCCGTGCGGGCCCATATCGGGGGCGCCGGGGATAGCCGAGACCACCTCGTGCACAACGGTTCTCGCCTGGCGCTGATCGAGGCGCTTGCCGCGACGGCCGAGCAGCAGCGCGCGACCGGACGAGACGGTGGCGAAAGCGGGGCGTCCGTAGCGCAGCCAGTTGCCGACGGCCTCGTCGGCGGGCGCGCCGAACGGGGCCGATCGCTCCTTGTTGCCCTTGCCGAGTACGCGCACCACGCGCCGTTCGCGATCGACATCCTCGATATCCAGCCCGCACAGCTCGCTCACCCGGATGCCGGTGGCGTAGAGCAACTCCACGATCGCCCGATCCCGCAACGCCATCGGGTCGCGTTGAGCAGCACCGGATCGCGCCGCATCCATAGCGCCGATCGCCTGCTGCGGTCCGAGCACGGCCGGGAGCACGCGATGCGCCTTCGGTGTGCCCAACCGCAGCCCCGGGTCGACGGGCAGCCGCCCCGTCCCGGTGAGCCACGCCGTGAAGGTACGCGCCGACGACGCCCGCCGCGCCAACGTCGTCCGCGCGGCACCCGCGGCCGCCTGCCGCGCCAACCACGACCGCAACAGCGGCAGGTCCAGCTCGCGAATCGCCGAATCGGCCGACCGCAGATACAGATGGTCCAGCAGCGAGCGCGCATCGCCCAGATACGCCCGCACCGTGTGCTCCGAGCGATTCCGCCCGAGCCGCAGGTGCCTGCCGTACTCCACCAACAGCGCTTCCAGATCCTCGGGCAACTGCTCCATTCCCCCACGGTCGCGACCGCGTGCCGGGTTGGCAAGCCCCCGCGCCGAACGCACTCGGGCGTCCTCGCGGTGCGTCCCTCCCCATCCGAACAATCTGGCCTGCGACCACCGCTGAACGGCTGGACGGTCTCCCCTGATCACGCACCCACGGCTCGCCCGCTGCCGCCGAAATCCGTCGCGGGACCTGCCCGACGAGGACGTCGCCCGGCCGATCGCCGCCACCCCTCACCGCACCCGGTCCAGCCGGGGACCGCGCAGCTCTCGCACATAGGCGACGCGCTCGGTGGGTTCCGGCGAGTCCGGCATCTGCAGCGGCCCGCCGTTGCGTGCGGCCGCCGCACCGGTGAAGGCAATGATGTCGGCGGGCCGGCGCGCCGCTCCACCACCGCTCAACACTCTCCCAACCACAGCCTGTGGCTCTCCATCGCAGGACCCCTGCGATGACCACATCAGTGACCCGTCGATGCGCCGAAGCACCATGTACTCGTCGTCTGCGCTGCCCTATCCTCGACGCACCGCCCATATCCTCGCCGCACCGCCCATGCATCCGTCTCGCCTCGCCGCCGCACTGGTCCATGACCCAATCGGCACTTGCAGGTATCAGCTCGCTCATGCGCGGCGGAAGGTTCGGTGCCAACCACTTTCGTCGGCGGCCACCAGACCCGCTAACTCGAGGGCTGGGAGGGTCGCGCGGACCACGGGAAGCGACAGGCCGCACTGCTGGGACAGCTCGAGCGGCAACCGGGAACCGATTCTCGGCAGCGCGGCGAAAATCAGGGCCTCGTCCCCGGTGAGACGGTCCTCCGGATTGTCGGCAGGTCCCGCCGCTGCCGGGAGGGACAGCCGGAGCGGACCCGCCTCGTCGACGACTTCCTCGGCACGGGTGACCAGGAGGACTTCACCGTCCCGGATCATCCGGTGACAACCCACCGAAGCCGCCGACGTCACCGGGCCCGGTACGGCCAGGGCAGGGCGGCCGAGGCGGCGGGCCCACTTCACGGTGTTGCGGGCGCCGCTGCGCAGCCCCGCCTCCACGACCAGCACGCCATCGGCGAAGGCGGCGATCAGGCGATTGCGGGCGAGGAATTGGTGCTTGTGCGCGGTGACTCCGGGCGGGTACTCGCTGACCACAAGGCCGGATGCAGCGATGTCGGACAGCAGGCGCTCATGCTGGGCCGGATACGGCCGGTCGATGCCGCAGGCCAGCACCGCGATCGTCGAGCCGTCCACCGCCAATGCCGCCCGGTGCGCCATGCTGTCGATCCCGAACGCCGCACCGGACACGATGGTCCATCCTTGCGCGGCGAGATCCCCGGCGATCTCACTGGTCACGCGGTTGCCGTACCCGGTGCTGCACCGTGAGCCGACCACCGCCACCGCGCGTTCGCTGGACTCGAGCAGGGATCGTGGGCCGCGTGCCCACAGGACGAGCGGCACGGCCCCGTCGCGGTCCCGGCCCGGTTCGAGCTGCGCGAGACCGAGCATGCGCCAGGCGGGCCACTCCGGGTCGTCCGGCGTCACCACTCGTCCGCCGATCCGTTCGATGACGTCGAGATCCCGCCTCGCGATGTCGATGCCGCGCCGCTGTGCCGTCGGTCCGCGCAACGGCTCGGGCAGCGCACACTCCCGCACGGCACGTGCCGCCTCCACCACCCCGATCGCGTCGATCAGCGCCGACAGCGGCGCGCACGGGCCCTGCACCACGCGCGACAGGTACACCCAGGCCAAACGCCGCGCATCGGGGTCGCCTGCTGCCGGGCAAGAGCGGTTCGCAGGTATACCACTCGCCTCTGCGGCACCGCCGCCCCGCGGCGGCGTCGCGCTCATTGCGCGCCCCGCTGGCGGAAATTCAGCGCCGCCAGCACGTCCTGCGCCGATGGCACGTCGCCGCCACGCAGGTCACAGATGGTCCATGCGACCCGGATGGCGCGGTCCGCGCCGCGCGCGGACATGCGACCGAGACGCAGGGCGCCCTCGACGGGAGCGAGGGATTCCCGCGGCAGGCGGAACCTCTGGCGCAGGACGTGACCGGGGACCTCCGCGTTGGTCAGCCACCCGTATTCGCGCCAGCGCTCGGCCGCCGCGCGCCGCGCGACGGCCACACGACCACGCACCACCTCGCTGCTCTCGGCGGCATCGGTACTGAACGCGGCACCCGACTGGCCGTGCATCCGCACCCAGATGTCGATGCGGTCCATCAGCGGCCCAGACAGCTTCCCGAGATAGCGGCGGCGAGCCAGCGGCGCGCAGATGCAGTCGACGTCGCGTGCCGGGGCGCACGGGCACGGATTCGCCGCCAGCACCAGCTGGAATCGGGCAGGATATCGTGCCACGCCGTCGCGCCGGGCGATACGTACCTCACCTTCCTCCAGGGGTGTTCGCATCGCCTCGAGCACCTTCGTGCCGAGTTCGGCGCACTCGTCGAGGAACAGCACGCCGCGGTGGGCCCGGCTGACCGCGCCGGGCCGCGCGATCCCAGAGCCGCCACCGATCATCGCGGTCACCGAGGTCGAATGGTGTGGGGCGACGAACGGTGGCGCCGTGACCAGCGGATGGTCGCCAGCGAGCGTGCCCGCCATGGAATGGATCGCGGTCACCTCCAGCGCCTCGGTCTCCGTGAGCGGCGGCAGCAGTCCCGGAAGACGTTGCGCCAGCATCGTTTTGCCGATGCCCGGCGGTCCGGTGAGCAGCAAGTGGTGCCCGCCCGCTGCGGCCACCTCCAGCGCCCAGCGCGCTTCCTCCTGCCCCACGACTTCACTGAGATCGCCGCCTTGGCGCACCGCATCGGGCAGGTCACCATTCGGTTCGGCGAGCGTGCCCTCGCCGCGCAGCCACGCCACCACCTCGCGCAGGCTGCCGGCTCCGAAGACCTGGATGCGCTCCACCAGCCCGGCCTCGGCCATGGTCACCGCGGGCACCACCACGGTCGACCAACCCGCATTGCGGGCCGCGAGCACGGCGGGCAGCACACCGCGCACCCGCCGCACCCGTCCGTCCAGCGCGAGTTCGCCGAGCAGCACCGTCTTCGCGAGCCGCTCGGAGGGGACCGCATCGGACGCGTCCAGCACCGCAACGGCCAGCGCGAGGTCGTAGACACTGCCGAGCTTGGGCAACGTCGCGGGAGACAGCGCGAGGACCACCCGGCCGTCCGGCCATTTCTCCCCTGAATTGGCCACCGCCGACCGCACTCGGTCACGGGATTCCTGCAATGCGGTGTCGGGTAGTCCGACCAGGTGCACCGACGGCAGGCCCTGGCCGATATCGGCCTCGATCTCGACCAGCAAACCGTCCACCCCGGTGACCGCGACCGAATGCGCCCGGCCGAGCGCCATTCAGAACACCGCCTCGAGATGATCGATCACCGGTGGACGTCCGCGTGCCACCAGCACCGACACGACGTCGAATCGAATGCGCCGCCACGGGCCGTCCTGCTCGGCCAGCCACAACAGCGCCAAGCGCCGGATACGCTGCTGCTTCAAGACGGTGACCGACTCGGCCGGGGTGCCGTAACCCAGCCCCGAACGGGTCTTCACCTCGACGAACGCGGTCACCTCCCCGTCCTGGGCGATCAGATCCAGCTCGCCGTAGCGGCACCGCCAATTCCTGGCGACGATCTGCATCCCCGCGGCGCGCAGGAACGCCGCCGCCAATTCCTCCCCGTGCGCGCCGAGCGCCTGTCTATCTGTCACCCGGCCAGAATGCGCCGGGCGCGAATCAGGTCAGCGTCGCCGACCTGGGCATTCAGAAAACCTGTTGATAACCGCGTCGCTGTGCAGAATCACTCGGGCAGCCGCAGGTCCGGCTTCTCCAGCTCCTCGATGTTGACATCCTTGAAGGTGATGACTCGGACATGCTTGACGAACCGGGCGGGGCGGTACATGTCCCACACCCACGCGTCGCTCATCCGCACTTCGAAGTACACCTCGCCATCCGCGTTCTGCGGCCGCAGTTCTACGGAATTGGCCAGGTAGAAGCGGCGCTCGGTCTCCACCACGTACGAAAACTGACCGACGATGTCCTTGTACTCGCGATACAGCGAGAGCTCCATCTCGGTCTCGTACTTCTCGAGGTCCTCGGCACTCATCGGGTGGGACGTCCTCCTTCTCGCCGCATCGCGTCGTGTGATGACATCATCGCGCATGCGCCGCGTCGGTAGCCACTCGGCCAGCCGTACGCGCGTTCTGAAACTGCTCGGACAGCGTCTCATCGAGTTCGCCAGCCAGGACCGCGTCCGCCTCTTCGGCGTCGACCGCGACCGGCCGCAACCCGGCGGCCTCGCGCACATTGCGCCACGAGCGGCGATGCTCGCTGCTCGGCCCGAGGCGGTGCAACGCGGCCGTGTGCTCGGGGGTGTTGTACCCCTTGTGCGCCGCGAACCCGTAACCGGGCAATCGCTCGTCCAGCTCGACCATCATGCGGTCCCGGGTGACCTTCGCCAAGATGCTGGCCGCCGCGATGCAGGCCGCCGACGCGTCGCCGCCGATCACCGGCAGGGAGGGCACCGGTATGCCGGGCACCCGGAACCCGTCGGTGAGCACATAGCCGGGCTCCCGGCCGAGCCCGGCGACGGCACGGCGCATTCCCTCGATGTTCGCCACGTGGATGCCGATCGAGTCGATCTCCCAGGCCGGGATGACGACCACCTCGTAGGCCAGCGCCAGGCGGGTGATCACCGGGTACAGCTCCTCGCGGGTGGCCTCGGTGAGCTTCTTGGAATCGTCGAGGCCCGCCAGCTTGTCATAGGCCTTCGGGGCGAGCAGGCACGCGGCCACCACGAGCGGTCCCGCGCACGGACCCCGACCTGCCTCGTCCACCCCGGCCACCGGCCCGAGGCCACTGCGGATCAACGCCGCCTCCAGCGTGCGCAACCCCGCGGCCCTGCGCATGACCACGCGCGGCGGCCAACCGTTACCCACTGGCACTCGACCCTGCCCCACGATCCAATTATCCTGCGCGCCGGATGATCAGTTCGTCTGGGGATTCTCCGAGCGCACCGGTCCGATCCGGCCGGGCGGCCAGATCTTGAACACGGCCTTGCCGCGGACGTTGTCCACGGGGATGGTGCCGTTCAGGTCGTCCTTGATGTGCGCGCGGGAGTCGGCGGACTGGTTGCGGTTGTCGCCCATCACCCACAGATGTCCCTCGGGCACCTTTACGGCCTTGAATTCCCGGCCGCCGCCGGCGCCGTAGGGCTGACCGGGCACGTACGGGGCGAGATACCGGGCGTACGGCTCGTCCAGCGGTTTGCCGTCCACGATGACCCGCCCCTGTGGGTCGCAGCACTCCACGGTCTGGCCGCCGACCGCGATCACCCGTTTCACGAGGTCGTTCTCGTCCGGCGGCACCAGGCCGAAGAAGGAGAAGAAGTTCTGCACGCCACGAATGGCCGGGTTGTCCGAACGGATCGACTTGTAGTGGGTGTTCCACGAGGGCGGGCCGACGAACACGACCACGTCACCCGGCTGCGGATCGCCCCAGTAGTAGCTGAGCTTCTGCACGTAGATGCGGTCACCGGTGCATCCGGGGCACCCGTGCAGCGTGGTCTCCATCGACTCCGACGGAATCACGTACGGCCTGCCGACGAAGGTGACCATCAGCGCGGCGATCACCGCGGCGATCACGATGAGGATCGGCAATTCCTGCCAGAACGGCCGCTGCTTCTTCTTCTGCCCGCGCCTCGCGCGAACTCCCCGCGTACCCTCGTCGCCCGATTCGGACACCGACACCGACCCACTTTCGTCTGCCACGCCGAACAGATTAGCCCGGCATCGAGACGGACGTTCGATGCCGGGCTGAGGAAAATCCGTTGTGCCGAAAAGCTAACTCAGCGCTTTTCCTTGATCTTGGCGGCCTTACCGCGCAGCTCACGCAGGTAGTAGAGCTTGGCGCGGCGGACGTCACCGCGGGTAACGACATCGATGTGGTCGATGTTCGGGCTGTGCACCGGGAAGGTGCGCTCGACGCCGACACCGAACGACACCTTGCGGACCGTGAAGGTCTCGCGGATGCCACCACCCTGGCGGCGGATCACGACGCCCTTGAAGACCTGGATGCGCTCCTTCGAGCCTTCGATGACCTTCACATGCACATTCAGCGTGTCGCCCGGGCGGAACTCGGGGACGTCGCTGCGCAGCGACTTTTCGTCGACGAAGTCAAGGGTGTTCATTTCCATCCTTCTGGTTTCGCGCGAACAGAGGACCCTGGCGGCACTGCGTGTGCTCGGCCGGTTCATGCTCCGAATTAGGGGGTGCGCCGGGTCGACAACCGCCCAGGGCAACCTGAGCATTGTGCCAGACCAGCGCGGCGGGGAAGAAATCGGCCCGAGCGGAACGCGTTGAGTTATTCCTTTACTCTACTGGGCGCAGCCGGACGTAGTCCGCCTTCAGCCTGCGCATGGCCGAAGCGAAGGCGGAGGTATCGGTCAGTGATTCGGCTCGCCGGAGATCGCGTCCTGAGCGGGCGGTGGACCGTGCGACTTCAGCCCGTTGTGGTCGGCATGCCAGAGCGGGTGGTGGTGGTGCGGCGCAGGCGGCGCCGGAACCACCGTGCGGGTGAGTTCCGCCTCCGCCGCCGTGCGGGCGTGGTCGACGTCCGGTTTGCCCGCGACCAGGTCCTGGACGAAGATCTTGGCCCGGATCACCGGACGGCGGTAGCGCCGTTCACGGACGATTGCCCGGTACATCAGCCGCCTGCGATCGGTGTATCGCCAGCGCGCCCATGGCGCGCCCGGACGGCTGAGCCGCAGCGCGCCGACGACCAGCAGCGGCAGGAAGAACATGCCGAACAGGCCGGTCCAGATCTTGCCTTTGGCGATGACGATCGCGGCCAGCGCCAGGTTCACCGCCGCGAACACGACGACGAAGGCACGCACTTCGATGCTCGGATCGCGCCGGAAATCGTTGATGTCCAGCAACCACAGCGGGTGGAAGCCGAGTAGCAGCAATCCGGTCACCGCCAGCGCGACGAACACCGCGTCGACCGACGTGCGTCCCTGTTCCTCCCAGTACACGTCGCGCAGGTAGAAGATCAGCGCGAACTCGTCGAGAACCAGCGCGGCGCCGACGCCGAAAGCCGCGGCGAGCACACTGGCCGTCGCCGTGTCCGCGCGCTGGTACATCGTGAGCAGGCCGATGCCGGACCCGAGCACCAGGATCACCCCGAACACCATGTGATGGATGTGGGTCTCACCGGCGCGCAGGTTTCCTGGCCACCAGCGCACCCGCGCCCGGATCAGCCGGACGCTGAGCCGGATGAACAGGAAGCCGACGATGAACCCGAGGAGGAAGCACAGCAACGGCAGCCGCCCTTGGGCGATCACGTCCTCATGGAGCCACCGTTGCATGCCCGCCTACTCCCTACCGTGCGCAGGACTACTGGCCGAAACCCGCCCTGCGCAACGCGTCGGCCATCGCACCGCTCGGCGGGGGCGCATTGCGACGCTGATTTCCTCCGCGTCCCTGTCCCTGGTTACGGCCTTGGCCCTGTTGCCTGTTCTGGCCATTCTGCCGCTGCCGCTGCTCGCCGCCGGATCGGCCGCCCTGGCCACGCTGCTTGTCGCCGCTCTTGCCGGGCACGGCGGGCTCGTCGTCGAGGCGCAGGGACAGACCGATGCGCTGACGCGCCACGTCCACCTCGAGCACCTTCACCTTGACCACATCGCCGGATTTGACCACCTCGCGCGGATCCTTCACGAAGTTGTGCGACATGGCCGAGACGTGCACCAGCCCGTCCTGGTGCACACCCACGTCGACGAAAGCGCCGAACGCGGCCACATTCGTCACTACGCCTTCGAGCACCATGCCCGGCTTCAGGTCGGCGACCTTTTCCACGCCCGCGGCGAACTCCGCGGTCTTGAACTCCGGCCGCGGGTCACGGCCCGGCTTCTCAAGTTCGGCGATGATGTCGGTGACGGTCGGAACACCGAACCGCTCGTCGGTGAAGTTGTCGGCGCGCAGCGCGCGCAGCACCGAGGTGTTGCCGATGATCTCCGCGACGCCGCGGCCGGTGGATTCGAGGATGCGCCGCACCACCGGGTACGCCTCGGGATGCACGGCGGAGGTGTCCAGTGGGTCGTCGCCTGCACGGATCCGCAGGAAGCCCGCGCACTGCTCGAACGCCTTCGGTCCCAGGCGCGGCACGTCGAGCAGCGCGGTCCTGCTGCGGAACGGGCCGTTCTGGTCGCGGTGCGCGACAATGCTTTCCGCCACCGACCCGGCGATACCCGACACCCGCGACAGCAGCGGCACCGAGGCCGTGTTCACGTCGACGCCGACCGCGTTCACCGCGTCCTCGACGACCGCGCCCAGTGAGCGCGCCAACAGGGATTCGGACACGTCGTGCTGGTACTGGCCGACTCCGATGGACTTCGGGTCGATCTTCACCAACTCGGCCAGCGGGTCCTGCAGCCGCCGCGCGATCGACACCGCTCCGCGCAGGGAGACATCCAGATCGGGGAGTTCCTGGGAGGCGTAGGCCGAGGCGGAGTACACCGAGGCGCCCGCTTCGGACACCACGATCTTGGTCGGCTTGTTCTCCGGGATGCGCGAGATCAGTTCGGCGGCAAGGGCATCGGTCTCCCGTGACGCGGTGCCGTTGCCGATCGCGATGAGTTCGACGCCGAACCGGGCGACCAGCGCGCCGAGCACCGCGAGCGACTTCTCGGTCTGGCCCTGCGGCTTGTGCGGGTAGATCACCTCGGTGGCGACCACCTTGCCGGTGGCGTCGACCACCGCGACCTTCACGCCGGTGCGGTAGCCCGGGTCCAGGCCCATGGTCGTGCGAGTGCCCGCGGGGGCGGCGAGCAGCAGGTCGCGCAGGTTCGCGGCGAACACGTCGACCGCGTCCTTCTCGGCGGCCTGGCGCAGCCGCATCCTGGTGTCGATGCCGAGGCTGACCTGCAATTTGGTGCGCCAAGCCCAGCGCACGGTGTCCAGCAGCCAGGAGTCGGCGGGGCGGGCCCGGTCGGCGATGCCGAAGCGGGCGGCGATGCGGCCTTCGTAGACGGTGCGCTGTCCCGGCTCCGGCTCCTCGGTGTCCGGCTCCAGGTGCAGAGTGAGGACCTCTTCCTTCTCGCCGCGCAGCAGCGCCAGCACCCGGTGGGAGGGCAGCTTGTCGAACGGCTCGCTGAACTCGAAGTAGTCGGCGAACTTCGCGCCCGACTCCTCCTTGCCCGCGCGCACGGTCGAGGTGACCTGCCCGCGGTTCCACATCAGCTCGCGCAATTCGCCGACCAGGTCGGCGTCCTCGGCGAAGCGCTCGACCAGGATGGCACGCGCTCCGTCGAGCTGCTCGGCGCTGTACTGCGCCGGATCGGTGTCCGGGTCGCCGATCAGCGCGTCGGCCACCGGCTCGTGCCCCGCCTCGCGCGCGATCTGCGCTTTGGTGCGCCGCTTCGGCTTGTAGGGCAGGTAGATGTCCTCGAGCCGGGCTTTGGTCTCGGCGAGCAGGATCTGCTGGTGCAGCGTGTCATCGAGTTTGCCCTGACCGCGGATCGATTCGATGATCGTGGCCCGGCGCTCGTCGAGTTCGCGCAGGTAGTGCAGACGCTCGTCGAGCTGCCGCAGCTGCGCGTCGTCCAGACCGCCGGTGACCTCCTTGCGGTAGCGCGCGATGAAGGGCACCGTCGAGCCCGCGTCGAGCAGCTCGACGGCGGCGCGGACCTGGGCCTCGCGCACCGCGAGTTCCTCGGCGATGCGACGGGTCACGCTGGCTCCGGCCGCGGCGACGGAAGGCGGCGGCGCGGGAGGGAGCACGGTGTTGGACTCTGCACTGGAAGTCTCGGGCGCTGTCGTCACGTTGGGAGACACTACAGTCGCCACCTGACACGCTGTCCACGCCCAGGTGAACCGGTCCACATCAGCTGTCGCCCAGGCCGAGTAGCCGCCGGGACAACACGCGCATTTCGGCCTTGCGGATCTTGCCGGTGACCGTCATCGGGAACGCATCGACCACGTGCACATAGCGCGGGATCTTGAAGTGCGCCAGCTTGCCGGTGCAGAACTCACGCAACGCGGCCGCGTCCAACGGCGTTGCGCCCTCGCGCATCCGGACCCACGCCATGAGCTCCTCGCCGTACTTCGGGTCCGGCACGCCGATCACTTGGGCATCGAGGATGTCGGGATGGGTGTAGAGGAATTCCTCGATTTCGCGCGGATAGATGTTCTCGCCGCCGCGGATGACCATGTCCTTGATCCGGCCGGTGATGGAAAGGTAGCCGTCGTCGTCCATCACGCCGATGTCACCGGTGTGCATCCAGCGGGCGGCGTCTATCGCTTCGGCGGTTTTGCCCGGGTCGTCCCAATAGCCGAGCATCACCGAGTAGCCGCGGGTGCACAGCTCGCCGGGTTCGCCCCGCGGCACCGTGAGACCCGTTGCGGGATCGATGATCTTGACCTCCAGGTGCGGGCCGACGCGGCCGACGGTGGCGGTGCGCCGCTCGATGCTGTCGCCGCGGCGGGTCTGGGTCGAGACCGGTGAGGTTTCCGTCATGCCGTAACAGATGCTCACCTCACGCATGCCCATCCGGTCGATCACCCGCTTCATCACCTCGATCGGGCACGGCGAACCAGCCATGATGCCGGTGCGCAAGGTGGACAGATCCGTGGTCGCCGAATCCAGTTCGGCGAGCATGTCGATGAACATCGTCGGCACGCCGTACAGCGAGGTGCAGCGCTCGGCTTCGACCGCGGCCAGAGTGGCCTTCGGATCGAAGGAGGGCGCCGGAATCACGATGGCCGCACCGTGACTCGTGCTCGCGAGGTTGCCCATCACCATGCCGAAGCAGTGATAGAACGGCACCGGGACGCAGATGCGGTCCTGCTCGGTGTAGCCGCACAGCTCGCCGACGAAATAGCCGTTGTTCAAGATGTTGTGGTGACTGAGCGTGGCGCCCTTCGGGAAACCCGTTGTGCCGGACGTATATTGGATATTGATCGGGTCGTCGGTCGACAGCAGCGCGGCGAGCGCGGTGAGCCGGTCGGCATCGATCACGGTATGGGTCAGCGCGTCCCACTCGGGTGTGCCCAGTACGACAACCTGCTCCAGCCCCGCGCAGTTCGGCCGGACCTGCTCGATCATGGCGACGTAGTCGGACGATTTGAACCGCTCGGCCGCGACGAGCATCCGCACGCCCGCCTGACAGAGTACATACTCCAGTTCGCTGGTGCGGTAGGCCGGGTTGATGTTGACCAGAACCGCGCCGATCCGCGCCGTGGCGAACTGCACGAGAAACCATTCCGCGCAGTTCGGCGCCCAGATGCCGACCCGGTCGCCCTTGCCGATGCCGCGATCAGCGAGGCCACAGGCCAGGGCGTCTACCGCCGCACCGAGTTCGCGGTAGGTCCAGCGGCGTCCGGACGGACGATCCACCAGCGCTTCCCGATCCGGGAACGCCGCAACGGTGCGGGCGAGGTTGCCGCCGATGGTGTCGCCGAGCAGCGGGACCTCGGAAACGCCGGAAGCGTAGCTGGGCAGGGAAAGCTGCGACATCACCGCACTCCTCCCTGCCGCAGCACGAATCGCTGCACCTTGCCGCTGGGCGTCTTCGGCAGGCTCGATACGAAGTGCACACTGCGTGGGTAGGCGTGCGCGGCGAATTTCCGTTTCACCAAGCTCTGCAGTTCGGACTTCAACTCGGGGCCGCCCTCGGCGCCGTCGCGCAGCACGACGAACGCCTCCAGCACCTCGCCGCGCAGGTCGTCCGGCATGCCGACAACGGCCGCCTCGGCGACCTGCTCGTGCAGCACGAGCACGCTCTCCACTTCGAACGGGCCGATGCGGTAGCCCGCCATGATGATCACGTCGTCGTCGCGAGCGGAGAAGTGGAAGAAGCCATCCGCGTCCTGAGAGCCCGCATCGCCGGTCAGATACCAGCGGCCGTCGGCGGTGTAGCGCTGTGCGGTGCGTTCCGGGGCATCGAGATAGCCGAGGAACCACAGCAGCGGACTGTGCTCAGTGTCGATGGCGACCCGGCCCAATGCGCCGGCGGGAGCGATGGTGTCAGCGTCTTCGGCGAGGACCGCGCAGGTCCAGCCCGGCAGCGTGCGCCCCATCGAGCCGGCGGGAGTCTCGGTGTCGAGGTCTTCGTGCCAGGCATTGCAGATGACCATGCCGTGCTCGGTCTGGCCATAGTGGTCGCGCACCGCGACGCCGAGGTATTCCGTTGACCAGGCCACGACCTCGGGCGTCAGCGGCTCGCCCGCCGAGGACGCGCGACGCAACCGGGAGTGCACCGGCGGCGCGGCGCTTTCGGCGCGCAGCGCGCGGTACGCCGTCGGCGCGGCGGCGAAATTGGTGACGCCGAAGGTCTCCAGCACCTGCCAGGTCAGCGGAGCGGAGAAGCCGGCGTGCAGCAGGATGCTGCGTATGCCGGTGGCCAACGGGCCGAGGATGGCGTAGTAGAGGCCGTAGGCCCAGCCCGGGTCGGCGGCGTTCCAGAACACATCGTCGGGCCGGACATCCAGCGCGAACTCCTGATAGGCGTGGAAGGAGGCGAGCGCGCGCAGGGGAATCGGGACGCCTTTGGGCGTGCCGGTGGTGCCGCTGGTGAACAGCTGGACCAGCAGGCCGTCGCCGCCGACCGCGACCGGGCCGGCGTCCGGGTGGGTGGCCGAATGGCTATCGAGCAGATCGGCCATGCGCACTGCCCCCTCCGGCATCTCCGCGCCGGAGACGATCAGCCGCCAGGGCGGGTCCGCGGGCAGATCCGTGCCGGGCGCCAGCTTCGGCGCCTGATCGGAGTCGGCGATGACGATCGACGCCCGAGCCGCGTCGAGGCGCAGCGCGATGGCCGACGGCGCGAACGCGGTGAACAGCGGGACGTGCACCGCGCCGCGCCGCCAGATGCCGAGCAGCGCGACCACCAGGTCCGCCGACTTCGCCATCAGCGTGGCGACCCGGTCGCCGGGCTCGACGCCGAGTCCGGCCAGTGCCGCGGCGAATCGGGCCGAGCGTTCGCGCAGCTCGCCATAGGTGAGGTCGGTCGACGACAGGTCGGCCTCGACGATCGTGAAGGCCACCTGGTCGGCCGGGTGCCGATCACACAGCAGGTCCGCCGCCGATGCGTCCGCGCGGTCGTAACAGTCCAGCAGCTCGCGCACCCGCTGATCGGTATCGGTGCCCATCTTCGGTTCCCCTCTATCGGTGATCCAGCTCTACCCGGGTGTGCAATAGGATGTGGGTCACATCCCCCTGGCCACTACCCCCGAAAAGGGGTGAGTCCCGTGACCCACACCGCGCTGCTGCGTCCACGCGACGCCGACGCGTTACGCGCCGAGATCCGCTGGGTGGCGAGCACCGCGGGCGTGCCAGTGGTCTTCGGCGGCGAAGTCCATGGCGACGCCCTATTACTCTCGGAATTCGTCGGGACGGTCACCAACGGACTGCGCGGGCTGGCTGTCGTGCGTACTTCGGGGCTGGGCGGCCGGGTGATGGATTCGGGGCGACCCGCCGTGGTGGCGGACTACCGCACGTCGTCCTCGATCACCCACGACTATGACGCGCCGGTCTCCGGCGAGGGCATCCGTTCCGTGCTCGCCGTCCCGGTGATCGTGGACCAGCGCTCCCGCGCGGTGCTCTATGCCGCCACCCGGGGCGCGGCTCCGCTCGGTGACCGCACCGCGGATCTCGTCGTCCAGGCCGGTCGCCGCCTGGCCACCGAGATCGCCGTTCGCGACGAGGTCGACCGCCGCCTGCGGATGCTGGAGCTGGCCACGCCGTCGGCCGATACCGCACCGGCTGTCACCGAGGAACTCCGCGACATCCACGCCGAACTTCGCGACATGGCGCGCTCCGCCGACGACGACCGGTTGCGCGGGCGTCTGCACGCGGTGTGCGAGCGACTCACCCGCGTCCTGGTCGGCGAGCCGCTGCCCGACAGTCCGCGGCTGTCCCGCCGGGAACTCGACGTGCTGTCCCAGATCGCCCTCGGCTGCACCAATCAGGAAGCGGCACAACGTCTCTCACTCGGACCGGAAACCGTGAAGAGCTACCTGCGCAATGCCATGGTCAAACTCGACGCCCACTCCCGGCACGAGGCTGTGGTTGCGGCGCGGCGCCACGGGCTGCTGCCGTAAGGATCGGACAAGGCTCGTAGACGATGTTCGATTCCGTGGTGCGGTGAACGATCATGTGCACCAATCGAGTATGCCGAGCACCTTCGGTCGATCGCGCAGAGCCATCAGCAACGTCTCCACGGGTGGCCGCGGCACCTACTACTGAGAGCCGGACGCCCTATCGTGATCGGCGAGCAGGTCCGGGCGGCGTTCGCGGGTGCGGGCGAGGGATTGCTCGCGGCGCCAGGCGGCCACCTTCGCGTGGTCGCCGGAGAGCAGGATCGGTGGAACCTCGAGTCCGCGCCAGGAGACCGGGCGGGTGTAGCTGGGACCCTCGAGCAGTCCGTCGGAGAACGAATCCTCTTGGTGGGACTGCTGATTCCCGAGCACGCCGGGCAGCAGCCGGACCACGGCCTCGGTCATCACCAGCACCGCGGCCTCCCCGCCGATCAGCACGTAATCGCCGATGCTGACCTCCTCCACGCGCACCCGGCGGGCGGCGTCGTCGAAGACGCGCTGATCGATGCCCTCGTAGCGACCGCAGGCGAAGACGAGGTGCTGCTCAGCGGCCCAGCGGTGCGCCGTGGCCTGGGTGAATGGCACGCCGGCCGGTGTGGGGACGACGAGCAGCGCGTCGTCGGGGCAGACTTCGTCGAGCGCGTCACCCCAGACGGTGGGCTTCATGACCATGCCGGGCCCGCCGCCGTAGGGCGCGTCGTCGACCGACTTGTGCACGTCGTGCGTCCAGCGGCGCAGGTCGTGCACCGCCAGGGAGATCAACTCCTTGTCGATCGCCTTGCCGAGCAGCGCCGTGCGCAGCGGCTCCAGATACTCGGGGAAGATCGTGACGACGTCGATTCTCATGCCTGTCTCCTGTCGCCGCGGCCCCGAGCCGGGCGCCGCGCGATCGGGTCCTCCAGCGGCTCATTCCGGGTCGAGCAGGCCCTCGGGCGGATCGATGACGATCACACCGTCGGCGATCGATACCGTGGGCACGATCGCGGTGACGAACGGGATGAGGATCTCCCGCCCGTCGTCGGCGGCACGCACCGCGAGCAATTCCCCCGCCGCGGAATGCAGCACCTCGCGCACGGACCCGACCACGGTCTCGTCGGTGAGCCGGACCTCCAGCCCCTCCAGCTGGTAGTCGTAGAACTCGTCCGGATCCTCCGACGGCGGCAGATCCGCGCTGTCGACCACGAGCAGCGTGCCGCGCAGCGCGTCCGCCGCGGTGCGGTCGGCGACTCCGGCGAGAAATACCAGGAGCCGGCCCGAGTGCTCCCGGGCCGACTCCACGGTGAAGTCGCGGACATCATCGGTGCGCGGCAGTCGACCGCGCAGCGTAGTGCCGGGGGCGAACCGCTCCTCGGGCTCGTCCGTGCGCACCTCGACGACAAGTTCGCCGCGCACACCGTGCGCCTTGGCGACCCGTCCGACGACGAGTTCCATCTACTGGTCGGTGTCGACCACGTCGACCCGGATGCCCCGGCCGCCGATACCGGCGACCAGGGTGCGCAGTGCGGTCGCGGTACGTCCACCGCGGCCGATCACTTTGCCCAGGTCATCGGGATGAACGTGCACCTCGACCGTGCGTCCGCGGCGACCGGTGATCAGCTCGACGCGGACGTCGTCGGGGTTGGCGACGATGCCGCGCACCAAGTGCTCGACGGCATCGGCGACTACGGCGCTCACTGTTCCATCACCTCGAGACGCGACTCCCCCGTCGTCGGAGCCGGTCTATCGACGGCTCGAGACGGGTACAGAGTGGACGGGTAATGCCGACTCATTACTCGGCGGCCTCAGCAGCCTCGGCGCCTTCTCCGGCGTCCTTCTTGGCGGCCTTCTTCTTGGGGGTGACCGCCTCGGCGACCGGCTCGTTGTCGGCGGCGGCCAGCGCGGCGTTGAACAGGTCCAGCTTCGACGGCTTCGACGGCTTGACCTTCAGGGTGCCCTCGGCGCCGTCGATGCCCTTGAACTTCTGCCAGTCACCGGTGATCTTCAGCAGCTGGAGGACCGGCTCGGTCGGCTGCGCGCCGACACCCAGCCAGTACTGCACGCGCTCGGAGTCGATCTCGATGAGCGACGGCTCTTCCTTCGGGTGGTACTTGCCGATGGACTCGATGGCCCGGCCGTCCCGGCGGGTGCGGGCGTCCGCGACGACGACGCGGTACTGCGGGTTGCGGATCTTGCCCAGGCGGGTGAGCTTGATGCGAACAGCCACTGCTGATCTGCCTTTCGTTGGTTGGTCACGACGCAATGCGGCGACCCGCATGGTCTGCGAGCCCGGTTTTGCGCTTTCGAGTGTGTGACCGCCGCGCGGTACGGAACCGGAGACGGGCTGACACTTGTCCGGAAGGACGGTGGTCCATTGTGCCAGACGGCACGATCGCGCCAGAAATCGCGGCCGTTGTTCACACCGAGCGACCAACGCGCAATAACGAGGCATGGGAATCTTCCGTCGCAAACGCAGGCGCAGGGACGGCATCAACCGCGAGATCGCGGCCGAACTCGGCGATCCGGCACTGACCGAGTACGTGGTGCCCGGAGTGTTCCGCACGCTGCGGGTCCTCGTTTCGGGTCTCTTCCGGGCCCTGGACTGACTATCGACGGCGATACCTCAGCAGCACCACGCCGGAGCGGAACGGCCGGGTCTCGACCAGACGCAGTGCCGGGAGCCGGGGCGCGTCCGCGAAGAGCCGCTCACCCGCGCCGAGCACCACGGGGTAGACGAACAGGCGGTACTCGTCGACCAGGTCGGCGGCGACCAGCGCCCGGACCAGCCGGATGCTGCCGGTGGCGACGATGTCCCGCCCCGGCGCTGCCTTGATCGCGGCGATCTCCTCGGCCAGCGGACCGCGCAGGATCACCGTGTTGTCCCACTCCGGCTCGCGTAGCGACCTGGACACCACGTATTTCGTCACCTTGTTCAGGTGATCGGTCACTCCGCTGGTGTCGTCGGTCCGGTTCGGCCAGTACCCACGCATCTGCTCGAAGGTGACCCGGCCGAACAGCACGGCGTCCGAGGCCGCCGCCTGCTCCCGCAGTTCCGCGACGAGGTCGGACTGATCGACCCCTTCCCGGTCGGCGACATCGAACCAGTCCGTCGCCTCGATCACCCCGTCGAGCGTGATGTTCTCGGTCACGATCAATTCCCGCATATGTGCCTCCCATCGGCTGCACCCCTCGTCAGTGCAGACGCGAGCCACCGCTGGAATTCATCGCTGGGGGCCGGGCGAGCTTCGATGCGGCGCCACGGCGTCGGTGACCGACCCTATCGAGAGGCGGCGGTGGCGGTCAGGGCGCGGGTGGGCACCCAGGGGCCACCCCACCACATGCGCCACCCGAGGGTGCGGTGGGTGAGCCCGGTCGCACCGCTCCCGGCCAAGGTGGCGCGGTATCGCCGGGTGTTGCCGATATCGACGATGACCAGCTTGCCGCCGGGACGCAGGACACGGCATGCCTCGCGGACGGCGTCGTCACGCCCCTGCGCGGTCCCGATGGCGTGAATGGCCAGGCTGGACACCACCACGTCGAACGCGCCGTCCGGGAACGGCATCCGGGTCATGTCGCCCGTGCGCAGTTCGATGCGATCGGCGACGTTCTCGGCGAGCGCGTTCTGCTCGGCGGTGGCCGGCGTGTTGCCGCAGTGATCGGCGGAGCACCACAGGTCGAGGCCGACGGCACGCCCGGCGGGCAGCCGTCGCGCGGCCGCGAGCAGCACTGCGCCGCGCCCGCAGCCCATGTCGAGGAGTAGTTCGTCGCCGTGCAGTTCGAGGTCGTCGAGCAGACCCGCCCAGACCCGGAATTTACCCCGGAGGGTCGCGTGCAGGAACAGCCCGAACTGCGCGGCGAGCACGATGCCGATCAGGAGGAGCAGCAGGCTCGGACGCGGCTGCCCGAACAGCGCCACCACCAGTGCGGCGGCGAGATAGCCGACCGCGAGAACTCCCAGCAACAGCAGCACCGACGGCGCGTCGACACCGTACGACGCTCGCCACGGAGGAGCTATCATCGGCCGATTGTATCCGGCGACAACGGCATTCGCGTCCGGTTCCGGCTCGTCAGGCCACCAGCGGCGCCAGGGTGCGTCCGACGAGTTCGACCGCGCCCTGCTCGTGTCCCTGGAAGATCATATTGACGATCAGGCCATCGACGCCGTGGTCGAGAACACGGGTCCGCAGCTGCTCGGCAACCTCGTCCGGTGTGCCGACGAACTGACGGTCGGCCGGGGTCTGCTTCCGTTCGGATTCCGACAGCGCCGACAGGTCGATTCCCATGCGGCTCAAGTAATCCTGTTGCTGCTTGCGAACCCGGTCGCCGTCCTCGTCCACCATCAGAAAGCACAGGTAGCTGGTTTCCAACGTCGCGGGGTCGCGGTCGGCCTCGGCGCAGCGTTCGCGCAGAACCTCGATTTTGCGCGGCAGTTCGGAGGCGTTGCAGATGAGGTTGAGGTGGTCGGCGAAGCGGGCCGCCAGGCGGAAGGTCTTCTTCTCGCCGCTGCCGCCGAGCAGGATCGGCACGTCCTCGCGCACGCGCGGCTCGTTCATCGCGTTCTCGACGTGGTACCACTTGCCGTCGAAGGTGGGCCGCCGGCCGCGCAGCATCGGCTGGATGATCTGCAGCGCCTCCTCGAGCCGCTCGAAGCGATCGGTGAACGTGCCGAACTCGTAGCCGAAGGATCGGTGCTCGAGCTCGAACCAGCCCGCGCCGATACCGAGCACCGCGCGGCCGCCGCTGACCACGTCCAGCGTGGTGACGGTCTTGGCGAGCATGGCGGGGTTGCGGTAGGTGTTGCCGGTCACCAAGGCCGACAACTGGATTCGCTCCGTCGCCGTGGCTAGGCCGCCGAGGGCGGTGTACGCCTCGAGCATCGGGTCGTCCGGAGTGCCGATGCCGGGCAGCTGATAGAAGTGGTCCATCACGAAAGCGGTGTCGAAACCGGCGGCTTCGGCCTCCCTGGCCTGCGCGATGACCGTCGGGAACAGTTCGCGCACCGACTTGCCGTAGCTGAAGTTGGGCATTTGATAACCGAGGCGAATGGTCACGGAGTCGACCCTACCGGGCGCAGCCGACGAAGTCCGTCACCGAAGCGAATGACGAATTATCGATGACCGGTGACCGGCCCGCGTCCGCCGTACACGCGGCCGCGCAGCACGACGGCGTACGGTGCGGTGAGCGCTTCCGGATGGGTGCGCGGGTCCTGCTGGTAGACAACGAAATCCGCGGGCGCGCCGGGCTCGATGCCCGGCCGTACGAGCCAGCCGCGGGCATCCCAGGAGGCCGCGCCGAGCGCGTCGTGCCGGGACAGGCCCGCGGCGCCGAGCGCGGCGATCTCGTCGGCGATGCGCCCGTGCCGGATGGCACCGCCGGCGTCGGTGCCGGCGAAAATGGGTACGCCCGCCTCGTGCGCGGCGGCGACCGTGCCCCGTATCCGGCGGTGCAGGTCGCGCATGTGCGCGGCGTAGACCGGGAATTTGCCCGCGCTGTCGGCGATCTCGGGAAAGGTGTCGATATTGACCAAGGTGGGGACCAAGGCGGTGCCGTGCTCGACCATCATCTCGATGGTGTCGTCGGTGAGGCCGGTGCCGTGTTCCAGGCAGTCGATACCCGCGTTGATCAAGCCGGGCAGCGCGTCCTCGCCGAAGACGTGCGCGGTGACCCTGGCGCCATTGGCGTGCGCGGCCTCGATGGCCTCCTTCAGGATCGCGTCGCTCCACAGCGGGCGCAGGTCGCCCACGGAGCGGTCGATCCAGTCCCCGACGATCTTCACCCAACCGTCGCCGAGGCGGGCCTGCTCGGCGACGATCTCCGGCAGGTCGCGTTCGTCGTCGAGTTCGATGCCGAGCTCGCGGATGTAGCGCTTGGGCCGGGCGATATGGCGGCCGGCGCGGATGATGCGCGGCAGTTCGTCATGCTCGTCGATGAACCGGGTGTCGATCGGGGAACCCGCGTCGCGCAGCAGCAGCGCACCGGCTTCGCGTTCGATCTCGGCTTGCGCGACGGCGCCCGCCCGGTCCTCGTGACCTCCGCCGTACCGGATACCGACGTGGCAGTGCGCGTCGACGAGTCCGGGCACGATCCACCCGCTGCTGCACAGTGTTTCGGCCCCGGGGACGGGCTCGAAGGACACCAGCCCGTCCCGCACCCAGAGATCGCGCACCTCGTCGCCGGGGAGAACCACTCCTCGCAGATGCACAGCACCCTCCTGGACGTCGTCGGCAGCCTCCAACCTACTTGTCGAGTCCGCGGGACCGTCACCGAGAGTGGCGGGAGAGCGCGGCGTGCCGCCGGGCACGCGAACGCCGCGCGGAGAGTGCGCGGCATTCGGGCCCGGCGTCTACTTTTTCGGGAACTTCAGCTTGGAGATGTCGAAGCCCTCGAGGCCAGGAGGCAGCTCGTCGAGCCCGGCGGGCATGTTGGACAGGTCGGGCATGCCGGCGGGCATCCCCGTCATGCCACCCATCCCCGGGAATCCGCCGCGCACCTTCGGCGGAGTCGGGCCGCGGCCGCCCTTCTTGCCTTTCTTGCCC
This sequence comes from Nocardia amamiensis NBRC 102102, assembly GCF_001612745.1. Classification (GTDB taxonomy): domain Bacteria; phylum Actinomycetota; class Actinomycetes; order Mycobacteriales; family Mycobacteriaceae; genus Nocardia; species Nocardia amamiensis. The sequence continues at coordinate 6,952 of NZ_BDBA01000180.1, read as the reverse complement.
TTCTTCGCGCTGCCGCGGCGGGAGCCGGGCAGCCCCATCTGGCGGCCCATCATCGCCATCATCTTCTTGGCCTCGAAGAAGCGGTCGACGAGCTGGTTGACCTCGGAGACCTGGACGCCGGAGCCGTTGGCGATGCGCAGGCGGCGAGACGCGTTGATGATCTTCGGGTTGTCCCGTTCGGCCGGGGTCATGCCGCGGATGATCGCCTGCACGCGGTCGAGTTGCTTGTCGTCGACCTGGGCGAGCACGTCTTTCATCTGACCCGCGCCGGGCAGCATGCCGAGCAGGTTGCCGATCGGGCCCATCTTGCGGATGGCCAGCATCTGGTCGAGGAAGTCCTCGAGGGTGAGCTCGCCGCTGCCGATCTTGCGGGCGGCCTCCTCGGCCTGCTTGGCGTCGTAGACCTGCTCGGCCTGCTCGATCAGGGTGAGCACGTCGCCCATGCCGAGGATGCGGCTGGCCATGCGGTCCGGATGGAAGACGTCGAAGTCCTCCAGCTTCTCACCGGTGGAGGCGAACAGGATGGGGACACCGGTGACCTCGCGGACGCTCAGCGCCGCGCCACCGCGGGCGTCGCCGTCGAGCTTGGTGAGCACCACGCCGGTGAAGCCGACGCCGTCGCGGAACGCCTCCGCCGTGCTGACCGCGTCCTGACCGATCATCGCGTCGAGCACGAAGAGGGTCTCGTCCGGCTGCACGGCGTCGCGGATGCCCGCGGCCTGCCGCATCAGCTCCTCGTCGATACCGAGACGACCCGCGGTGTCGACGATGACGACGTCGTACTGCTTCTGCCGCGCTTCCTCGACACCGCCGCTGGCCACGTTCACCGGGTCGGCGGCCGAGATGCCCAGCGGGTTGTCGCCACCACCGACGGAGGTGCCGGGATGCGGCGCGTGGACGGGCACGCCTGCGCGCTCGCCGACCACTTGCAGCTGCGTGACGGCGCCGGGGCGCTGCAGGTCACAGGCCACCAGCAGCGGCTGATGCCCCTGGCCCTTCAACAGTTTCGCCAGCTTGCCCGCGAGTGTGGTCTTACCGGAACCCTGCAAACCGGCGAGCATGATCACCGTCGGCGGATTCTTGGCCAGGTTCAGTCGTCTGGTCTCGCCGCCGAGGATGCCGACGAGCTCCTCGTTGACGATCTTCACGACCTGCTGGGCCGGGTTCAGCGCCGCGGAGACCTCCGCGCCCTTGGCGCGCTCCTTGATCCGCCCGATGAAACCGCGCACCACGGGCAGCGCCACATCGGCCTCGAGCAGGGCGAGGCGGATTTCCCGACAGGTCGCGTCGATGTCGGCCGGTGACAGACGCCCCTTACCACGCAGATCCTTGAGGGCACCGGTAAGCCGGTCGGACAGGGATTCGAACACCGATCGCGCTCCTGATCTCGGGGGACGTCACAATTCTCTCCCAGGGTAATGGGATCGCCCGCGTGATCGCGCAGGCGGTGCGTCCTTTCCGGCGCGGCGGGTCCGCTAGTCGAGCACGCGACGGCGCGGTTTGGGCGGTGTCCGGTAGTCCCGGTTCTCCTCGGTGACCATGAACACCGCCTCGTTGGCGGTCAGTCCCAGCTCGAGGGCCAGGTTGTCGAGGACGGCCCATTCCGCCGTGCTCGGGATGGGCGAGGTGGCGACCGTGGTCGCGATCGTCATCGCGGTCACCGCCTGCCGTCCGGTCAAGGTGCGTCCGGGGAGCCAGGAGACCACCCAGCGGTCACCGCCGACGCAGCGCGCCATATGCGTGGTCTCGTCACTTGTCATTGTCGACGCCGAAACGACTTCAATTGCCACCGACCTGCTCCCCTCGTGCTCGCGATAGCCAGACGCTCTAGATCGTAGGGGCGCGCCGCCGAGCCGGAGCTCTTATTCAGCAAATATCCTGCAACAGATTGATTACCGGACAAAATTGCAGGTCAAGACATATTTTTCAGATTGTCGCGTCGTTTTCCAGCGGCTTTGGCGCAGTTCTGGGAACCACCGCGAGAATCGCTTTCTCGATCGCTTCCCGGCGCGCGGGAGCGTCCTCTTGGCTTAAATCGAGGCAGAAACTGTCGACCACCGCCGACCCCATCGTGACCACTTTGGCCCAGCGGACATCCGCCCCGCAGCTCGCCAGTTCGGCGGCCAGACGGCTGAGCAACCCGACCCGGTCCTCGGCGCGCAGCTCCAGGATCACTTGGCCGGGCACCGCAGTGTCCAACCAGATCACCCGCGGTGGCGCCTGCGCGTAGCGGGCCCGGCCGATGCTGGTCGCCGCACGCTCGCGTTTGGCCAGCGCCGCAGACACGTCCAGGTCTCCCGCGGTGGCGCGGATCAGTTCCTGGCGCAGCAACCCCGGATCCGGCGGGTCGCCGAATTTGGGCGAGACAACGAAAGTGTCCACGGCGAAATCGCCTTCGACGCCCAGTGCCGCCGACAGTACGCGCAACGAGTGCAGCGCGAGCACCCCCGCAGCATCGGAGAGCAGGCCCGGAGTGTCGGGGGCGATGACGGTGACCGTATAGGTGTATTTACTGTCCCCTGGCTTCAGGTCGACGTGCACCCCACCCGCCTGCGCCTTCTCGACCAGTTCCGGCGCGATGGGCTCCGGCGTCGGCAGCGGATCGCCTGCCATCACCATCCGGCAGCGCCGCACCAGCTCGCCGATCAACGACGCCTTCCAGTCACCCCACACGCCGGGGCCGGTGGCCAGCGAATCCGCCTCTGCCAGCGTGTGCAGCAGCTCCAGCAGCTGAGGATCGCCATCGAGTGTGTCGACCACGAACCGCACCGTCTCGGGATCGGTCAGATCGCGCCGCGTCGCGGTTTCCGGCAGCAGCAGATGGTGGCGGACGACCGCGCTGAGCGTGCGCACGTCCGAGGGCCACAGGCCCAGCCGCCTGCCGATGTGGGTGGCCAGCTCCGCGCCGACGACGCTGTGGTCGCCTGCGCGACCCTTGCCGATGTCGTGCAGCAGCGCGCCGAGGGCCAGCAGGTCCGGCCGGGCCACCCGGGTGCTGATCGCGCTGGCATAGGCGACCGCCTCGACGAGGTGACGGTCGACGGTCCAGGTGTGCAGGACATCGCGCGGTGGCAGATCGCGCACGGCGCCCCACTCCGGAAGCAGCCTGCCCCACAGACCGGTCCGGTCCAGCGCCTCGATCGCGTCGATGGCGCCGCGGCCCGTGCCGAGCAGGACCAGCAGGTCGTTGAGGGCGTCTTTCGGCCACGGCTCGCGCAGCTCGGGCGCGTCTTCGGAAAGCCGGTTCAGCGTGGTGGCCGACATCGGCAGCCCGGTCTGCGCCGAGGCCGCCGCCACCCGCAGGATCAGGCCGGGGTCGCGCTGGGGGCGCGCGTCGCGGGCGAGCACGACCTCACCGGCATGCTCGACGACACCCTCGTCGAGTGGCCTGCGCACCGGCATCCGGCGCAGCCGCGCCAGCCCCCGGCGCGGGAGCGCGTTGGCCGCGGTGCGCAACCCGACATCCACGGAATAGCTCACCGTGCGCGCCGAATCGCTCAGCGTACGAGCCAGATCGAAGCGGTCGCCGATGCGCAGGGCCGCGCCGATCTCGTCGGCGTCCTGGGCGCGCAACTGGTCGCGGGAGCGGCCGGCGACCCGGTGCAGTTCGGTGCGCACGTCCAGCAGGCGACGATGCGCCTGCTTCAATCCGCCGCCGGGTACGTCCGGCCCGAGGCCGGGCATGGCGTCGGTGAGCTGGGCGATGGCCAGCGCGTCGAGCAGCTGGATGTCGCGTAGGCCGCCGCGCCCGTTCTTCAGATCGGGCTCGGCGCGGTGCGCGATCTCGCCGTTGCGCTCCCATCTGGCCTGGGCCTGGGCGATGAGGTCGTCGAAGCGGTTGCGGATTCCGGTGCGCCATTCCCGGCGCACGCCGCCGATCAGCAGGTTGCTCAATTCCTGGTCGCCGACGATGTGCCTGGCTTCGAGCATGCCCAGTGCGGCGATGAGATCGTCGGCGGCCACCCGCAGCGCCTGCGGCACGGTCCGCACGCTGTGGTCGAGCTTGATGTGCGCGTCCCACAACGGGTACCAGAGCTGGTCGGCGACCTCGGCCACCCGGGCGGGGTCGACGTCGTCGTGCAGCAGCATCAGATCCAGATCCGAGTACGGCAGCATCTCGCCGCGGCCCAGACCGCCGACCGCCACCACGGCCAGACCGCTGTCGGCGGTGATGCCCAGTTCGGCGCCCTTGCTGGTGAGCCACAGTTCGAAGAGGTCGACCAGGGCCTGGCGCAGCGACTCCGCGTCGAGCCGAGGGTTGCGGGGCAGGCCGCCGTCGAGCAGTTGGGTTCGTGCGCGGACCAGGTCGGCCGCCGCGTTGGAGATCTTGCCGTTGACTTCTTCGGTCACCTTCGGGTCACCGCCGTGCTCGTGCTGACTACCCACAACCCACCGCCCATTTCACGCGTGCGGCCCCGCTCCGACCGGGAGCTCCGGTGGGAGCGGGGCCGCCGCTCTACTCGAGATTCGTTACAGCGCGTCGGTGCCGCGTTCGCCGGTCCGCACCCGGATGATCGACTCCACCGGGGTGACCCAGACCTTGCCGTCGCCGATCTTGCCGGTCCGGGACGCCTCCACGATCACCTCGACGACCTTGTCGACGGACGCGTCGTCCACTACGACCTCGACGCGGACCTTCGGGACGAAATCGACCGAGTACTCGGCGCCGCGGTACACCTCGGTGTGGCCCTTCTGGCGGCCGTACCCTTGTACCTCGCTGACGGTCATGCCCAACACGCCCGCCTGCTCGAGCCCGCTCTTGACGTCCTCGAGCGTAAACGGTTTGACGATTGCGGTGATCAGTTTCATGTTCGTCATGCCTCCTTGGCAGAACGTGCCGTGCTACCCAGAGCGGCGAAGTCGTAGGCGGTTTCCGCGTGCTCGGACTCGTCCAAGCCCACCGACTCTTCTTCCTCACTCACGCGCAGCCCAATGGTGAACTTCACGATATAGGCAATGATCAGCGTCGCGATGAAGGAGAAGGCAAGTACCACACCGGCACCCACCGCTTGGCGCCACAGCTGGTCGACACCGCCGCCGTAGAGCAGACCGGTCTTGGCCGCACCCGCCTCGGGCGCCGCGACGAAACCGACCATCAGGGTGCCGACGATGCCGCCGACCAGGTGCACGCCGACCACGTCGAGCGAGTCGTCGAAGCCGAACTTGAACTTCAGGCCCACCGCGAGGGCGCACAGCGCGCCCGCGACCACGCCGATGGCGAGCGCGCCGAGCACGTTCACCGAGGAACACGACGGGGTGATGGCCACCAGACCGGCCACGATGCCCGAGGCAGCGCCCAGCGAGGTGGGCTTGCCGTCGCGGATCTTCTCCACCAGCAGCCAGGCCAGCATCGCGGCGCAGGTCGCGATGGTGGTGATGATGAACGTCGAACCGGCGAGGCCACCGGAGGTCACCGCGGAACCGGCGTTGAAGCCGAACCAGCCGAACCACAGCAGACCGGCGCCGAGCATGACGAACGGCAGGTTGTGCGGGCGGAACGGCGTGGTCGGCCAGCCCTTGCGCTTGCCGAGCACCAGCACCAGCGCCAGACCGGCCGCACCGGCGTTGATGTGCACCGCCGTGCCGCCGGCGAAGTCGACCGCGAGCAGGTCGTTGGCGATCCAGCCGCCCTCGTGCACGACGTTGCCGTCGGCGTCCTTCACGTCGAAGTCGAACACCCAGTGCGCGACCGGGAAGTAGACCACCGTGGCCCAGATGCCGGTGAACAGCAGCCACGCGCTGAACTTCAGGCGATCGGCGACCGCGCCCGAGATGAGGGCAACCGTGATGATGGCGAACATCAGCTGGAATGCGACGAAGACCGTCGCCGGAATCGTGCCCGCGAGCGGAATGTTCACCGCCTCCGTCGTGATGGCGCCTGCCGCGTCCTTGACCTCGGCGACGGAGTTACCACCGATCAAGCCCTTCAGGCCGAAGAACTGCGTCGGGTCGCCGATCACGCCGAACTTGTTGTCGCCGAATGCCGTCGAGTATCCGTACAGCGACCACAGCACGCCGACCACGCCCATCGCGCTGATGCTCATCATGATCATGTTGAGCACGTTCTTCGACCGGACCATGCCGCCGTAGAAAAATGCCAGGCCCGGTGTCATCAGCAACACCAGCGCCGAACTCGCCAGCATCCATGCGGTATCACCGGTGTCCGGCGCACCGGTAAGCGGAAATGCCACCTTAATGTCCTCCTCATCTCGGGCCCAGCCGATTCCGGCAAATGGACCTGCACAGAAGGGTCCTCACTCGGTGTTTCATCCGTTGAGCTGTGGTGTTTCGCCTGTGTGAACGGATGGCGCACCTGTGTTGCTACCACGTTTCGTGATGTACACCAGATGTTTGCCGAAGCTGTGAGCGGCGTGTCCGCGAAATCGGACATTCGCTATCGCCGAGCGGGAGTCGGCAAACATTCGGGGTGTGACCTGCCTCGCACCGATGCCTCGGACGCGCGGCGCGCCGTTTACGCGGAAGGCCGCGGGCTCAACCCTTTTCGAAGGACCAGGAGAATCAGCCCAACAGCGCGTCCACGAACGCGGCGGGCTCGAACGGGGCCAGGTCGTCGGCGCCCTCACCGAGACCGACCAGCTTCACCGGCACGCCCAATTCGTGCTGGACCTGGAAGACGATGCCGCCCTTGGCCGTCCCGTCCAGCTTGGTGAGCACCACACCGGTGATGTCGACCACCTCGGCGAACACCCGCGCCTGGTTCAGTCCGTTCTGGCCGACGGTGGCGTCCAGCACCAGCAGGACCTCGTCGACGGCGGCCTTCTTCTCCACGACGCGCTTGACCTTGCCCAGCTCGTCCATCAGGCCGGTCTTGGTGTGCAGCCGGCCCGCGGTGTCGATGAGCACCACGTCGACACCGTGCTCGACGCCCGCGGCCACCGCGTCGAACGCGACGGCCGCCGGGTCGGCGCCTTCGCGGCCGCGGACGGTGTCG